>NZ_JBFTQU010000002.1:0-483705 GCF_056399165.1 Stenotrophomonas sp. 01N47
TCTGCCACGTGCGCCTTGCCCGCTTCCAGCAGGATGTCGCCGGCAGAATCCAGGCTGAGTGTGTTGCCTGCGCTCAGGTTGCCCTGCACTACGTGGATGTCGCCCGTGGTACTGGTCAGGTTGACGTTGCCGCCGCCCTGGATGGTCGAACCTCGCGAAACCATGCTGCTGCCGTCTGCACTGCTGTCGGCGGTCTTGAAGCCGATGCCTGCCTCGGCCCGGAACAGCTCGCCGCTGCCGGCACGGCCGGACAGCGCCGAGATCGCACTGGCCGCTTGATACGCGTTGGCGCCGGCGGCCATGCCCTGCATCTTCTGCAGGCGGTCATCGGACTGACGGGCCGCGTCCACGTTGTTGATCAGGTCGATCAGCGGCGACTTCACCCGTGCGAACACGCCGATCTTCAGGTCCTTGTCGCTTTGCGAGTAATGACCGCTTTCATCGGCGGTCAGCAGCTCGATCTCGGCGGCAGTGATGTTCACGTCCTTGGCGGCCACTACGTTGCTGGCCGTCTGCGTGTACTTGCCGCCAGCCGTCAGGTTCACGCTGCCGCCCAGGCTGCCGATGCTGCTGGCCACCTGGGACACCTGCGCGCTGTCGTCCTGGTGCTGCTCGCGGTGCCAGCCGGAGAACTTTTCGGTATCAGAAATCTGCACCGAGCCGATCGCCTTGCTGTCCGACGTATTGGCGTTGCTGACCGTGTCCTGCCCGCTACGCACCAGCAGATCACCGGCAGCACGGATGTTCACGTCCTTCTCGGCGGCGATGTTGGCCGCGGTCAGGCTGATGTTGCCTTCGGTGGTGGCCATGCGCACGCCACCTCCCACCGACAACTGAGTGCCGGTGATGGTGTCGCTGCTGCCGCTGCCGTCGCTCTGCGAGTTGTTGGTGCCAAACGGCAGGCCACTGGTGTTGTTGGCCAGGCCCCAGCCCTTGCCCCGGCTGCTGCTGTCGCTGCGCTCGGTGTTGTGGGCAACGTCGAACACGATGTCCTTGGTGGCCAGCAGCACGGCATTGCCCTCGGCCGACATCTGCGTGCCCTGGCTGAGGATCGAGCCTCCGTTGGCAATCAGCGTAAGATCGCCACCGGCAGCCAGCTGGCTGACACGCGCGTCACTGGTCGAATGGCTCTGCTCGCTGTTGGACCGCTGGCTGCCGGCGGTCACCACGGTCGACGTGGTGGCTGCACGCAGGCCGGAGGCCGCACCTTCAGCGGTGCGGGTGATCCGCCCCATCGCCGAGCCACTGTCGGCCATGCCGTCGGTGGTCGAGTCGCGGGCGCTGCGGTAGGCCTTGGTCGGGTCGTAGGTCACGCCCACCGAGAAGCCGCTGGACTTGCTCGCCTGGCTGGATTGGCTGTCCGTGGTATCCTGCCGCGCCAGCAGCGCGATGTCCTTGCCCACCAGCGTCAGGTTCTCGCCAGCGGCGACGTCCGAAGCGGCAATGGTCAGCTGGTTGCCGGCATTGATCAGCACATTACCTTCGCGTGAGGCGATGGCCGAGCCGACCTGGGTGGTGGACTGCTCGGCGCTGGTGCTGCTGTTCTTCGCGCTGCTGTAGCCCACCGACGCCACGCCATTGCCAAAGCCTCCGGTAATGCCGGACTTCTTTTTGCTTTCGCTGGACTCACTGCTGTGATGGTCTTCGGCGGCCGTGATCAGTACGTTGTTGGCCGCCCCCAGAATCACGTTGCCAGTGGCATCGACCACCGCACCGACTGCGGTCAGGTCGCGACCGGCAGTGATGTTGATGCTCTCGCCCTGAATCGCCGTGCCGATGGCATAGCTGTCGCTGTTGTCGACGCTGCGCGTGGTGGTGGTGCTGGAGAGCGTCTTCTTTTTCTTCTCGTAGCTGTCCAGGCTGTAGTCGTGCGTCTCGTTGGCCGAGAGCAGGTTGACGTCGCGACCAGCGGCTACGCTGACTGCGCCATCGCTGCTGTCGATCAGCGCGGCCGTCAGGTTCACGTCGCGGCCAGCGCTCAGCAGCAGATTGTCCCCTGCCTGCAGCGTGCTGCCCCGCACCGTCTCATCACTCTGGCTGACCTGCAGCGAGCTGCGCTTGCCCGCATTGGCGAAGTCGCGGCTCTCACTGTCCACCAATGCCTGGCTGTTGATGTCACCACCGGCCTGCAGCGCCAGTCCACCACCGGCCTTGATCTGCGCGGCGGCCAGGTTGATGTCCTTGCCAGCAGCCAGCACTACATCGCCACCACCCTGTACCGACGTGGCAGCGTGCGTTGTCTTGCTGCTGCGCTGGTGGTTGCGGTCGTCGAAGGTGGCATCGCGGCGCTCGTCCAGCGCAATCGCGCCGACATCCAGATTCCCACCTGCCGCCAACTGGGTAAGACCATCGGTGCCGGCATTGCGGATCTGCGCGGCCTGCAGGCTGATGTCACCGCCGGCCACCACCGACAACATGCCGTCGCCGCTGGGGTTGGTCACATACAGGCCGGCGACGCGATCGATGCGGTTGGTCTCGAATTGGTAGGTACCACCGCCCCGCTGTGTTTCCACCGTGGAGGTCACCGTGACATTGCCCGCCGCCTGCACCGAGAGCGCATCGGTCGCCGTCACGGATGCACCGGCAATGCGGATGTCCTTGTCCGACGCCAACCCGACGTATTGGCCTGAGATGCTGCCGCCCAGGTGTTCGATGTTGCCGGCATCGATGGTCACCAGCTTGCGGCCAGCGATGTCACCGGTGTTGACCAGGCCATTGGCCAGTTTGATATCGACATTGGCACCGGCCAGCAGTGCGCCCTGCCCATCCAGGTCACCCGGGCGCAGGCGCAGGTAGACCTGCGGCACCAGTGCGGTGGTGGTACTGCCGTCGGCCAGGGTCACGGTCTGCTCGACGAGCCAGACAATGTCACTGGTCAGCTGCGCCATCTGCGCCTCGGTTAGCGCCACGCCCGGGCGCAGGCCCCATTCGCTGGCCACGGTAGCGCCGGCTTCCAGCAGCGCGCGGTACTGCGCCTCATCGCTGGCGTAACCATCAAGGAAGCGGCGGCCGGTCAGCTCGCCGATCTGCTCGCGCACCAGCTTCTGTTCGTAGTAGCCGTCACCCAGCCGCTTCTGCACGGTATCGGGCGAGTAGCCCATCTGCCCCAGTAGGTGGTCCGAGCTCAGCCACGTCTTGTGGTCGGTGAAGCGCGGATCGGTTTCAACCAGATAATTGCCACCGTTGCGGTTGACGTTGAACAGGCTGGCCGTGGGTGCGCGGGTATCCGGCGCGCCCATCGCGATGCGGTCCGACGAGCCGCCGGCGGCGGCGACCACGCGCGAACCGGATGCGGCGCCATTGCCGGCGATGCCCCCGACCGTGCCGCCCTGCTGCGTGCCGGCGGCAACGGCCGCCTGCGCCAGCGCGCGTTCCGCCCCCGTCCCTACGCTGTGGCCCGGTCCCTGCGCACCGTTATGGCCAGGGCCGTCCGGCAGCGTCTTCGGCCCCTGCACGTTGAGGTTGGCCATTGCCGCGCCATCCTGCACGTTGGGTGCGTTGCGCCCCTGGTTGAGGTTGCTGAGATCGCCAACGTCGATGGTCAGGGTGCCGCCGCTGGTGATGCTGCCGCCGATCTTCCCGGTCACTTCGGAGATCGCCGGGTTGCTCCAGGTGACGAGGTCGCCGGAGAAGGTGTGCCCCACGTTGTTGAAAGCATGGGTGCGATACAGCGTCGCAGCCAGGTTCTCCACCTTGGCGGTGCCACCCAGGCCAACGATGTCGAGATTGCCGCCGGCGGCAATGCTGCCGTAGTGATTGCGCAGATCATCGGTACGCAATCGCATTGCACCACCGGAGCGGATGACCGCATCGGCGCCTACGCCTGGCCCCAGAACATCCTCGGTCACCGTCTGCGTGGCGATGCGGTACTGCTCGTTGCTGCTGACGTTGTTGCCGCCGGAACCGCGCGGATTGGTCAGGTGCTGGTCCGGGGCATAGTCCTTGTAGGTCCACAGCTGCACGCAGTTGGTGGTGCAGGTGCCATAGGCCGGTGAATAGGTCAGCTTGTCATCGACATAGCGGAATGCCGGCGAATCCGGGTGCAGATGGGTCAGCTCGGCAAAGGGATCGTCGGCGCCACTGCCGGCCTGGTCCGGGTTGGCCTGGTTGTCCTGGCGCCCTACGTAGTACAGCACCACGGTGCCATCCTGCAGGTTGAGGCGCGAACGCTCACCCAGCGCGGCATACAGGCCACCACGTCCAAAGAAGTACGCGCTGGTCTGCGCGGTAAGGCGCACCACCGCCCGGTGTACGGTGAAGCCGTCGGGGGTGATGTGCGGCGTATCTTCCAGGATATCGGCCGGGTTGAGGTAATAGACCTCCTGGGCGATGTAGTGGCTGGTACTGCGGATGTTCTCGGTGCCGTTCTTGCCGTTGCGCCACCATGCCGGCCGATCCATGCGCACCGGCGCGTTCACCGTGGTGGTCTGGGTGATGACCACGTTCTCACGGATGTTGTTGATCACGCCCGCATCGATCGCCAGGTTGCCGCTCACATCAATGATCGAACCGATGTTGTCGATCCTGCCGGCCGTGCCCGCAGCAATGCGATCAGCCCCGAGCGATCCACCGATGGCCGCATCGCCGCCGCTGTAGATCAGGCCCTTGCCGGTGTTCTGCAGTTCGCGCACGCCCAGGTCCAGGCGCTCGCGCGCGGCCACGGTGCCGACGCGGGTGGCACCGTTGGCATCCTCGGCATGGTTCTTCAGCACGCCGGCCGAGATCGCCACGTGGTCGCCATAGATACGGCCGGTGCCAAGGTTGTCCAGCACGTCGGCTTCGAGGTGGGTCACCTTGCCGTCGATCAGGCCGCGATTGGTCAGCTGGCCGCGTGCATTGAGATGGGTGATGCCTTCGCTGGAGATCTCGCCGTTGGCCGCGTTGGTGATGTTCTGCGCGTTGAGATCGAGGTTGCCGCCACGCAGTACGCCCTGGTTGTCCAGGTCGCCGGACAGATGCAGGGCCAGCGTGCCGTTGGCCACCCATTCACCGCGGTTGCTCAGGCCCTGCTGCAGGGTCAGGCTCAAGTCGCGCTGGGCGTGTACCTGGCCGTCCTCGCTGAGCGCGCGTGCCACCAGGGTCTGGCTGCCATCGGCCCGCAGCAGGCCGCCACTGTTGGCAACGCTGTCGGCACTGCTGTCGAGGTTGCCGCCGGTGGTGATGACACCCCCGTTGTTCTGCAGCTGGCCGTTGACCTGCAACCGCGCGCCGCCATCGGTGACGATCTGTCCCTGGCTGTTGTCCAACCACTGCGTTCCGAACTGCAGCTGGCCTGCCTGCAGGCCGCGGGTGCCATCGCCGCCGCGGGTATTACGGTTGTCGACGCTGGCTGCGGTGAGGGTCAGCAACTGGCCGGCGGCGATCGCGCCGGCAGTGTTGTCCAGGTGCCCGCTCAGGGTCAGGTCGAGATTGCGCCCGGCCTGCACGCGCCCGGCGCCGTTGGCCAGCGTCGTCGCCTGCAGCGACAGGCCCGCCGCGCTGGCAAGCGTACCGCCGGCGCTGTTGTCGGCACTGGCCAGCACCAGCCGCGCATCGCCCTGTGCGTTCAGCGTGCCACCTCGGTTGTCCAGCGCACCAGCGTCCAGCTGCAGTGTGCCCGCCGCCAACAGGCCACCACTGCTGGCGGTGTCCCGGTTGTCGATGGTCTGCGCTGCGGTATCGATCAGCAGATCGGCGGCCGACTGCACCCGGCCGCCCTGGTTGAGCAGCGCGCCACTGTGCACGGTCAGCGCACCCTTCTGCGTACCCAGCGTACCTGCGCTGTTGTCCAGCCGCTGGCCGCGGGTATCGACGGTCAGCTGCCCCCCCAGCAGCGTGCCGCGTTGGTTGTCGAGGCCAGTGGCCTTCAGTTGCAGCAGCTCGCCGGCCTGCATCGCGCCATCGCTGTTGTCCACGCCTGCAACCGTGGTCAGCAGCAGGTCCTTGCCTGCCACCACCGTGCCGTGCCGGTTGTCGAGGCTGGCAGCGTCCAGCGTCATCGAACCAGTGCTGGACAGCAGGCCCTGGCTGCCATTGTCGAGACGACCGTCGATGCCCAGCACCAGTTCGCTGCCGCCGGCATGGACAGTACCGCCGAGGTTGTCGAGGCTGGCGGCATTGATCGTGCCCGCGCCACCCAGCAGGATGCGCCCGCTCTGGTTTTCCAGTGCCTCGCCGATGGCCAGGGTGGAACGGCGGCTGCCGGCGCCCTGCAGGGTGCCCTGCGCATTGATCAGCTGCCGCGCGGAAACGTCGAGCACGCCATTGCTGGCCAGCGACCCGCCGCGATTGTCCAGCAGCCCCTGCACCCGCAGGCGCAGCGCTTCTTCGCCGGTGGCAGTGAGCGCACCGCCGGCGGTGGTCAGGCTGTCGGCAGTGACGTCGATGCGGCGCGCCGAGGTGGTCGCCTTCGACAGGTCAAGCGTTTTGCCCTCCAGCACCAACGTGCCATTGCTGAGCACGCTGCCACCCGCACCCAGCAGGGTCTGTGCGAGCACCTGCAACTGGCCGCTGCCGGCGTGCTGGATCTTGCCTGCGCTGTTGTCCAGCGTCTGCGCCTGCAGCGTCAGGTCACCATTGCTGGCCAGCGTACCGCCGGCATTGCCCAGCGTGGTGGCATGGATGCGGCTGGCACCCTCGCCACTTGCGATGATGCGGCCGCCGGTGTTGTCCAGCGTTCCGGCCTCGAGGTCGAAGCGATCAGCCCCCAGCGTTGCGTCGCGATGGTCTACCTCATCCGCGCGCAGGGTCAGCGTCGCCGCAGAGACCAGCGTGCCCTTGCTTCCATCCAGGCGGGCCGTGGTGATATCCAGGCCCTGGTTGCCGGCCTGGCGGATGGCACCGGCGGTATTGTCCAGCTGTGCGGCAGTGAGGATCAGCCGGTTGGCATTGCTGGCGATGGTGCCTTCATGGTTGTCCAGCGTACCGTTGACCTGCAACGTGCTGTCGGCTGCACCGGCAGCACTGAGCGTGCCCTTGCGGTTGAGCAGTTCACCGGCCTGCACGTCCAGCGCGCCGTTGCCAGCAATCGTGCCGCCGCTGTTGTCCACGGCCTGCGCCACGCGCAGCTGCAGTGCGTCGCTGCCGGTGGCGCTGAGGTTGCCGCCGGCGTTGTCCAGGCGCTCGGCATTGATCGCGATGCGCTCGGCCTGGGTGGTGCTGCCGGCACCCAGTACCAGCTCGCCCCCCTCAAGCGTCAGCGCCGACTGGCTGAGAATCCGGCCCGCCGCGCCCTGCAGCGCATCGGCACGGATCTGCAGCGTGCCACTGCCCGCGTGCTCGATTGCACCGCTGCGGTTGTCCAGCCGCGCCGCCTGCAGCAGCACGTCGCCCGTGCCGGCCAGGCGGCCGCCGTTGCTGTTGTCCAACAGTTCGCGGGCCTGCACCTGCAACAAGCCGCTGCCCGCCGCAAGCACCTTGCCGCCCTGGTTGAGCAGGCTGCCGACGTGCAGCTGCAACTGGCCGTTGCCAGAGATCGCACCGGCGCTGTTGTCCAGATCGTCGCGCACGGTCAGTGTCGCGCCCTGGCTACCGGCCGACTGCAGCGTGCCCTTCTGGTTGTCGATGCGGCCCGCATCGATGCGCAGGCCCGCATTGCCAAGCACCTGCCCGCCTTGGTTGTCGAAGGTGCCACCTAACTCCAGCGCCAACTCGGAATTGCCGAGCGACACGATCTGGCCACCGGCGTTGCGCAGGCCGTCGGCCTGGATCTGCACGCTCTGCGCCGAGGTGATGCCGCCACTCACATCCAGCTGGCCACCGGTCAGCGACAGGTCGCCGTTGCTGAGCAGGCGGCCTTCGCTGCCTCGCAGCGTATCGGCGTGTACACGCAACGCGCCGTTGCCGGCCTGCTGCAGCAGGCCCTTGCTGTTGTCCAGCGTGGTCGCTGTCAGGTGCAGCTCGCCATTGCCGGCCACGGTGCCACCGGCACTGTTGTCCAGCGTACCGGCGCGCAGCGCGCTGCCCTGGTTGCCCAGCGACAGCAGGCTGCCGCCGCGGTTGTCCAGCGTGCCGGCGACGATCTGGAACTGCGCTGCGGTGAGCGTGCCATTGCGCACGTCCGCATTGCCCACCGTCCAGTCCAGGCGACCGAGCGTGCTCAGGCGACCGCCGGCACCGGTCCAGTCGCCCGTGGTCAGCAACAGGCCGCCGTTACCGGCGTGCTCGATGCGGCCACCGGCGTTGAAGACCCGACCTGCCCCCAGCGTCAGGCGCTCGGCATTGGTCGCCAGCAGGCCGCCCTCGTTGTTGAACGCGCCTTGCACTGTCCAGGCCGACTCGGCACTCCCGGCATGGCGCAGCTCGCCTGCCCGGTTGTCCAGCGACTGTGTCTGCAGCTGCAGCGCACCGGCCACACTCAGCGCGCCATTCTGGTTGGACAGCGTGCCCAGCTGCAGCGCAGCGTCACCGTGCACCTGCAGTGTGCCGCCATCGTTGTTCAGATCGCCCGTGGCGCGCAGCGAGGCCACACCAAGGCGGCCTCCGCTGTTGTCCAGACCATTGCCCGCAACCAGCGAAACACGACCGCCGTTGCTGATGCTGCCGCCGTCGTTGTCGAGCGTGCCGGCGATGTCCAGCACACCGGCTGCCAACGGAACAGCCGGCGTCACCGGCGTACCGCCGCCAGTGCCGGTACCCGGTGTATCCGGAGTACCCGTACCGGGCGTGCCGGTTCCGGGCGCACCGGTACCTGGCGTTCCGCCGCTTCCCGGCGAGGTGCCACTGCCGGGGGTACCGCCGGAGCCGCCCGACGCCACCGCATCCAGCGCACCGATCAGGCCTTCGCTGCGATTGCTCACGCTGCCCGCGTTGAGGCTCAACGCCTGCACGCCGGTCTGCTCGATGGCGCCGCCATGGTTGCGCAGGGCCTGTGCCTGCAGCTGCAGGCGCTGTGCATTGAGCTTGCCGCCACTGTTGTCCAGCGTGCCACCGGAGGTGATCGCAGCTTCACGCGTGGCAGCGATGGTGCCGGCATTGGCCAGATCGCCGCTCGCCTGCACGCGCACGTTCTGCAGTGACTGCAGCGCGCCGGTGTTCTCCAGCCGGCCATCCACCGTGACCACGAGTTCGCCGGCCTGGGCACCGATGCTGCCGGCATTGCGCACGCCCACACCGTGTTCATTGCCGACCAGCCAGATCTTGTTGGCGAACATGCCACCCAGCGCGCCCACATCCAGTGCAAAGGTCGGCGCATCGCCGCTGGCCGCCGCAGCGTTGACCTGGCTGTGGTCGGCACTGACCACGTTGTTGCCGAGGGTCGCCTGCAGCTGGTTGGCCCAGATGCCGGCGTTGACCTTCAGCGATCGGGTGATCAGGTCGGTGTAGTCGGCGCGGCTGGCATCGAGGCCATCGCCGTTGACCTCGATTGCCCCACCACTGACCCGATAACCTTCCAGCGAACCGCTGCCGCTGAACACCGGCGTGCCGGTGGTGAGCGTGACGCGGCTGGCATTGAGGAAACCACCACCGTTGACCTGGATACCGGCCGGATTGGCGATGATGACCTCGGCGCGCTGTCCGGCCACTTCCACATAGCCATTGAGTCGGCTGGCCGGGCCGTTGACCTCGTTGAGGATGACCCGTGCGCTGCCGGTGGCCAACCATGGATTGCCCTGCACCCAACCGCCCAACTGCGTCTGCACCTGGCCACGCGCGTTGTTGAGGATCACGCCCTCACGGCCGACATCGAACTGCGAGTAGCGGTTGCGTGAGACACCACCGGCCGACGGCGTGGTGATGTTGACCATCGGCACACCGTTCGGCGCGGTCACCACCGTGGGGCGCTCACGGCCGGGCGCGTTGGGATCGGAGACGATGTGGCCGACCGATTGCGCTACAGCTACGGGCGCCAGGCTGACCCATCCCAACGCGCACATCAGCGCGAAGCCGAGCGGCGACACGGCCGCCGTCTGCCGGCCGGCGACCTGGCCGACCAGGCCGCCACCGCCTTTCACCAGTTCCGAAGCGACCTGCCACACGCGCAGCGCGCGGTTGAAAACCAGGCGATAGATGCTGTTCATTTCACGAATCCTTGTGCCAGATCAGTAGCGCCACGCCAGGCTGAAGCCGAAGGTGGTGTAGTCAGTCGGGAAGTTGGAGGGCTTACGCAGGGCCGAGCCCACGAAGCCGTCCCAGGAAAGCTGCTGCCAGCCGCCGCGCAGGCCCAATGCCATTCCGGCCAGATCCCGGCCGGATTGCCATTGCGCCGATGGCCCGCCGATGCGGCCGTAGTCGGCGGCGACGTAGAACTCCTGGCCGCCGCCGATGCCCAGCGACAGGTCGTTGCGCAGCGACCAGCCGCGCTCACCGCTGAGCGAGCTTTCGCCATCGAAGCCACGCACCGTGTAGCGGCCGCCGATCGCAAAGCGATCCTGGGGCGACAATGGTGTGCGGTTCCACTGCGCGCGCCAGGCAGCGGTGTAGCGCAGGCGCTGCTTGCCCAGCTGGAACGGCACGCTCAACTGCGCGTCAGCCGTGATCACCTTCATCCGCGAGGTGCCTTCCAACGGCAGGGTTGGATCCCACGCCTGGGCCATCTCTTCCGGGGAGCGCAGTGCATGGAAGGCGCCGGTGCCGCGCCGGTATGCCAGCGTGGCATCAAGCGTAGCCGCGCCGATGAACTGCTTGTGGGTCAGGCCGAGCTCCCAGCCCGAGGTACGGCGACGCTGTACCTCGATCTCGGTATCGTCGATGTAGTTCTTCGACGTGCGCTGCCAACCGCGACCGTAGATGCCCAGCTTGGTCTTGGCATTGCGCAGCAGCAGGCGATCCACGCGTGCCTCGGCGTTGCCGCTGCGGCCGCTGTAGTCATAGCTTTCGTACGCGCCCACCACGGTCTGGCTGTAGTCGTAGGCACTGGCCGTGGCGCCGAACAGCCAGTAGCCGTAGGGCACGTCGTAGTGCGCGGTCCAGCTGTTGGTGTCCTTGCCTTTGCCATTGAACACCCCGCGCCCCGCGCTGACGTAGAACAGCTCGTTCAGGCCCAGCGGGTTGTCCAACGACAGCGTGGCGTTGGCCTGCAGCTTGCCGGTGCCCTGGCTGCCTGCATCGTCCAGGGTCAGGCTGGCACGCACCGGCGAACGCTGTTTCCAGTCGATGTTCAGGTCGCTCTGCCCGGGCGCGGCGCCTTCGCCGTCTGCAGGTGCGATCTTGATGTCAGCAGTGACAGTGGGCACGCGCTGCAGGTTCTCCAGCCCCTGCTCGATGTCGCGCAGGTTCAACAGGCCGCCACTGCGGATCGGCAGCGCATTGGCGATGGCCGGATGCCGCCCATCCGCCTCGGTGAACACCGCCTCGCGGAATCGCCCGGGCACCACCGACAGTGTCAGCGTGCCGGTATTCAGATCCTGCGGTGCCGACAGCACACGGGTGGTGACATAGCCTCGCGCGATGATCGCGTTCTGCACGCGCTTCATCACCACGTTGATGCCTTCAGTGCCCAGGCAGCGGCCGCTGGCGGGATCTTCGCGCGGATCGGCTGCGGCCAATGCCCACTGGAAGCCCTTGGCACCCTCCCCCTCCAGCACGATGCGGTCGATGCGCACGCAGGGCTGCTCCTGCGTTGGCAGACGCTCCCCCTGTTCACCCTGGCTGCTCTCCAGGCGTACATCGGGCCGGCTTTCCTGCTGCTCGCGCAGCACGCGTTCTCGTTCCTGCTGGCGCAGCAGCTCGTGCGCGCCCGGGTCACCCACCTGCTGGGCAGCAACACTGAAGGCCATGCCCAGAAGCACCAACCCTCCACCACTGCGGCGCGCACCGCGCACAGACATCTTCCTTGCTTGCACAATCAATTCCACGTGTTGATGCCACGCGTCAGCGGTCCTGCTCCCGAAAAGGAGAAGGGCCAACCCAATGGCTTGAATCGAGGTTCGCCGGGGGTATGCAACGGCATGCCACTGCGCCCGACGCGAAGTGGCGCATAGGCTATCGGCCGCCCGGAGGATTTCTATAGGGCAATTTTCAAATGCCCAGGACTACGGGACAGAACACCGCAGGCAGAGATCCAGAGTATGCGTACGCACGCGCCACGTCGCAAAGCAACGGCGTTCAGCACAACGCCTTTCGCCCGCCCACGCTACAGTCGGCGCATGACCGTATTCCTGCAGATCGAAGGCACCGCCATCGTTGACATCCCCAGCCTCTATGCGGAGATCAACCGGATATTCATGGCCGACGCGGACTGGCAGCTCGGGCCCAGCCTCGATGCACTGGACGATCTGCTGTACGGCGGCCATGGCGCGCTGGCCGGGCATGAATCCGCCACGGTGGTCTGGCGCGACATCGACCACAGCCGCGAGGCACTGGGATTGGAGACCACGCGCGCGTGGCTGGAAGACAAGCTGCGGCAGCCGGGTACGTTCAATGCCGAAACCATCGGCCGCCAGCTGGACGCCCTGCAACGCGGCGAGGGGCAGACCTACTTCGACATCGTGATGGAGATCTTCGCCAGCCACCCGAACATTGCGCTGCTGCCGGCCTGAGGCCGGCGTCGACACCGATGCGCGCAACCGGTTCTGCGCGCCACCATCTCCGTGCCCACGGGCCGTACCTGCCACGGCACCTGTTCGTATGGGCCGGGTTCCCTCTGGCAATCGAGGCACCCCGGGCCCCTAGCCGTTACCATGGACGTCCCTGTACCCGCTCCGTTGCCGCAGCCTTCCGGCGCGAACGGACGCCCCTGATCCACGAGTCCCATGTCCAAAGACAAGTCCGCCGAACACACCCCGCTGATGAAGCAGTTCTTCGCAGCCAAGTCCGACTATCCGGACCTGCTGCTGTTCTTCCGCATGGGCGACTTCTACGAGCTGTTCTACGACGACGCGCGCAAGGCCGCGCGCCTGCTCGACATCACCCTGACCCAGCGCGGCAGCTCCGGTGGTGCACCGATTCCGATGGCCGGTGTACCGGTACACGCCTACGAGGGTTACCTGGCACGACTGGTCGCGCTGGGCGAATCGGTGGCGATCTGCGAACAGATCGGCGACCCGGCACTGGCCAAGGGGCTGGTCGAACGCAAGGTGGTGCGCATCGTCACCCCCGGCACGGTCACCGACGAAGCGCTGCTGGATGAGCGCCGCGACACCCTGCTGATGGCCCTGTCGCGCAACAAGAACGGCTATGGGCTGGCCTGGGCCGACCTGGCCGGCGGCCGCTTCCTGGTCAACGAAGTGGACACCGATGACGCGCTGGAGGCCGAACTCGCGCGTTTGGAACCGGCCGAACTGCTGGTGCCGGATGAGGAGAACTGGCCGGAGTTCCTGCGCCAGCGCAGCGGGGTGCGTCGCCGCGCACCGTGGCTGTTCGACGCCGACAGTGGCCGCCGCCAGCTGCTGAACTTCTTCAAGCTGCATGACCTGAGCGGCTTCGGCATCGACGACAAGCCGCGCGCCACCGCCGCTGCCGGCGCCCTGCTCGGCTATGTCGAGGAAACCCAGAAACAGCGCCTGCCGCACCTGACCTCCATCTCGATGGAAACCGCCGGCGAAGCGATCGCGATGAACGCGGCAACGCGGCGCCATCTGGAGCTGGACACCCGCGTCGACGGCGATACCCGCAATACCCTGCTCGGCGTGCTCGACAGCACGGTGACGCCGATGGGCGGCCGCCTGCTGCGCCGCTGGCTGCATCGGCCGCTGCGCCTGCGCGAGGTGCTGGTGCAGCGCCACCACGCGGTGGAAACACTGATCGACCGTGGCGCGGACGCAGATATCCGCGAACAGTTCCGCCGCCTCGGCGACCTTGAACGCATCCTCACCCGCGTTGCCCTGCGCTCGGCACGGCCGCGCGACTTCTCCACCCTGCGCGATGGCCTCGGCCTGCTGCCGGCCGTACGTGAGGTGCTGGCACCACTGGATTCACCGCGCCTGCAGACCCTGCACGCCGCGCTCGGCGAACACGACGAATGCGCCCACCTGCTGGCCAGCGCGATCGCCGACATGCCGCCGCTCAAGCTCAGCGATGGTGGCGTGCTGGCCGATGGCTTCGACGCCGAGCTGGATGAGCTGCGCCGCCTGTCGACCCACGCCGACCAGTTCCTGGTCGACCTGGAACAGCGCGAGCGCGAGAGCAGCGGCATCGCCACCCTGAAGGTCGGCTACAACCGTGTGCATGGCTACTACATCGAAATCAGCAAGGGCCAGTCCGACCGTGCGCCGGTGCACTACACCCGCCGGCAGACACTGACCAACGCCGAGCGCTACATCACCGAAGAACTGAAGGCATTCGAGGACAAGGTACTGTCCGCCCGCGACCGTTCGCTGTCGCGCGAAAAGTACCTTTACGAGCAGCTGCTGGACACGCTGGGCACCCAGCTGGAGCCGCTCAAGCAGTGTGCTGCCGCACTCAGCGAACTGGACGTGCTGGCCGCCTTCGCCGAACGTGCGCAGGCGCTGGACTGGGCGCGCCCGGAACTGCAGGCCGAGCCGTGCCTGAAGATCGAGCGCGGCCGCCATCCGGTGGTGGAAGCGGTGCGTGACCAGCCGTTCGAGCCCAACGACCTGGACCTGCACCCGGACCGTCGCATGCTGGTCATTACCGGCCCGAACATGGGCGGTAAATCGACCTACATGCGGCAGAACGCGCTGATCGTGCTGCTGGCCCACATCGGCAGCTTCGTGCCGGCCAGTCGCGCGTTGATCGGCCCGATCGACCGCATCCTGACCCGCATCGGCGCCGGTGATGACCTTGCCCGCGGGCAGTCGACCTTCATGGTCGAGATGGCCGAAACCAGCTACATCCTGCATCACGCCACTGCGCATTCGCTGGTGCTGATGGACGAGATCGGCCGCGGCACGTCCACCTACGACGGCCTGGCCCTGGCCGACGCGGTGGCGCGCCACCTCGCCTACGAAAACCGCTGTTACACGCTGTTTGCGACCCATTACTTCGAACTGACCGCGCTGGCCGACGAACAGCACGAAGGCGGCCGCAGCGGCATCGCCAACGTGCATCTGGATGCCGTCGAGCACGGCGAAGCGCTGGTGTTCATGCATGCAGTGAAGGACGGTCCGGCCAACCGCAGCTTTGGCCTGCAGGTGGCTGCCCTGGCCGGCCTGCCGCGTGCCACCGTGGCACAGGCGCGCCGACGCCTGGCCGAGCTGGAACAGCGCGGCGGCGAAAGCCATGCCGCCGAACTCGCCCCGCAGGCGCTGGATGCCCCGCAGCAGTTCGGGCTGTTTGCCGCTCCGCCGAACAAGGCGCAGGAGGCGCTGGCCGCGATCGACCCGGACGAGCTGACCCCTAAGCAGGCACTGGAAGCGCTGTACCGGTTGAAGGCGCTGCTGTAAGGCAGGCCGCATGTTCCGCCGGCCCTGCCCGGCGGACGCCCGCCATGAAGCCTTCGCATTGCCGTCGTGTACACGGCGTTATGCTCGGGCGGTTCGTCCTTCACAGACCGGAGACCGCCATGAACACCGAATCCCTCGCTGCATCCCTCTTCCAGCAGCTGCAGCGGGGCCAAGGCCTGCAGCAGGTGTCGCAGCAGCTCGGCCTGGACAGCAGCCAGGCCACCCAGGCCGTCGGCAGCGCCCTGCCCCTGCTGCTCGGCGCAATGGGCCAGAACGCCAGTGAGCCGCAGGGTGCGCAGTCCCTCCTCAATGCCCTGCAGCGCGACCACCTTGGCTCGGCCGGCGGCGGTGGTGGCGGTTTCGACCTCGGCAGCATCCTCGGCGCGGTGATGGGCGGTGGCGGCGGCAACGCCACCAACGGTGCCGGCATCCTCGGCCACGTGTTCGGTGGGCAGACCTCGCAGGCGGCCGAAGCGCTGGGCCAGAAGACCGGCCTGGACAGCGGCAAGTCCAGCCAGCTGCTGGCAATCCTTGCCCCCATCGTCATGTCGTTCCTGGCCCAGCGGTTTGCCCAGAGCGGCAACGCCGGCCAGCTCAGCCAGGCCCTGGGCCAGGAAGCACAGCAATCCGGCGGCGGCATCGGCAGCCTGCTCGGCGGTGCGCTCGACCAGGACGGCGATGGCCAGTTCGGCGCCAGCGATCTGTTCAAGCTCGGCGCGGGCCTGCTCAAGCGCTGATCGCGCACAACGGTGCAAGCGCTGCCGGCCATAGGCAGCCACTATCGCATCGGTTGAATCAATCGAATTTACCCATCATTAGGCGATGCCTATGGTGGGTAAGCGATCTGATTCCCTCATTCGCCAGCCCACAGGTAGAGACCCATGAAAAGCGAAGCGAAGTGCCCGTTCAACCATGCCGTCGTCGGTGATGCGACGACCAACCGCGACTGGTGGCCGAACCAGCTGCGCGTGGACCTGCTCAACCAGCACTCCACACGCTCCAATCCCCTTGATGCGGGCTTCGACTACGCCAAGGCCTTCAACGGGCTGGACTACAGCGCCCTGAAGGCCGACCTGAAGGCGTTGATGACCGACTCGCAGGACTGGTGGCCAGCCGACTTCGGCCACTACGGCGGCCTGTTCATCCGCATGGCGTGGCACAGCGCCGGCACCTACCGCATCGACGATGGCCGTGGTGGCGGTGGCCGCGGCCAGCAGCGCTTCGCTCCGCTCAACAGCTGGCCCGACAACGTCAGCCTGGACAAGGCACGGCGCCTGCTGTGGCCGATCAAGCAGAAATATGGCCAGGCCATTTCCTGGGCCGACCTGCTGATCCTGACCGGCAACGTCGCACTGGAGTCGATGGGCTTCAAGACGCTCGGCTTTGCCGGCGGCCGTCCCGATACCTGGGAGCCGGACCAGGACGTGTACTGGGGCCGCGAGACCACCTGGCTCGGCGGCGACGTGCGTTACAAGCACGGCTCGGAGGGCGTGCAAGAGAACCACGGCGTGCTGGTGTCCGATGACGACGCTGATGGCGATGTGCACTCGCGCAAACTGGAAAACCCGCTGGCCGCGGTGCAGATGGGCCTGATCTATGTGAACCCGGAAGGCCCGGATGGCAATCCCGATCCGGTGCTGGCCGCGCATGACATCCGCGACACCTTCGGCCGCATGGCGATGGACGATGAGGAAACCGTCGCCCTGATCGCCGGTGGCCACAGCTTCGGCAAGACCCACGGTGCAGGCCCGGCCGACAACGTCGGCAAGGAACCGGAAGCAGCGGGCCTGGAAAGCCAGGGCCTGGGCTGGGCCAACAGCTTCGGCAGCGGCAAGGGTGGCGACACCATCACCAGCGGCCTGGAAGTCACCTGGACCCGCACCCCCGCGCAGTGGAGCCATGACTTCTTCGAGATCCTGTTCGGCAACGAATGGGAGCTGAGCAAGAGCCCGGCCGGCGCCCACCAGTGGGTCGCCAAGAATGCGGATGCGGTGATTCCCGATGCGCACGATCCGTCGAAAAAGCACCGCGCGACGATGCTGACCACCGACCTGTCGCTGCGCATGGACCCGGCCTACGAAAAGATCTCGCGGAAATTCCTTGCTGATCCGCAGGCGTTCGCCGATGCCTTCGCCCGCGCCTGGTTCAAGTTGACCCATCGCGACATGGGCCCACGTGCGCGCTATCTCGGCCCGGAGATTCCAGCCGAGGAATTCATCTGGCAGGACCCGGTGCCGGAAGCCAGGCACCCGTTGATCGACGCCAAGGACATCGCCGCGCTGAAGCAGAAGATCGCAGCGACCGGCCTGAGCGTGGCCGAGCTGGTGTCCACGGCGTGGGCCTCGGCCTCGACCTTCCGCGGTTCGGACAAGCGCGGTGGCGCCAATGGTGCACGCGTGCGCTTGGCACCGCAGAAGGACTGGGCGGTGAACCAGCCGCAACAGCTGGCCAAGGTGCTGGCCGCGCTGGAAAAGGTCCAGGCCGAGTTCAACGGCACGGGCAGCAAGCAGGTGTCGCTGGCCGACCTGATCGTGCTGGCCGGTGGCGTCGGCATCGAGCAGGCGGCAAAGGCCGGCGGCCATGACCTGAGTGTGCCGTTCACCCCGGGCCGCACCGATGCCAGCCAGGAACAGACCGACGTCGAATCGTTCGCGGTGCTGGAACCGGCTGCCGATGGTTTCCGCAACTACCTCAAGGGCGCTTACAGCGTGCCGGGTGAGGCGTTGTTGATCGACAAGGCGCAGCTGCTGACCCTCACCGCACCGGAAATGACCGCGCTGGTCGGTGGCCTGCGCGTGCTCGGCACCAACGTCGATGGCGGCAGGCACGGCGTGTTCACCAACCGCCCCGGCACGTTGAGCAACGACTTCTTCGTCAACCTGCTGGACATGGGGACGACCTGGAAGGCGACCGGCCGCGAAAGCTACGAAGGCCGCGACCGCAACGATGGCGCTGCGCGCTGGACCGGCACCCGTGCGGATCTGGTGTTCGGTTCCAACGCCGTGCTGCGCGCGTTGGCCGAGGTGTATGCCAGTGCCGATGGCGAGAAGAAGTTCGTGCAGGATTTCATCGCCGCCTGGACGCGGGTGATGGAACTGGACCGCTACGACCTGCACGGTTGACCGTATATGGTAGGTGCCCACCTTGGTTGGCACTTGGCAAAGCGCCCACCAGGGTGGGCGACTACCAAAGCGCTACCGCGGGGTCATGACTTGGTAGATGCCAACCTTGGTTGGCACCGGACACAACGCCCACCAAGGTGGGCGACTACCGAGGCGCCCCTTCCTTCAACCGCTCCAGGATCGGCGCGAACAGCGGCGCCTGCATCGAACGCGGCGGCTGCGCTGCTTCGCCCTTTTCGATAGCCTGCCAGTACGATCCCGGCAGCGGCTTGTCGCCCAGTTCGTAGTCCATGCCATCCCAACCGTCTTCGCGGAATGCGTAGAACGCCCAGTGCACCTTCTGCTGCTCGGCCACGTCCAGCACGTCGCGCAGGTAGCGGCCGCAGTCCGGCCAGCGGCGCATGCAGCCGAACTCACCGATCACCATCCGGTTGGCACCAATGCCATGTGTCTTCGCCCAGTCCATCGGCTGCTGCAGGTAGCTGCGTACGCGCGCGGCGTCCCAGCGCTCGCTGCGGTCGCCAAACGGCACTTCGGCGGGATAGCGGTACGGTTTGCTGCGCTTCTGGTTCGGCGCACTGGTGGCCGCGTACGGCTCGTACATGTGCACGCTGTAAAGCAGCTTCGTGTCCTGCAGGGTCGCCGGCCAGTAATCGAAGGCATCGGCCGCTGCGTACCAGCCAGCGTCGAGCATCAGCGGCATGTCTGCATCGACCGCGCGCACACTGGCCACCAGTTCCGTGTACAGCTGGCGCAGATCGCGCGGTCCGCCCTGCACGCCCGCATACCACTTCAGCATGTCCTCGCGGGAGGCGTGTTCGGCCAGCGTGGTGCCGTATTCCGGCGCCGGCTCGTTGATCAGGTTGTAGCCGGCCAGCGCCGGATGCCCTTTCAGCGCGGCGGCAAGATCACGCCAGAAGCGCTGCGCAGGTGCGTGGTTGTCGAAGGACTGCCACAGGCGCTGGTCGACCACGTCACCGTTCTTCTGTTTCCAGCGCAGTAGCGGCAGTGACAGCGGCACCAGCACCACCTTCAATCCCACGGCATTGGCGTCATCCAGCGCGCGACGCAGCGTAGCCACGTCGGCATCGATCAGTCCTTGATAGTGGTCGGCATCGCCCATCAGGAAATCGCGGCCGCCGGCACTGCGCCACTTGTCCGGGGTCAGTCGTACCCAGGTGGCGCCGGTGTCACGCAGGCCCTGGAAGTAGGCACGGTCGGGCGGCGTTTCGTTGAAGCTGTTGCCACCGCGCTGCGGGGTATCCCAGAAGGTGATGTCGGCGGCGAACACCGGGACGGCGGCGGACAGGGCCAGGCACAGCAGGCTGCGGCGCAGGAACATGGTGAGCTTCCATGAGGAGGACGATCCAACGTGCGGGGCGCAAGCGGAACGGTGGCTGAGCGTGTAGGCGGCACAGCGCCCACCAAGGTGGACGGCTACCGGAGCGCGAGCCGGTTCAGTCCGGTCACTGCGTCATAGCGCGTCGAGATCACCCAGGGCGCGGATCAACCGTCGCGCGCGCTTGTCCGGCTTGTGCTCCGGCGCCTGGTAGCCATCACGCGCGGCAATGCGCAGCGCACGCTGTTCGGCGCGGCGCGCCTTGGAGGCCTCGCTCTCGGCATACAGCTGCTGCGCCACCGGCGCCGGACCGCGCTGGTCGCTCAGGCCCAGCACCTGGATCTCGAAGTGTTCTTCACCGCGATCGACCAGCAGCTGCTCTCCCACGCGTACTGCGCGTGAGGATTTCGGGCGCTGCCCGGCCACGGATACCTTGCCGGTCTCGATCGCCTGTTTGGCCAGGTTGCGGGTCTTGAAGAAGCGGGCCGCCCACAACCAGATGTCCAGACGAACGCTGGGCGCCAACGGGGAAAGCTCGGACATCGGTAGGGACTACTCCGTTCGCTTGTTCAGGGGACGCGGATTGTCGGGGTCGGTGCGGCAGCCGCTACCCCCGATCAATGCCGGTGTGCCGGCCGCCAGGTCCTGGCGCTGGCTGCCGACCAGGCACTCGGGGCGGTCGGTCGGCCGCACCTGGGTATCGCCGAGCCGGTCACCTGACGAACATGCGGCCAGCGCCGCTGCGATCAAGGGCGCCACGATCATCCGCATCGCCTGTTGTGGTTGATGCATTGCCACATCCTGCAAACCGGCTTGATGCTAGTGTGCGCCTCCCGGGAATCGATCACCACTCCATGGCCAAAGCGCCGCTTGACCTGACCTCCGGCCCGATAGGCCGCAACCTGCTGCTGTTCGCGCTGCCGATCCTGGCAGGCAACATCGCGCAGTCGCTGAACGGCTCGGTGAACGCGGTATGGGTGGGGCGCTTCCTTGGCGAAGCGGCACTGACCGCGACCGCGAACGCCAACAACATCATGTTCTTCCTGATCGGTTCGGTGTTCGGCTTCGGCATGGCCTCGACCATCCTGATCGGCCAGGCCATCGGTGCGCGCGACATCGCCCAGGCACGACGCGTGGTCGGCACCAGCGCCACGTTCTTCATCGGCCTGTCCGTGATCATCGCCATCGCCGGCTGGTTCCTGGCCCACCCGCTGCTGGCGGCGATGGGCACGCCTGCCGCCTCGCTGCCGTTGGCCGAGGCCTACCTGCGCATCATCTTCCTGGCGATGCCGACGCTGTACGCCTTCGCCTTCCTCAGTGCGGCGCTGCGTGGTGCCGGCGATTCGCGCACGCCGTTCCGCTTCCTGCTGGTCTCGGTGGTGCTGGACATCGCCCTGAACCCGGTGCTGATCTTCGGCATGGGGCCGTTCCCGGAACTGGGCATCGCCGGCTCGGCCTGGGCCACGCTGGTGTCGCAGACGCTGTCGCTGGCCGGCCTGCTGCTGTACATGCGGCACAAGCGGCACACGCTGTGGCTGGGCCGCGTCGACATGCACCTGTTCAAGCTGGACATGACCATCCTGCGTGCGCTGGTGGTCAAGGGCGTGCCGATGGGCCTGCAGATGGTGCTGATCTCGCTGTCGGTGATCATGCTGATGACGATGGTCAACCAGTACGGCACCGACACCGGCGCGGCCTACGGTGCGTCGCTGCAGCTGTGGAACTACGTGCAGATGCCGGCGATGGCGATCGGTGCGGCATGTTCGTCGATGGCCGCGCAGAATGTCGGTGCGCAGCGCTGGGATCGCGTGCGCGGTACCGCGCGCCAAGGCATCGCGTTCAACTTCCTGCTGACCGGCGCGTTGATCCTGCCGCTGGTGCTGCTGGACCAGTACTCGCTGGCCTTGTTCCTGCCGCAGGGCAGCGAATCGCTGCAGATCGCGCGGCACCTGAACCACATCGTGATCGGTTCGTTCCTGTTCTTCGGCGTCAGCTTCGTGATCTCCGGCGTGGTGCGCTCTACCGGCGCGGTGCTGCCGCCGCTGCTGATCCTGGCCGCGTCGCTGTGGGGCGTGCGCGTGCCGTTCGCCGAATTCCTGCAGCCGTACTGGGGTGCCGATGCGATCTGGTGGAGTTTCCCGGCCGGCTCGCTGGTGTCGATGCTGCTGTCGCTGGCGTATTACCGCTGGGGTGGCTGGCGCAAGGCGAGGATGATCAGTACACCGGTGCATGCCGAAGAACTCGCCACGCCATCGGAGATTCCCGCCTGTCCGCCCTCGCCGGTGGCCGACCCGGATGCGGCGCTGGAAACCAGCCCACCGCGTTGAACATGCACCGGTAGTGCCGGCGGCTGGCCGGCAACTCCATGGACGTCGCAGACATCGCGCAGTTGTTGGCCAGCGGCCGGCACTACCGCTTTTTCTTTTTCGCGTTGTGCCTGGCAGCGGCGCGCAGTAGTGCTTTCAGCGCCGTAGCGTTGGGCATTTCGCCTTCGTGGATGTCGATCGCGCGGCGCGTACCGCCTTCCAGGCTGGCGTTGAACAAGCGCTTCGGGTCCGGCAACGCTGCGCCGTGGGCGAAGGTCAGCTTCACCGCCTGCTTGTAGGTTTCGCCGGTGCACAGGATGCCGTTGTGTTCCCACACCGGTGTGCCGCGCCACTTCCAGGTTTCCTCCACGTCCGGCAGCGCCTCGTGGATCAGCGCGCGGACGCGGGCAAGGATGTCACCGCGCCAATCAGCAAGCTCGGCAATGCGGGCGTCAATCAGGGCGGCAGCGGAGAGAGCAGCATCTGCGGGATCGGACTTCTGCGTGGCCATCGCTTGGTCTCGTACGGGGAAAGAACCTGGGAGATCACATGCGTTCGCCGGGCAGCTCGCTGGCCTGCCGCACCCAGTCGAGGAACCTCGCCTCGTCCAGTACCCCATCCTCAAGAATATGCAGGTAGCGCGTGTCAGCGCTCTTGGATGGTTCGGGCGGAACAGGCTGCAACAGCGCACCGCGGAAGAACGCGACCTTGATGTAGCGGGTGAAGCAATGGAAGCTGAGGAACCAGCCCTCACCGGCGGCGATGCCGTACATCGGCGAGTTCCATTTCACTGCTTTGTGCACGCCGGGCACGGCCTGTTCGATCAGTGCATCAAGACGTGCACCGACAGCCCGCTTCCAGTCCGGCATGGCGGCGATATACGCCTGCACAGGCGCATCGCCCTCACCCTTGGCGATCTGCGGGTTACCACCGGACAGCAGCTTGGGCGCAGCACTGTTGGCAGATCGCTTGGCGGGCATCGCAGGGGCCATGGGGGTCGAAGGCCCGAGCGTACGCCGCTGCCCGGCAGCGGTCACGGCGCACTGCGCCATGGCCTCAGAGGCTGCTGCGGAACTGCCGCCAGGTGGGCAGCTTGCGGGCGCCGCGCAGGAACCACATCAGGGTGGCCATCACCAGGCCGAACATCACGCCTGCCACCACCCCGGCAAGCAACAGCAGTTCCAGCGCCGGGGCCCTGCCCTGCCACAGCAACAGCCACATCAGTACCGTCCAGAAGACGCCAAACAGCAGGCCCTGCAGCAGCGCATTGGTCAGGAAACCGGCCAGTATCGGCGGCGGCAGCGCGATACCCAGCCGCCACAGCATGCGGTGCAGCAAGGGTGCCGCTTCCCTCCGTGGCACCCCGGAACGGTCCAGGAAGCGCAACGCCACCTGGATGTCCGCCGGATATCGATGGTCGGTCTCATCCATCCATTGAAACTAACGAGGCGGCACCACAAACGCAAACGGCCGCCCGAAGGCGGCCGTCGCGGCAACAACCGAAGTTGTTTATCAGCCCTTGGTCGCCAGGCGGGCAGCCTTGGCGGCAGCAGCAGCAGCCAGATCTTCCTTGATGCGGGCAGCCTTGCCTTCCAGGCCACGCAGGTAGTACAGCTTGCCGGCGCGGACCTTACCACGACGCTTCACTTCGACCGAGTCGATGATGGCGCTGTGGGTCTGGAACACGCGCTCGACGCCGTAACCGTGCGAGATCTTGCGCACGGTGAACGAGGAGTTCAGGCCGCCGTTCTTGGTCGCGATGACAACGCCTTCATAGGCCTGCACGCGCTCGCGGGTACCTTCCTTCACCTTCACGTTGACGACAACGGTGTCGCCCTGGCTGAACTGCGGCAGTTCACGGGTGATCTGGGCGGATTCGAATTCCGCGACGATGGACTTGTTCAGCTTGCTCATGGGTTACACCGATTCATTGTTCGGGTGGGCGTGTCATTCGACAGCGTGGGCTCATGCAGTCACCGGACTGTGCTGCACGTTTGTTTTGGGTACTGCGCACCGGCCGAGGCCGGCGGTAATTGGCCATGATAGCCGATAAAGCAGGGCTGGCGCTAGGCCTTGCCCTTTTCCGCCGGGACCTGGCGGGCCAGGGCCAGCAGCTTGCGGTCGGCCTTGCCCAGCGCCTGTTCATCCAGCAGGTCCGGGCGCCGCTGTGCGGTACGGATCAACGACTGCTGCCGGCGCCAGGCGGCGATGGCGGCATGGTTGCCCGAGCGCAGCACGTCCGGCACGTCACCCAGCGGATGCTGGGCCGGCTGGCTGTAATGCGGGCAGTCGAGCAGGCCGAGGTCGCCCTCGAAACTGTCCTGCGCCGCGGATTCGGCGTCATTCAAGGCGCCTTCCTGCAGCCGGGCCACCGCGTCGATGATCACCGCCGCCCCCAGCTCGCCGCCGGACAGCACATAGTCGCCGAGGGAAATCTCCTCATCGACATTGGCGGCCAGGAAACGCTCGTCGATGCCTTCATAGCGGCCGCAGAGCAGGACCATGCGCGGCAATGCCGCCAGTTCCCGCACCTTGGCCTGGGTCAACGGCGCGCCCTGCGGGCTGAGATGGATCACCCGCGCAGGCGTCGGATCGGCCTCACGGATCGCCTGCAGGCAGGCCTGCAGCGGTTCGATCAGCATCACCATGCCCGGGCCACCGCCGAACGGACGATCGTCTACCCGGCGGTAGTTGCCCTCGGCGTAGTCACGGGGATTCCAGCCATGCAGGCTGAACAATCCCTTTTCCTGCGCACGGCCGACCACGCCCAGCCCAGCGGACTGGGCGAGGAAATCGGGGAACAGGGTGATGACGTCGAAACGCATGCTCACACTCAGAACTCGGGGTCCCAGTCGACCACGACCAGATTGGCCTCGAAGTCGACGGATTTGACGAACTCCGGCACGACGAACGGAATCATCCGCTCGCGATCACCGCGTACGACCACCACATCGTTGGCGCCGGTACTGAACAGGTGCGAGACCTGGCCGAGGGCAACGCCTTCGACGGTCTTCACATCCAGGCCTTCCAGATCGACCCAGTAATACTCGTCGGCATTCGGCGGCGGCAGCGCACTGCGGGCCACGAAGACCTCGGTGCCATGCATCGCCTCGACAGTGTCGCGATCCTCGATGCCCGGAAAACGGGCCACAAGGTGCTTGCCGGTATCCCGGCCACGGGCGCCTTCAAGCGTCGATTCCTGCCCGTTGGGGCTGCGCAGGATCCACGGTTGGTAACGGAAAATAGCGGAACGCGGCTCGGTCCAGGACTCGAGCTTTATTTCGCCGCGCACACCAAAAGCGCCGACAACCCTGCCAAGCAGGATGCGGCGCTCGTTATCTTTCATCTGCGTTCAATCAGATGGGCCGCACCAGGGCGCGGCCCGTCAGGATCAGGCCGCAGCGGCCTGGGACTTGCTCGCTTCCTTGATCAGGTTGCGAACTTTCTCGGTCGGCTGGGCGCCGTTCTTGACCCAATGGTCAACGCGGGCCAGGTCCAGCTCGATACGCTTCTCGCCGCCCTGTGCAACCGGGTTGTAGAAGCCAACGCGCTCGATGTTGCGGCCGTCGCGGGCGCTGCGGACGTCGGTGACGATGATGTGGTAGAACGGACGCTTCTTGGCGCCGCCGCGGGTCAGTCGAATCTTGACCATGGTGGTTTTTTCCTATTGCCCAGTCGCCAGGATGGCGCGGTAAGCGGGCGATTATAGCGGCAGAGTTCGGCCGAGCCAACCCCGGGCGTCTACCCCGGGGTCAGATCCCTTTTACCGAGCAAAAGGGATCTGACCCGAACGGTTCCATTCAGGAAAGCGACTGCCAGGGCACTCGGGCCAACACCGCCCTGCCCTGTTCAGCCAGGGCCTGCGAACCCGGCAGCGCCTGACCATTGATGGCATCCAGCGCCCACAAACCGCTGGCGTTGCAGGCGAAAGCCGCGCGCATACCGGCCAGCTCATCCAGCCGCAACGGCCGGGTCTGCTGCGGTCCCACCCAGCCTGCCCGCAGCAGTGCCTCAGCGGTTCCCCGCAGCGCAGGCGCCTGCGGCCAGATCAGGTGTTCACCGTCATGCACGGCCAGGTTCCAGGTCGTGCCCTCGCTTATCTGCCCATTGGCGGTCACGAACAGCGCATCGTCGAAACCCGCTGCCAACGCGGCACGGCGCCGGGCGAACAGGCCAAACGTACCGACATGCTTGATCTGCGGCAGCTCTCGCTGCCATGTCGCGCTGCGTACGCGTTTCGGCGCGGTCAGCGCGACCGGCGCGGAGACGGCAACCAGTACATCCACCGGCACGCTTGCCAGCGGCGCGCGGAAATCGAAACGGCGCGAGAACACGGTGACCCGCATCGATGCGTCGACCTGGCCGGCCTGTTGCAGCGCCTGCGCCATCCACGCCTGCACCTGCGCGATATCGAGCGCGCTGCCGAACAACTCCTGGGTTGCCTGCGCCAGCCGCTGCAGATGCAGATCAAGCCCCTGCACCGCGCGGCCGCGCACCTGCAACGAGGTGAAGTGGCCGTAGTTGGTCAGCGCCGGCAGCAGGTCTTCGGCCCGCGCCGTTGCGCCGTTGCAGGTCACCGTCATCGCAGCAGCGCCTGCGCCTGTTCCCATATGCCACGCAGAACGTCAGCGGCCGGCGCTGCCGGTGCCATCCACGCCGACTGCCCGGCCCAGGCCTGCATCGCAGCAAGCCGGTTTTCCTGCGTGGCCTGCTTGCGCATCGGTCCAGTCAGGCCACGCTGCACCGGGTACGGGCGCGGCGCGGGTGCGCCCTCGGCAGCAGCTGCACGCACGTAGGCAGTGGCCAGGCCACGGCCCAGGCGACCACTGAAAGCGCGGGTCGGCCAGGTGTCTTCGGGTTCGCTGCGGGCCAACGCATCGGCCAATGCCGGCGCCACCGCTGCTTCGGGTGTGCGCAGGAAGGCCGTGCCGATCTGCACGGCGCTGGCCCCGAGCATCAAGGCAGCAGCAATGCCGCGACCATCGCCGATTCCGCCCGCAGCGATCACCGGAATACTCAGGTTGTCCGCCAGCCGTGGCAGCAGTGCGAACAGGCCGACCAGCTGCTGTTCTGCACGTATCGGATCGAAGGCGCCGCGATGGCCGCCGGCTTCGGCGCCCTGCGCGACCACCGCGTCAGCACCCGCGTCCTGCGCAGCGCGCGCTTCGGCCAGCGTCGTAGCGCAGGCAATCCAGGCGATGCCCGCATCCTTCAACTGCTGCACATGACGCGGCGACAGCACGCCCATGATGGTCGAGGCCACCGCCGGCCGTGCCGCCAGCAGCGCACTGAACTGCTCCTCGAAATCGGCAGGCGTGGCATCCGCTGCGCTGGCCGCAACCTCCGGCCCCCACTGGCCGAGAAACGCACGCGTGCTGGCCTCGGCGGCCACATCGCGCACCGGCGCGGGATCGGGCAACCACAGGTTCACCTGCGCCGGCCCGCTGGAAGCGGCCCGGAAGTCCTGCATCCAGCGACCGATATCAGCCGCCGGCGACAACACGGCCCCCATCGCGCCCATGCTGCCGGCGTTGGCCAGCGCGGCGGAAAGCGGAACCGGACAGGCACCGGCCATCGGTGCCAGCAGGATCGGCAGCTGCAATGAAAAACGCCGACAGAAATCGTCGGCGCGTTCGAGAATCGGCGAAAGGCTCACGCGACGCACCTGTGGGAGGAGTCGCTGCCAGCATACGCCAGACACTGTGGACGGGAGCGTCGCCCCGGGCGATCCGCTCCCGCCTGGCTCAGCGTGCAGACACCGCGTAGGTGCGGACCAGCTGGCTGTCCATTTCTTCGTTGAACTTGAACGTCACATAGCGCGCGTCATCAGCGGCAAACTCTTCCTCGGCGCTGGCGCGACCGATCTCGGTGCCCTCGGCATCCAGCGCACGCGCCACCAGCTTGCCCTTGAACGCCTTGTCGGCCACCACGTACACCGCCGCGTCCTTGGAGCCCATGCCACGGCTCTTGCCGAGGGTGACGGTGAGGCCCTGCGCGGCCAGGCCCGGATCAGCCTGCAGCGTCACGTTCATGCGCTTGTCCACGCCCTCGCCCAGTCCGGCGACGAAATCGGCGGCGGTACCACTGATGGCACTACCGGCCTTCTGCGACACGGAGGTGTCGTCCTTGCAGGCAACCAGGCCCAGGGCCAGCGCCATCACCACGATCGACTTGTTCATGCACATTCCTTTGATTGATTCCGCGGGTTGTTCAAGCGTTCGATACAGCGCGCGCTCAGCGGAACGGCATGCCACGGCCGCCCATGGCGCCCATCATGCCCTTCATGCTGCGCATCATGCCCTTCATGCCGCCACCGGCCATCTTGCTCATCATCTTTTCCATCTGCATGTACTGCTTCATGAGCTTGTTGACGTCGGCCGGGGTCACGCCCGAGCCCTTGGCGATGCGGGCGCGACGCGAGCCATTGAGCAGGTTCGGGTTGCGCCGTTCCTTCTTGGTCATCGAGCCGATGATGGCGATCATGCGCGGCACTTCCTTGCCCTGGCTGACCTGCTGCTTGAGGTGCTCGGGAATCTGGCCCAGGCCCGGCAGCTTGTCCATCAGGCCGCCGATGCCACCCATGTTCTGCATCTGCTCGAGCTGGTCGCGCATGTCGTTCAGATCGAACTTCTTGCCCTTGGCGACCTTCTCGGCCAGCTTCTGCGCCTTGTCCTTGTCAACCTGCTGCTCGACCTGCTCGACCAGCGACAGCACATCGCCCATGTCGAGGATGCGGCTGGCGATACGGTCCGGGTGGAACACGTCCAGGCCTTCCGGCTTTTCGCTGACACCGACGAACTTGATCGGCTTGCCGGTGATGTAGCGCACGCTCAGCGCGGCGCCGCCACGGGCATCACCGTCGGTCTTGGTCAGGACCACGCCGGTCAGCGGGAGCGCATCACCGAAGGCCTTGGCGGTATTGGCCGCGTCCTGGCCGGTCATGGCATCGACCACGAACAGCGTTTCAGCCGGGTTGACCGCAGCGTGCAGGGCCTTGATCTCGGCCATCATCGCTTCGTCGATGGCCAGGCGGCCGGCGGTATCGACCAGCAACACGTCGACGAACGACTTGCGCGCGTCATCGATGGCGGCGCGGACGATGGCCTCCGGCTTCTGCTCGGCGCTGGACGGGAAGAACAGCACGCCCACCTGGTCGGCCAGCGTCTTCAGCTGCTCGATCGCCGCCGGACGGTAGACGTCGGCCGAGACCACCATCACCTTCTTCTTGCGCTTTTCCTTCAGGTGCTTGGCCAGCTTGCCGACCGTGGTGGTCTTGCCGGCGCCCTGCAGGCCCGCCATCAGGATGATGGCCGGCGCGGGAACGTTGAGGTTCAGGTCGCTGGCTTCGGCGCCCATCACCGCGGTCAGCTCGTCGCGCACGACCTTGATCAGGGCCTGGCCCGGGGTCAGCGACTTCAGCACTTCCTGGCCGACCGCACGCACCTTGATGCGCTCGATCAGGGCCTGCACCACCGGCAGCGCGACGTCGGCTTCGAGCAGCGCGATGCGGACCTCGCGGGTCGCCTCGCGGATGTTCTCTTCGGTCAGGCGGCCACGGCCGCGCAGGCGCTCGATGGTGCCGGAAAGGCGCTGGGTCAGGGACTCGAACATGCGGCGCAACCTGTCTGAAAGCGGGGGACAATAAGGCCCACAGTATAACGGGTCCATCGCGCTCCCCGGACTGCGACGCCACGCCCGTCGCCAGCACCGCGGGGGTATGCGAAACTTCAACGATGACAATCGTTCTCATCGCCGTCCTGCTCTACCTGGCCGCCAGCGCCCTGCTGGTGCGTGCCCTTGGTCGCAACGACGGGGTGACCTCGCCCGCGTGGCTGTGGCCTGCGCTGCCGGCGATGCTGCTGCATGGCGGTTATCACGTGCTGGTGGCGATGCGCACGACCGGCGGCCCGGACATGCACTTTTTCGCCGCGCTGTCGCTGGTCGGCCTGGGAATGGCGTGGCTGACCTCGCTGGTGGGCGCGCGCGGGCGCATGTCCACCCTGGGCGTGGTGGTGTTCCCGCTGGCCGCGCTGCTGCTGGTGGTCTACCACGGCTACGGCCATGAACCGAGCAAGCTGCTGGGCTGGCGCCTGGCAAGCCACGCCTGGCTGGCACTGCTGGCCTACGCCACGCTGAGCATCGCCGCGCTGCTGGCGATCATGCTGTGGCTGCAGGAACGTGCGCTGCGGCGCCGTGAATTCCGTCCGTGGCTGCGTGCGCTGCCGCCGATGGCCGATCTGGAATCGCTGCTGTTCAGGGTGATCACCGTCGGCTTCGCCCTGCTGACCCTGACCCTGGTTACCGGCGTGCTGTTCGTCGACGACCTGCTGGCGCAGAAGCTGGTGCACAAGACGGTGCTGAGCGTGCTGTCGTGGATCGTGTTCGGCGTGCTGCTGATCGGCCGCCGCCGCTATGGCTGGCGCGGCACGAAGGCAGTGCATTGGACGCTGACGGCGATGCTGTTGCTGCTGCTCGCGTTCTTCGGCAGCCAGTTCGTGATCGAGCTGGTGTTCGGGCATTCGCGATAGAGGCGTGCCGACCAACGGTCGGCACCCACCCCAACATCACCTGGTAGTGCCGGCCGCCGGCCGGCAATCGGAGCACAGTAGATCCACGCCATGCGTGGATGCCCCAGCTCAAGGCAGCGGTTGGGCCAGGATCCTGCGCACCGAGCGACCACTGTTGGTGAGGATGTCATCGACCTGCCAGCAGCCCTCGCCCTTGCGCACCATCGGCACGCGGGTCACGTACGCCTTGCCCCAGACCGGATAACGCATTTCGACCTGGCCGGCCGTGGCTGAGGCCTGCTTCCAGTTGTAGCGCACCGGGCTGTCGATCTCCCCGTCCTGCGCATCCAGCCACGGATCGGAATCGATCGTGCAGATGCCCTCTTCGCGCACCTGGCAGGCACGCTCGCCGTGCAGCGCCTTGGCAAACGCCGCACTGACCAGTGCCTGCGGCGGCTCCAGCAGGTCGCCCTTGCCGGTGGTCGCTTCGAAGAAGGCCCGCGCCACGTCAGCCGGTTGCTGGCAGGCCGGCGCGGCCTGCACGGTGGGGGCCAGCAGCAGGCCGATGATCACCCACATCCCTGTCTTCCGCATGTTCCAATTCCCTGGTGGTAGTGCCGGCCGCTGGCCGGCAACGCGTGATTCCATGGGGTTGCCGGCCAGCGGCTGGCACCCCCGATATCGGCGGATTACAACCCGTACCGTTCGATCGCGTCCAGATGCGGCTGGCGGTCCTGGTCGCAGGCCTCGGCCAGGCGCAGCCAGCAGTGTGGATGTGCCCAATCCGCCGTGGCCTGCTGCAGGAAGCGGTGCAATGCCAGCGGCGCATGGTCCTGCGGCTGGGCGACGGTGAACAACAGGCCCGGCAACGTCCCGTCCTCCGCGTCCGGATCGGTCACGGTGTAGTCCGCACGGCTGTGCGACCACACCTTCCAGCCCTGTGCCTCGGCTGCCTCCACGAAAGCGTTCCATGCCTCCTCGCCCGGGTGCGCGCCGTCGACCAGCCAGCTGCGCGCGAAACCACCCCGCTCCAGCACATGCACCTGCGCATAGGTCGGAATGAAGTGCTCGCGCTCCGCTTCGTCCTCTGGTGCGGGGTGTACCAGGCCGGCGTCGAACACCACCCAGTCCCCCACCTGCTGCGCGCGGTTGGCCGGTGCGTTCTCGACGATGCGCGCGGTCACCGGGCCGCTGCGGCGGGCGTAGTACTCCATCGGCTCGCCGCCTTCTTCGCTGCGGATGATCACCCAGCCCCAGGGCTCTTCGACCACGCCCTGCTGGCTGGACAGTTCCATGCCGATCGCTGCCGCCGAGCGGCGCACCGCATCCCAGTCGCGCGCCGCACTGGCCGCACTCATGTGGTCCCAGTGTGCGCCGTTTGGCTCTTCCAGCAGTTCCACCAGCTGCGCGTAACAGGCCTGCGCCTCGCTGAAGCGGCCGGTCTCCATGTACATCCGGGCAAGCGTCCCGCGTGCGCCATTCGAGCCCGGCGACAACGCCAGCAACGCCTGCACGGCCTGTTCCAGTGCCGGCCAGTCGGACGCGCGCCGTGCGCGCTGCACCTCGCACCAGTGCGCGAACACCGGCACGCTGTCGCGGTAGGTCGCGGCCAGCCTGCGCAGGCCGTCATCATCGCCCTGCTCGGCCAGCCAACGCATCAGCGTGTAGGCCGCCGCGCCATCTTCCTGCGCGTGGCCGCGCACGAAATCCCACAGCAGCGCCTGCGCTTCGGTCTTCGCGCCACAGGCATGCAGCGCCGAGGCGGCAACTTCGGCCAGTGCGCCGTCGTCGGGCCGCTCGGCGTGCGCCTGCAGCAGCCACTGTGCTTCACGCTCGGGATCGCGCGACTGGTTCTGTTCGCCCTGCGCTTCCAGCCACGCCAGCAGCTCAGCGGCAGGCACCGGCAGCGGCGCCATCTGCGGCAGCGCTTCGATGCGTGCCGCCAGACCGGCCACCAGCGCGGCAGCGCCACGATCCTGCCGCAGCTGCGCCAGGTGGGTACGGGCCAGTCCAAGCTGGCGCTGCGCCACCCAGCGCGCACCACGCTGCAGGGCCAGTTCAAGGCTCAACGCAGCAACCTCGATCACCAGGCGATGCGCGCCGACAGCGGCGAAGTGCTCGATGATCGTGTTGAAGCGCGTCCCCAGATCCCATGTATTGCGGGCGGCATCACGGCTGCACAGTGTCGAAGCGGTATTGGCCCACAACCGCCAGTGATTCGGCGTCAGCTCGCTCCAGGGCACCAACTGCTGCAGCGCCTCTTCATCGCGCCCCAGCTGGGCCAGTGCCCAGGCCTTGGACAGCCGGCGCGGCACCGTGCAGTTGGCAGGCTCGTATTCGCCCGCAGCGGCCACTTCGGCTTCGCGCTTCTCGATCAGCGCCAGCGCTTCCTGCGCACGGCCGCTGGCCAGCAGGATCTTGATCTGCATTTCAGGGAAGCTGTCGAACACTTCCTTGCCGCGCGCCTGGATCGCCGCCGCCTGCACCTGCAGGTAATCCAGCGCATCCTGGCCGCGGCCGTCGTCCAGCAGCGCGTCTGCCTTCTCGCAGCTCAGGCACTGGAAGCAGGCCCAGCTCGGGTCGATGCGGCCCAGCGTCTCGTCGCAGACCTCGATGCGTTCGGGCACCCAGCCCGGACCATCGATGTTGCCGTAGCAGGCGGCGAGATCCTGGGTGACGCAGATCGACTGCGGGCAGTCCAGGGTATCGGCACGGTGTGCGCGCTCGAACAGCGCCACCGACTCGCCCAGCGCGCTTTCACCTTCCACGCGGTTGCCGACGCGGTTGCGCAGCGCCCAATGGCCGACATAGACGTCGACCCAGGGGTTGTCCAGCGCCTTGCCCAGCGCGCGCGCTTCGGGAAGCAGTGCATCGACGCGGTCGACCTGAAGTTCACTGACTTCATCGGCAAGGCGGGTCAGCAGGTGGGCGTTCTGTGCCTGCCCGGCCTGGCGCAGGTCTTCCTGCAGTTTTTCGACCCAGTTCCAGATATCCATGGGGGTAATGCTCCTGTCTAGCGAAGGCTGGATGAGAAGGGGCGGTGCTCAGCGCAGCATCTGCTGCAGGGCACCGGCAATATCAGTGAATGCACCATTGAGATCGGGGCCCGGCGTCGCCGCACTCCGCTGCAGCGGCCGGCCCTGCGCGGACACGATGATCTTCAGCGAGCGCAGCAGGCGCGCAGCCGACGCGGCCTGCGGGTGGCCATCGCGCTGGGCCTGCAGCAAGGCCTGCACGGCTGGATTGTCCAGGTTGAGGTAGAGCCGCGACGGCGCACGCGCCTCGATGCGCGCGGTGAACTGGCGCGCCAGCCGCAATGCAGCCATCGATACGCGCTTGTCGTTCTCGTCGTCTTCCAGGCGCTGTTTCAGTTCGGCTTCGCGGTCGGGCACGACCACCACCGGCAGCGCCTCGGGGCTGAACCGCGCCGGCAGCAGCTGTTCGCCGTCGCCCAGGTGTTCGCGCAGCCAGGCCAACTGTGTATCGTCAAGGCTGTCGTCGGTGCGGAACAGTGCCCGATTGCCCTGCTCGGTACCGAGTTCGACCAACCGCAAACCCTTGGCCTGGGCCCAGCGGCGCAGGAAAGGCACCACGGCATAGCGGTGGCCATGCGCGACCGGCACGCCCATCGCACGGAACAGCATTTCCTCGAAGCCGCCACCGTTGTCGAGGATCACATGCACCGCGCCGCGCGCCGGCAACGCGCTGGCCGGCAGGTCACCCTGCGAGGTCGGCACGCGCACGTGTTCCAGCAGCAGGTCGAACAGGCGCTCATCGCACAGCGCCGCGCCCAGCAGGGCTTCGTTGTGGCGGCTGAGCACGCGCCGCCAGGCTTCGGGCTGCTGCCGCGCGACGTCGGCCAGGCCATCGATCAGCGCTTCCAGCAGGGCGTGCTGTACGGCGCGATAGTGGTCATCGCGCTGCAGGTCCTCGCGGCTGGCGGTCGGGGTCAGCTTCGACGATTCGATCACCCCGCCGATGAAGCCGGCCCACGGCGGCAGCAGGTCGCGCGCATCGTCGTCCAGCAGCATGCCACGCACGAACACCGAGAGGTTGCGGTTGTCGCTGGTGCCGTAGGTGGCACCGTCCTGCACCCAGAGCATGCCGACGGCGTCACTGCTGCCATCGGACTGCAGCGGCATCGTCACGATGGGCTCGAAATCGTGCTCGAAGCGGGCCGCGAACTGCTGCGCGTGGCGGCGTGCCTGCACCGGATGCAGTGCGACGTCACCCTGCCCGCGCCACGGCGGTGGTTCGGGATTGATCGCGGCCGTCGCCGCACCGATGAAGATCGGCTCGGACAGCAACGCGCAGTAGCGACCCAGCACCTCGTGCAGGCGCGCTTCGTTGGCCAGCGGCAGGAAGTCCGGATGCAGCTCCAGCTCGACCTCGGTGCCGATCGCGCGTGCCGGCACTTCGCTGACGGTGTACTGCTCGGCGTTGCTGGACACGTACAGGTGGCCCAGCTCTGGTGACTGGTAGGAGGTGGTACGCACGCTGACACGGCGCGCCAGCACGAAGGCCGACAGGAAGCCCAGGCCGAACATGCCGATCAGGCCTTCATTGTCCTCGCCGTCCTGGCGCAGGCCGCGGGTGTAACCGACACCGACCGTGGCCAGGTAATCGTGGATTTCCTGCCGGGTCAGGCCGGCACCGGTATCGGTGATGCGCAGCACGCCAGCGGCGACATCGACCTGCACGTCGATGCGCGACACACTCTGGGTGCCGGGCTGCTCGATACGGCGACGGATGATCGAATCGTGCGCGTTCTGCACCAGCTCACGCAGCGCCACCATCGGGGTGGAATACAGGTGCTTGCCCAGCACCGTCATCAATCCATTGAGATCGACCCCGGCGCGGCGGATTTCGGCGGCGGGGGTGCTGAACATCGGGTCCTGCATGTAATCGATTACTCCTTGCCACGGAAAGGCGCCAGGGGGCGCCTTCGTCGAGCCGGGAAAACTAGCACAGGCAGGCTGACCGCTGCTGTGCCGTCGGCCGAATCTGCGGTTCCGCGCACGGACCCGCCCCCGGTCACGCCGCGTCGATGGCCTCGGACAGGCGTTCGACCGCGATCACTTCCATCCCCTTCACCGAGCCGCCCTTGGGTGCATTGGCCTTGGGCACGATGGCGCGCTTGAAGCCGTGGGTCGCGGCTTCGCGCAGGCGATCCTCGCCGTTGGGCACCGGCCGGATCTCACCGGACAGGCCGACTTCACCGAACGCGATGGTCTTCTCGGCCAGCGGACGGTCCTGCAGCGAGGACAGCACCGCCAGCAGCACCGGCAGGTCGGCGGCGGTCTCCTGCACGCGGATGCCACCGACGACGTTCACGAATACGTCCTGGTCGCCCACCATTACGCCGCCATGCCGATGCAGCACCGCCAGCAGCATGGCCAGACGGTTCTGCTCCAGCCCCACCGCCACGCGGCGCGGATTGGACAGCGGCGAGGCGTCGACCAGCGCCTGCACTTCCACCAGCAGCGGCCGGGTGCCCTCGCGGGTGACCATCACGCAGCTGCCCGGCTGGTGCGTGCTGGCACCGGACAGGAAGATCGCCGACGGATTGGAGACTTCCTTCAGGCCCTTGTCGCCCATCGCGAACACGCCCAGCTCGTTGACCGCACCAAAGCGGTTCTTGAAGGCGCGCAGCAGGCGGAAGCGGCTGCCGCTCTCGCCTTCGAAATACAGCACGGCATCGACCATGTGTTCCAGCACGCGCGGGCCGGCGATGCCGCCTTCCTTGGTTACATGGCCGACCAGGAACACCGCGGTTCCGGTTTCCTTGGCGAAGCGCACCAGCCGCGCAGCGCTCTCGCGCACCTGGCTGACCGAACCGGGTGCGGCAGTCAGCGTCTCGGTCCACAGCGTCTGTACCGAGTCGGCCACGATCAGCCGCGGCCCACTCTTGGTGGCGTGCTGCAGGATGGATTCGACACCGGTCTCGGCCAGCGCGTTGACGCCCTCCAGCGGCAGCTCCAGCCGGTGTGCACGACCGGCCACCTGGGCCAGTGATTCTTCACCGGTGACGTAGAGCACCGGCAGCACCGCGGCCATCTTCGCCACCGCCTGCAGCAGCAGGGTGGATTTGCCGATGCCCGGGTCGCCACCGACCAGCACCACCGCGCCTTCGACCAGGCCGCCACCGAGCACGCGGTCGAATTCACCGATGCCGGTGCTGACCCGGTTGTGCTCGGTCTGCGCCACGTCCTTCAGCGCGGTGATCTTCGGCGGGTCGATCTTGCCGGCCCAGCCTGCACGGCGCGAGGCAGGCGCCTTGGCCGCCGCAGCACTCTCAAGGACGATTTCCGACAGCGCGTTCCAGGCATTGCACTCGGTGCACTGGCCTTGCCACTTGCTGTATTCGGCGCCGCATTCATTGCAGACATACGCGGTGCGGGCTTTGGCCATCGGGAATTTCCTGCAGGGGCAACGAGCGTGGCAGGATAGCCGAGCCGGGTCGCAGCTGCTGCGACCACTCAAGTCCCACCCGCCGGTGCCGATAGCGGTGGCGGGCGTGCGCCTTGCGGGCGCCCCTCCCCTTTCCTCTGGATTCAACATGACTGGTAGTTACAGTCAGGGCCTGGTCGCCATATCGCTGCTGGTGGCGATCCTGGCGTCGTATACCGCACTTGACATGGCCGGCCGCCTGGCCACGGCCGAGGGCCGGGTCGCCCGCTGGTGGCTGGCCGGCGGTGCCGCCGCAATGGGCCTGGGCATCTGGTCGATGCACTTCATCGCGATGCTGGCGTTCGAGCTGCCGATTCCAGTCGGATACGACCTGGCGATCACCCTGTATTCGCTGGCCGTGTCGATCGGCGCGTCGGCCTATGCGCTGTGGCTGGTGTCACGACCCAGCCTGCCGCTGCCGCGGCTGGCCGCCGGTGCGGTGCTGATGGGACTGGGTATCGCGGCGATGCACTACCTGGGCATGGCCGCGATGCGGATGCAGCCCGGCATCGATTACCACCCCGGCTGGTTTGCCGCGTCGATCGCGGTGGCCATCGGTGCCGCCGGCGCAGCGCTGTGGATCGCCTTCCGGCTGCGCGTCGAGCAACGCAATACGGTGCGCCTGCGGATACTGGCGTCGCTGGTGATGGGCCTGGCCATCGTCGGCATGCATTACACCGGCATGGCCGCCGCCCGTTTCCCGGCAGGCAGCGTCTGCGGCGCCGTCGGCAGCGGCGGCATCGATCCCCGCTGGCTGGCAGTGCTGGTGATCGTGACCACCCTGGCCACGCTGGGCATCGCCCTGGTTGCCTCGCTGTTCGACCGCCAGATGCGCGTGCGCACCGGTCTTCTGGCCGATTCCCTGGCGCACGCCAATGACAGGCTGATCCAGGCGGCACTGCACGATCCGCTGACCCAGCTGCCGAACCGCATGCTGCTGCAGGATCGGATCGAACAGGCCATCGAAAAGGCGCAACGCCGCCAGCAGTCGGTGGCGGTGATGTTCTGCGACCTGGATGGCTTCAAGGCCGTCAACGATGCCTATGGCCACCAGCTGGGTGACCGCCTGCTGGTCGCGGTGGCCCAGCGCCTGGGCGCGCAGCTGCGCCCGCAGGACACCCTCGCCCGCCTCGGCGGCGACGAGTTCGTGATCGTGCTGGCCATCGATGCACCTGATGATGCGGCGGTGGTCGCCGAGCGGGTGATCGCCGCGGCCGGCGAACCGTTCGTGCTGGACGCGGCGGAGCTGCAGGTCACCGCCAGCCTGGGCATTGCCCTGTATCCGGACGATGCCAGCGACGAACGCGAGTTGATGGCACATGCCGATGCGGCGATGTACCACACCAAGGAAACCGGCCGGAACGGCTACACCTTCTTCATTCCCTCGATGCAGCTCAGTGCCAACCGTCAGCTGCGGCTGCTGCAGGACCTGCGCAAGGCGATCGCGCGCAACGAACTGCTGCTGCACTACCAGCCGAAATTCCCGGCGGCCGATGCACCGGCCACCGGCGCCGAGGCGCTGCTGCGCTGGCAGCACCCGGAACTGGGCCTGCTGGCGCCGGACGTGTTCATTCCCATCGCCGAGCGCAGCGGCCTGATCCTGCCGATCGGCGACTGGGTGCTGGACCAGGCGTGCGCGCAGCTGCGCGCCTGGCATGACGGCGGACACAGCCATTGGACGATGGCGGTGAACCTGTCGCCGCTGCAGTTCGCCTCGCCGGCCCTGCTGGAGAGTGTGCGTTCGGTCCTGCAGCGTCACCGCATCGACCCGGCGCGGCTGACCCTGGAGATCACCGAAACCACGGCGATGAAGGATGTCGAGGCCAGCCTGGCGATCCTCAACGATCTGACCGCGATGGGCGTGCACATCGCCATCGATGATTTCGGTACCGGCTATTCCAGCCTGCTGTACCTCAAGCGCATGCCGGCCACCGAGCTGAAGATCGACCGGGCGTTCGTGCATGACCTTGAACGCAATGACGAAGATTCCGCCATCGTGTCCTCGATCATCGCGCTGGGCCGTACCCTGCAGCTGCAGGTGGTGGCCGAGGGCGTGGAGACCCAGGCCCAGCGCGATTACCTGAGCGAGCTGGGCTGCGACCAGCTGCAGGGTTACCACCTGGGGCGGCCGATGGAGGCCGAGGAATTCCTGCGCAAGGTGGGTTAGAGGCAACCGCATCCACGCATGGCGTGGATCTACTGTGCGGGGACTTCGCGGTGACTGGTAGATCCACGCCATGCGTGGATGCGTTCCCCGCGATCGCGCAACAAACAAAAAGGCCGCCCGGGGGCGGCCTTTCTGCGTGGCAACGTCGCGAAGACGTCAGTGCATCATGTGCACGTTCATGTTGTGCATGACCCACAGGGTACCGGCCACGATGATGCCGATCACCACCACGGTGAAGGCCGCAGCGTTGACGTTCCAGCGGCTCTCCGACGACCGGTCCAGGTGCAGGAAGAACACCAGGTGGACCAGCATCTGCAGCACCGCGGTGATGGCGATCACCACACCGTTGACGGTGCGCGAGAAATCACCCGACATCACCATGTAGAACGGGATGACGGTCAGCACCACCGCCAGCACGAAGCCGATCAGGTACGACTTGACGGTGCCGTGGCTTTCGCCGCCGGCGGCGTGGTCGTGTGCATGGTTGTCATGTGCCATTACAGCGCTCCATTGAGGTAGACGACGGAGAACACGCCGATCCAGATCAGGTCCAGGAAGTGCCAGAACAGGCTCAGGCACGCCATGCGGGTCTTGTTGGTCGGGGTCAGGCCGTACTTCTTCAGCTGCACGAACATCACCAGCAGCCACAGCAGGCCCGCGCTGACGTGCAGGCCGTGGGTACCGACCAGGGCGAAGAACGCCGACAGGAAGGCACTGCGGTCCGGACCGTAGCCCTGATGGATCAGGTGCTGGAATTCATAGACTTCCATGCACATGAAGCCGAAGCCCAGCAGCCAGGTGATGCCCAGCCACAGGAACATCTGGCCGACCTGCTTGCGGTGCATGGAGATCATGCCCAGGCCGAAGGTCAGCGACGAGGTCAGCAGCAGCGCGGTTTCCCACGCCACGAACGGCAGCTCGAACAGGTCCTTCGCGCCGGGGCCGCCATCAGTGCCGCCGGCCAGCACCACGTAGGTGGCAAACAGCGAGGCGAAGATGAGGCAGTCGCTCATCAGGTACACCCAGAAACCGAAGACGGTGTTGCCGCCGGTGTCGTGGTGCTCGTGGTCGTCATGGCCATGGGCCGCCGCGTGTGCGGCGTGCCCGTGGTTCACGGTCGAGGTATTGGTGCTCATGCCTTCAGCTCCGACTTCACCAGGCCCTGGGCTTCCAGGTGCTTGCGGTGTTCGTTCTCGATGCGTTCCACCTCGGCAGCCGGGACCCAGTAGTCCACGTCCTGGTCGAAGGTGCGGTAGATGAACGTGGCGATCATGCCGACGAAGCCGATGATGGCCAGCCACCAGATGTGCCAGATCATCGCAAAGCCGAACACCATGCTGAAGGCGCCGATGACAACGCCGGTGCCGGTGTTGCGCGGCATGTGGATGTCGGTGTACTTGGCCGGCTTCGGCCAGGCTTCACCACGCTGCTTGCGCTCCCAGAAATCGTCCAGCTCGGTGACTTCCGGCAGGGTGCCGAAGTTGTAGAAAGCCGGCGGCGAAGAGGTTTCCCACTCCAGCGTACGGGCATCCCACGGGTCGCCGGTCAGGTCGGCAGTCTTCTTGCGGTCGCGGATCGACACGGCCACCTGGATGATCTGGCACAGGATGCCGGCACCCACGATGAAGGCGCCCACAGCGGCCACCAGCAGGAACGGCTCGTAGGCCGGGTTGACGGTGCTCTGCAGACGACGGGTCATGCCCATGAAGCCCAGCACGTACATCGGCATGAAGGTCACATAGAAGCCGATGAACCAGCACCAGAACGCGCACTTGCCCCAGAACTCGTTGAGGCGGAAGCCGAACATCTTCGGCCACCAGTAGGTGATGCCGGCGAACATGCCGAACACCACGCCGCCGATGATGACGTTGTGGAAGTGGGCGATCAGGAACAGGCTGTTGTGCAGCACGAAGTCGATGGCCGGGATCGCCAGCATCACGCCGGTCATGCCGCCGATGGTGAAGGTGACCATGAAGCCGATGGTCCACAGCACGGGCGTGGTGAACTGCACGCGACCGCGGAACATGGTGAACAGCCAGTTGAAGATCTTCACGCCGGTGGGGATGGAGATGATCATCGTCGTGATGCCGAAGAAGGCATTGACGTTGGCACCCGAGCCCATGGTGAAGAAGTGGTGCAGCCACACGATGAACGACAGCACGCCGATGCAGGCGGTGGCGTAGACCATGCCCTTGTAGCCGAACAGGGCCTTGCGCGAGAAGGTCGCGATGACCTCGGAGAACACGCCGAAGGCCGGCAGCACCAGGATATAGACTTCCGGGTGACCCCAGATCCAGATCAGGTTGATGTACAGCATGGCGTTGCCGCCACCGTCATTGGTGAAGAAGTGCGTACCCAGGTAACGGTCCAGGGTCAGCAGCACCAGGGTGATGGTCAGCACCGGGAAGGCGGCGACGATCAGCACGTTGGTCACCAGAGCGGTCCAGGTGAAGACCGGCATCTGCATGAGCTTCATGCTCGGGGTGCGCATCTTGAGGATGGTGATGAAGAAGTTGATACCACTCAACGTGGTACCCAGACCCGCCACCTGTAGTCCCCATATGTAGTAGTCCATACCTACATTGTTGCTGTACTCGATGCCCGACAATGGCGGGAACGCCAGCCAGCCGGTGGCGGCGAATTCACCGATCCACAGCGACAGCATGATCAGCACCGCACCGGACACGAACAGCCAGAAGCTGAGCGAGTTGACGAACGGGAACGCGACGTCGCGCGCACCGATCTGCAGCGGCACGGCCAGGTTCATCAGGCCGGTGATCAGCGGCATCGCCACGAAGAAGATCATGATCACGCCGTGGGCGGTGAAGATCTGGTCGTAGTGGTGCGGAGGCAGGTAACCCTCGGACCCGCCGACGGCGATGGCCTGCTGGGTACGCATCATGATCGCGTCGGAGAAACCGCGCAGCAGCATGACGAAGGCGACGATGATGTACATCACGCCGATCTTCTTGTGATCCACCGAGGTGAACCACTCCTTCCACAGATAGCCCCACAGCTTGAACTTGGTGATCAGGGCGACGACGCCCAGGCCACCAAGGATCGCGCCGACCAGGGTGGTCAGCACGATCGGATCGTGGGGGATCGACTCAAGAGAGAGTTTTCCCAACATGTTCATTCTCCCGAACCCGCGTGGCCGGCATGGCCTGCGTGTTCGTGTTCGGTGGCATCCAGGTTCTCGCCGGATTCCTTGGACTCATGGGCGTCGCTCGGGGCATGGCCCTCGTGCGCTTCATGGCTGGCAGCGTCGGCAGCAGCGGCACCGGCGTGGGAATGCTTCATGCCGTAGTGCTTGTTGTCGCCCATGTGCTTGGCGATGACCCAATCGAACAGGTTCTCTTCAACCTTGCCGAAGTAGGTGACCGGGTACCACTCGGAATTCTTCGCTTCGCCCAGCGCCTTGAACGAGGCCTTGTCCAGGCTCTGCTCGCCGGCACGGACCTGGTCCAGCCACTGGCGGTACTGCGCATCGGTGACCGAGTAGGCAGTGAAATGCATCTTGGCGAAGCCTGCACCGCTGTAGTGCGAGGACATGCCCGGGAATTCACCGGTCTCGTTGGCGATCAGGTGGAGCTTGGTCTCCATCGCCGCCATCGAATAGATCATGCTGCCCAGATGCGGGATGAAGAACGCATTCATCACCGTATCGGAGGTGATCTCGAAGTTCAGCGGGGTGTTGACCGGGAACTTGATCTCGTTGACGACCGCGATCTTCTCTTCCGGATAGATGAACAGCCACTTCCAGTCCAGCGAGATCGCCTGGATGGTGACCGGCTTGACGTCCGATTCCAGGGGCTTGTACGGATCCAGCGCGTGCGAGGACCGCCAGGTCAGCACCGCCAGGACCAGCACGATCATGCAGGGGATCGACCACACCACCACCTCGATCGCCGTCGAGTGGGACCACTTCGGCTCGTAGCGGGCCTTGGTGTTGGAGGCGCGATACTTCCACGCGAAGGTCAGGGTCATGATGATGACCGGGATGACGACCAGCAGCATGAGCACGGTGGCCGTGATCAGCAGTGTCTTTTCATCCTGGCCGATCTGGCCCTTCGGACTGAGGATGGCCACGGCATCGCAGCCGGTGAGCATCACCAGCAATGCGAGCAGCAAGCCCGGGCGCAACCAGCGCCCAAGGGTTTTCAACGGAATCATCGGTCGATCCAATTGCGAGGGAATGCCGTTCCCCGTCCTGCCCGCACCGGCCAAAGCCGGGCCCACCCGTCAAGAAGACAGGCAGGTAAGGTGGGGTCGAGTCAGCCTTTCAATTTTAGGCCGTCACCCACCATTTAAGAAAGGCATTGACAATGATCAGGCGCAGGAAAGGCCCGGATCTGGCTGCGACACGTTGTCGCACCGCGCCATCGTGGCGGGCAGAACGCGCGGGGACGGCAGCGTAGCATCGGTCTCGGCGACGACGAGGCCCCTCGTTCGGCAAAGTCGACTGAACAGGTTCAGCAAGTCTTGAGCTCCCTTTCTTCGAGGAACCCGGCATGGACAGACCCTTCAGCGTTGAACGCATCGACCACGTCGTACTGCGGGTACGCGAGCTGGCCCGCAGCGAAGCCTTCTACGGCCAGGTGTTGGGGTGCGTGGCGGTGCGGCGGCGCGAACACCTGGGCCTGGTGCACCTGCGTGCGGGTACGTCGATGATCGATCTGATCAGCCTGGATGGCACGCTCGGTCGCCACGGCGGTAGCGGGCCGGGCAGCGAAGGGCGCAACGTCGACCACCTGTGCCTGCGCGTCGAACCCTTCGACGAGGCCGCGCTGGTCGCCCACCTTGCGGCCCACGGCGTGCCGGTACTGGGGCCAGCCGAGGTCAACTTCGGCGCCGAGGGCGATGGATTGTCTTTGTACTTCAAGGATCCGGACGGCAACACGGTGGAACTGAAGGGGCCTGCGAACGGAGCCAGTCGATGAAGCGAGCACTGCCCCGGGCCCGAGCCCTGCCTCCGCTATCAGCCCTGGAACCGCACCGGCACGCGCAGGGTGATCTGCTTGAGCGTGGTCAACGGCCGCGCGGGGGTGACGTGCCATTTCAGCGCAGCCTCACGTGCGGCGCGATCCAGCGCAGGATGTCCGCTGCTGCGGTCCACGGTCACATCGAGCACGCGCCCCTCGGCTGACAGGGTGATCGACAGCTCAACGCTGCCTTCGGGCACCGTCTCGCCGTCACCACGCGGATAACGCGGCGGCTGCCGGCGCGCCATCGCCGCCAGCTGCGCGCCCAGCGCCTGTTCGGGGTTCAGCTGGGGCGGCGGCGGGCTCATGGCGATCGGCGATGGTGCGTTCACGGTCACCGGCGGTGGTGCGGCAGCCACAGGCGCTTTGAACACGACAGTTACCTGCCTGCGCTCGCCGCCCGTGAGCACCTTCGACGCGCTGTGCCAGGCGCGCGCGCCCTGCCGCGCGGCCTCATCCAGCACGGCGTTGCCACTACTGCTTTCAATCAGCACCGAGGTAACCACGCCGCTCTGCCAGACATCCACCTGCAGGGTCACCATGCTGTCGGCCTGCACCGGCGCGCGCAGCGGGATGCCGTGGCGCAGGTCCTTGAACCCGGCAGCGGGCAGGTCGACCAGCACCTGCCCATACTCGGCCGGCGGCGACGACGGCGGCAAGGGTGGCGACGTACGCAATGCCAAGCCCTTGCGATCAACCAGCATGCCCGCTGGCGGCATCGCGCGTTGCGCCTGCCTGACGGTGTCCGCTTTCGAGGTTGCCGGCGGTGAAGGCTCCGAGACCACCGGGCCCGCCGGGTCTGCAGCGGTGCCGGTGGCGTCCGGAGCCTCGCCTTTGCCTGCCTTTGCCTGCCGATCATCATCGCCCAGCAGCAGCGTCGCGCGCGCCTTCAGGATCTCCATGCGATCTTCGGAGGCGCTGGCCAGCAGCGTCGAGAGCATGAACACGTCGCTGCCAAGCAGCAGTGTATTGACGTCGAACCGGGCCGGATCAGCCGAGGCGGTCTTGTCGCTGCGGTCGATCAGTCCGGCAATCACCAGCGCACCCAGCGCGAGTTCTTCGTCCGTGTCGACCATCGTCGACGCGTAGGCATTCCACAGGCGCTCCTCCAGCGGTGCATAGGCGAACAACACCTCCTGCGTGCCGTGGACGCGCCACAGGCGCTCTTCCAGTGCCGCGTCGCCCTCTCGGTCGAATGGCTTGCGCGGCGACCACCGTGAGCGGATCGCCAGCTCCTGCAGATCCGTCGCCAGCAGGCGCATCGCAACCGAGGTGCTCGATGGCGAGAGTTTCCACATCTGCTGCAGCAGCTCGACCTGCTTCAGCTCCAGCTCGCGCGCTTCCTCCGCCGTCAGCCGGTCCACCATCGCGCCCGCATCGCTGGCCAGACCCGCCGTCCTTTGCGTACGGCGGCCGGAGCGGGCAGCAAGGGTCTCGATCGTCTCGTTGTACGCCGCACGCAAGCGCTCGTACTCCGTGCGGTCTTCGCGCAGCGCTGGACCATTGCGCGCCCACAGATCCAGCTCCTGCATCAGCGCCTGCGTGCGCGGCAGATCGCCACGGGCAGCGGCACGCGCTGTTTCGTGCACCTTGTTGAGCATTTCCCGCTCGAAATGGCCGCGCGAATACCAGCGCGGAACCGTCGTGCGATCCTCGCCGACCACGACCGAGCGCGCTCCTTGCATGCTCCCTGCGCCCGCAGCCCCATCCCCGGAAATACCGGTGACAACAAAGATGACGAACGAGAGGAAACCGAACATCACTGCCGCGATCAGATAGTCCACGGCCCGGTCCTGCACCGCTACGCGCAGGAACGACAGCACCGACACCGCACCGCCGATCAGCAACGCAGCACGCAACGCCGCCCTGCCGTCGCTCAACACACCGCTCGACAGCACTCGTCCGAGCCAGCCGATCGAGCCGTAGACCAGCACCCCGAGGTCGCCCCAGAACGGCGCCATCCCGAGCAGCGCCAGCAACAGCACGGCCAGTACACCCAGCAGCTTCATGGGCGCTTGCTCATGATCAGCATCGGCACGAACAGGATGAACAGCAGGATCGCGATCGCCAGCATGGCCATCTGCACGGCCAGCCCCACGCCATCCCAGATGCCTGGATCCACCAGCGCGCTGTAGCGACGATAGGCCGGCATGCCCCAGCCCATCACCCAGCCCAGCAGCAGCGTGCCGATCACCGCCATCGTCACCCGCGACATCACCCCGGGAACACCGCTTGCCGCCGACGCCTGTGCGGCCACCGGCTGCGCCTGGTTACTGCGTGCGGCAGTGCGTCCGCGCTGCTTGCGGGCCTTGGCCGGCTTCTGTCGCGAGCGGGTCTGTGCCGCGCGTGCGCTGCCAGCCAGCAGTTCGACGCGGGCGCAGGCGGCACACGGCATGCCGACAAAATGCTGGTGGGCCGCATCCTTGCCACACGTCACCAATTGCCCGGCGTTGCGCCGCGCGTAGTCCAGCAGCAGCGTGGCCCATTCCTGCGCCGAAGGCCGCCGCCGCGCCTGCGTCGAAAACGCACGATCAAACATGTCGCGCAGTGCCGGCGGGAACATCTCATGCCCACTGACCGGCGAGGGCAACATCCGCGGATGCGGTTTGCCGCGCGCATACGGGTACAGGTTGGCGGCGATGCGCGCCGGCAGGTCGCTGGGCACCGTCGCCCCCTGCGGCCGGCCCGCATACGGATGCAGGCCGGAATTGAGCAGCTGGAATACCATCACCGCCAGCGCGAAGCGATCCTGCGCCTCCTCCTGGCCCGGCTTCACCCCCGGCTGCTGGAACTCGAACGCCAGATAATCGGTGGTGACCTGCCCGGCCGGGAAGCGCTCGCCCTTGCCCTGGATGCTGAAACCATCGCAATCGAGCATCGCGATGAACAAGGTGCTGCGATAGAACCGCACGTTCAGCGGCTTGAGGTCGACCACATAGTGCTGCCGACGGTGCAGCGCAGCCAGCATCACCGCCAGGTTGGCGGCCAGCGTCATCTTCGCGCCCAGGCCGGTAGGCAGGCCCTCGGCACGCGCCTGCCGCTCCTGCAGCACATGCTCCAGATCGCTGGTGGCCGACAGATCCAGGATCGGCATGGTGAAGCCGATGAAACGCCCGCTGCGGTCCCGCAGCAGGGTCAGCGGCCAAGCAATCTGCACTTGGTCGGCGCCCTGCCCTTCCATCGGCGGCAGGTCCGGCTGCAGCTCCAGCATCGCCTGCAGCTTGCGCTCGTAGATGCGCGCGTCCTTGTCCGAGTGGTAGAGCTTGGCCACTTCGCGCGGCCGCTCCTTGAGGGTGAACACACTGCCCGCACCGCCACTCTTGAGCAGCCGCTCCAGGGTCAGCGGTCTGCGCTGTGCGTCGTAGACCTTTTCGCCGCTGCGCCCGGGCATGTGCTCAGACCGGCAACGCAACCAGCAACGTCTTGTCGTCGCCGGTGATCTGATCGGTGCGCGGGTCGGCCAGCGTCGCGTGCAACGCCTGGCTGCCGTGGGTCTCATCGACGCCGGCCAGATAACGGATCACCGGTGCGATGAACGGTTGGAACAGGCTGTCGCCCGCGCGCGACATCGCAAACGGCTGCACGCCATCGGACATCAGCACCAGTGCGTCGATGGCCCCTTCGAAGCGGGTCAGGCGCAGCTGCTCGCGCCAGTTGCCACCGGTCACGAACCAGGTTTCGTTGGCGTACTCGCCGTTGGCAGGCAGGGATACCGCATCGGGCGACTCATTGCTGAAGGCACAGGCGGCGACGCCGTCGCCGACATGGAAGAACCAGCCGCCATCGCGTGTGGCGACAACCCCTACCAGCGTGCAGGCATGGTCGGAGAGCTTCAGGCCCTGGCTCAGCGCAAGCATTGCCAGCTGACCGCGCGCATCGTCGACGGCGGTTTCAATGATGGTGCGCAGCGCTTCCACCGGCAGCGCCAGTGGATCGGCACCGAGCTGGGCAGATCCGGTAACCGACGCCGCCACGCTGCTGGATACATGCCGGGCGCCCACATCGCTGTGCGATGCGGAGCCTGCGCCATCGCAGACCACCGCGACCAATGTCTGCCCCACCTGCACCGACGCATACGCGTCCTGGCAGGGCTGCCCGCGGTCCAGATGGGACCGTCCCGTGGCCGATGCGGCCATCACGCGCCAGGCCATGGTCAGACCGGCACTTGCGACCAGCTGTCGGTAGCCGGCAGTTGCACCTGCCCGCCGGGCGTCGAATTGGAGACCACCCGCATGCTCGCGCTCAGCCACAGGAACAGCTCCTTGAACTGCAGGCCCTGCAGGCGCTTCACGCCGCGCTCGCCATTACGGCTGAACTGACCCAGCACGCTCATGTCGGCATTGCCGACGGCGATCGGGAACACCGCCACCTTGTTCTGCTGCTCGGCCTCGCGGCACTGCTCGGCCACCGCTTCCCATGCATCGGTAGGCTGGCCGTCGGACATCAGGAACAGCCACGGCCGGGTGTAGGCGACGCCGGCCTGGCGGAAGCGCGCCTTCTCGTCTTCGATTTCCTGCAGTGCCAGTTCCACCGCCGCGCCAGTCGGCGTGGTGCCGTTGGCCGACAGCGTGGGTGCAGCGAAATCCATCGCGTCGCACCAGTCACCACTGATGGCGGCGTTGTCCATACCGCCGTACTCGACCAGCAGCACGCGCACGCGCTTGGCCGCGATCACATCGGCCTTCAGTTCCTGCTCCAGCAGCTTCAGGCCCGCGTTCAACTGCTCGATGGGGCCACCGCTCATGCTGCCGGAGCAGTCCAGCACCAGGATCAGCGGCGTGCGCTGTTCACTGTTGTCGACCAGGGAAACATCGGGAATTGCAGCAATGGACATGATGGAAAGCCTCCGTGCGGGTGGACCGGTGCAGGTGATCTGCGCGGCCGATTATAGGGGGAACTGAAGGGCCAAGGGGCGAGGTTCGGCGGGGAGGCGTGCAGCCCAAACAAAAAGCCCCGACCAAGGCCGGGGCTCTTCATTACAACTGGTGCCGGAAATAGGAATCGAACCTACGACCTACGCATTACGAACCCAGCCTAGCACTAGTGAATCGCCCCGGGTTCCATGGAGGCCAGTTGGTTTAAGTCGGGCCGCCACCGCTGCGACTTGACTGGCGAATTGCCGGTAGTAGTTTGCCTCAGCCTCGGCGGGCGGGAGATAGCCGATGGGCCCCCGCAGCCGATGATGGTTGAACCAAGACACCCATTCGAGCGTGGCCAGTTCCAAGGGCTCCTTAGTCTTCCAGGGTGCCCGGCGATGGATCAATTCAGCCTTGTAGAGGGCGTTGATCGTCTCGGCCAGCGCATTGTCATAGCTGTCGCCTTTGCTTCCCACAGAGGGCTCCACGCCGGCTCCGGCTAACCGTTCGCTATAACGGATGGACACATATTGCGACCCACGGTCGGAGTGATGCATCAGGCTGTTGTCGCTGTCTGGCTGCCGCGCGTACAAGGCTTGCTCCGGCGCATCAAGGACGAAGTCGGTCCGCATCGAGCTGCTGACACGCCAACCGGCGATTCGCCTGGCGAAGACGTCGATCACGAAAGCAACATATTTCCATCCCTGCCACGTCGAGACGTAGGTGAAGTCCGAGACCCAGAGCTGGTTAGAACGTTCGGCGCGGAATTGCCGGTTGACCTTGTCCTGCGGATACGCTGCTTTGCAGTCGCTGATTGTCGTCCGCACGACCTTGCCCCGCACTACGCCGCGTAGTCCCAGGCGACGCATCAACCGTTCGATCGTGCAGCATGCTACCACCGTCCCCTGGCGAGCCAGTTGACGCCAGACCTTGGCGGCACCGTAGACCTGCATGTTGGTCCGCCAGACGCGCTCGATCTGAGGCGCCAAAGCCTCGTCACTATGAGCACGTGAACAACGCCGTTGTGGATCGCGCCGAAGCGCCGCATAGCGTCGATATCCGGATCGGAAAATCTGCAAACCTTGCAGATTGGCTCGACCCCGAATCTGTCGCGGTGCTCATCAATCAGGCCCCTCAAGACTTGAGTCGGCGGTCGAGCTCTGCCTTGGCGAAAAACGCGCTCGCCACTTTCAGGATCTCGTTGGCCCGACGCAGCTCCTTGACCTCGCGCTCCAGTTCCTTGACACGCTCCGCTTCGGACGTCGTGACGCCTTCACGTACGCCAGTGTCGATCTCTCTGCGCTTGACCCAGGTCAGCGGCGTCTGCGGAACACAGCCGATCTTCGGAGCGATCGGCTCCACTGCCAGCCACAGCGATGCGTGCTCCCCGCGATGCTCCTGCACCATGCGCACTGCCCACTCGCGGACTTCAGGTGAGAACTTGTTCGACTTTTTCAAGGCTCCATCTTCTCAACGGTTGGAGCCTCCACGGAACCCGGGAAGATTCAGTCGGATCGCCGCGCCGGCGAGTATCGTGACCGTCTGTGCTCTGGCAACCACATAACGGAGAGGCCGGTGGGCCGCCGATGTGCAGCGCCCTCGCCTGACCGCTCAATCGCCAAGTACCCCACTGAAACCCAGGTAGACGCCTGTGCCCTCGCGATTGGTGGAGGCGCCACCTTCCACGCTCCAGCGGCCACTGTCCGCAGTCCGCCTCAGACTTATGCCGACCGCGGCCTGGCTCCGATATCCACCAACACCTGCGTAGTAGGTCGTCCGTCCGGCCACGAAAGGCGCCGCCTTGAGAGCGATGGCAGTGGCAATGCCCGCATGCATGTCGCGCTCCAAGCGACGCACGTCCCCCCGAAGGTTCCACGCGTCGTTCTGGATCGCGGCGATGCGACCGTCGGTATAGGAGTTTGCGGTGGTCACTGCCTCGCTCAAACCTGACTTCAGCTGCCCGACATTGACTGCATCGGTGGGAGCAACCCCCGCGCCAACATTATGCAAGGCGGTCTGACCGCTGCCATCCGGATTGAACGTCAGACTGTTGGTGTTGTTACTGCCATCGGCATTCTTGTCGTACTGCACTCCGCCAGTTGTAAAGCCCTTCAACTGGGATACGTTGACTGCATCGGTATCAGACACGCCGGCCGCGACGTTGGCAACCCTGCGTTCATTCCCTGCAGATCCAACCGAGACGGTATTCGCCTGGTTTGCCACGGAACCGGCGCCCAAGGCGACGGAATTGCTGGCCGACGCATTGGCAGAGCTACCAAGTGCCGTGCTGTTGCTGCCCGATGCTACGGCGCCGGCACCGCCCGCCGAAGCATTTGCGCCGCTTGCCATGGGCGCTGCAGTATTTCCTTGGTTCACCTGGAAGAGCCCGGCAGCACCATTCTTTACGTCATTCACGTCGCTCTCGACGGCGGTGATTCGATTGTCGTACTGGACGACGCTGCCAGCGATCTGGTTGATGCGCGTATCGGTGTACGTATTTGCCTGTGTGACAGCCTCACCGATGGCAGTAGTGACGCCCGACTGCAACTGAGCGACGTTGACCGCATCGTCAGCGGCCGCGCCAGCAGCAAGGCCCCCTAGCGTGCGGCCGCCAACTTGGACCTGCCCGGTCGAATTGCTGTTGCCGACATAGGCAGCGTTGTAGCCGCTTTGGGCGCCCACCGTCGTTGCCGAGCCCGAGCCGAGGGCGACGGAATTGGCATGGTCCGCGATGGAGCCACGGCCGACCGCTACAGCGTTCCCTGCCCGACTTACGGCGTTGTAGCCCACTGCGGTGGAACCTACCGCCTGGGCATGGGCGTCCTCATCGGCCAACCCACTATCATTGCTGCGTATGTAACGCAGGCCGCGTCCATGCTGGGCGACATACGCCACATCATTCTGCCCAGCGATGCTGTACAACTGCGAACCGTTGACTGCGTCGGTGGATGACGCAGACACCGCCCCCTGGGCCAGGTTGGTCAACCGGGTACCACCGGTCAGGCCGCCGTCGGTACTGGCCGGCCCGGCCAGTACCGCCCGGGTATAGTCCACTTCGCCCGGATCGACAGCGCCGTTGGCGTTCAGATCATTCCAGTCGTACTTCAGGCCACGCTGGTCGGCCTGCGTAGCGCTGGTGGAGACAGCCTTGAGCTGCGCCACATTGACCGCATCGTTATCGCCTGCGCCTGCAGCGACGCCGGTGACACGGCGGCTGCCGACGTTGACCTCGCCGGTCGCAGCCCCGCCCACCAAGTAGGCCGCATTGCCCAGCGTGCTGCCGTTGGCCACAGAACCGGCACCCAGCGCCACACTTCCGGCATGGCCAGCCTGGCTGTTCCGACCGATTGCCACCGCATCGGCAGCCGAACCGATCGCGTTGTAGCCAATCGCCGTCGAGCCGGCCGCCTGTGCGTGTGCATCGTCCTCGGCCAAGCCGGTTTCGTTGGTGCGCGAATAGCGCGAACCACGGCCGTTCTGAACCAGATAAGCCGAATCACTGGGACCGATCGCGCTGGTAAGGTTGGTGATCGCCGTTTCACTTGTGGTCACGCGACCATCGAGAATGCTAATGCTCCCCTCCGCCGTGGTTACACGGGTGCCCAGCGTGGTCACGTCCTGGTTGGTCTGGAACAACTGCGAACCGTTGACTGCRTCGGTGCTTGCGGTGCTTAGATCGCCCGGCGCCACGTTCACTAGTTTGCTCGGAACACCTCCACGGTTGGCACTGTAGCCCCCGGCACCGCCGTTGGCAGCCGCATCCCATAGCAGGGCATTCTGTTCCAGCGTCGTCAGGGCCTGGTTGGTAACACTGAGTTGGCTGAAATTGACCGCATCGGTGGGCGCCGTGCCGGCGGCCACATTGGTGACCGTAGTCCCCGCCGCACCGTCAAGGGAGATCCTGTCGCGCGCGATGCTGTCGTATGTCGCCGCCGGGTTTGTCACCTCGCCAGCTGCATTGATTGAGAATCCAGCCGATTGCAACTGCCCGACGTTGGCGGCATCGGTTGCGGCGGTTCCAGCCGCCACGCCAATGATCTTGTTGGCCGTACCGGACATGGTCCCCCCACTAAACAGGCTGAGTTGCCCGTGCAGGTAGGCCACGGGCGAGCCAGCGGCGACACCGTCGCCGAAGACTTCCAACCCTCCCCGGGAAAAGAAGCCGTTCTGATTTATTACCATTCTGGTGTTACCGGTGATTCCCGCTGACGTCGCATTTCCCAGAGCCAAAGTACAGGCAGAGCTTGTGAAAGGACTGACCGACGCGGGATCGGACAAGCCTGCACAGGTGCCATCGACAAAATCATTGAACAATGCAACCTGCGCTTGTACTGACATGCAAATGACCAGCGACAAGCCCATCACCAAGGCCCTGTATCGGAAACAGCGAAAGCGATTTTTCACGCTATCACTCTCGCAATTATTCCGCTGCCGAGTATCCATTCCATTCTCCAATGATGATATTTCCTTAGCTTTAAAAAAAACATATTTTTTTGCTAAATAAAATCACTTTAAAAAATATACTTTAATTTTCTCAATACAATAGAACCACCATCTCCGGCAGCGGCCAAGCAGAACCAAATCGTTCAGATACGTTTTCATGAACCTTGCGCTCGCGGAAGCCCTCGCCTGATGAAAATTATCCAGAATCCGGATAAACCATCGCGATAGCTCCCAGAATTTTCCCGGCACTCAACAGAATGCGATTCATGGAACGCCCCCGCGCGAAAAACGCTTCAAATGTCAAAGATTCCACGGAGACAACAGAGAATCAGCCATCGAACCGTGGATGCCGCCTAGAAAATGACTACGAGATAGCTCTGGCTATTGCTACGACTGCTGCTGCGGTAGCTGCTGGGGCTATAGACATTGCTAATGAAAGAATCGAAATTTCCCGCCAAAAAGGAAGCATGTTTTATCGCCGGGAATACGTCGGCACCATCAACTTGACTTGTCACCCAGCGCTCTGCGGCGGAGAGCGGGCTCGTGGCCGACCATCAGGCACAGCGGGGGGATGCCTGTTTGCTTCCAGGCAGGATTCGCCGCCCCCTGCCGGCGAAGACACGCCTCCGCCTCTCCCGACCGGCGTACGAAAAGCACCTTTGATATGGGCCGAATAGCACATGGCGCGATTAGGCCGCAGGCAACGTTTCGGCCGCGTGATGAAATCCAGTTGCGTCACCCCGATCCCACCGGCACTTCGAACAGGTTGAAAATTCCCAAACCGGTGACGGTCATCGTCGTTGCGATCGGCGCGAGGCTGGCGGCGACACTTCTGGCCAGAGGTGTGACCATACATGCGGTGGCCCTCAACAGCGCCCTGCCGTCGGAAGCGGTAATGGCTGTCGGTTGTCTTGTGATATGCCCGCCGCATCGGAACCAGAAGCCGGGCATTACGAAGGACACCAAACAGGCGGTCCCGTCCCATCGCTATCCCCGATGCCTGCAGTGCCGGCCTGATCAGACCGTGGAGCTTGCGGGTGCCGATGCGTGGCTGACGGGCCCAATAGCCACGGTAATCCCCCCGCTTTTAGCAGTCGCCAAAAGTGGAACTATGCTGCCAGTGCAAGTTGACCAGACGTTCATCTGTTGAGAGCCTGCATTGGCGTGATGCCGCCGAGCGCCATGTTTGGACGCTCGTGGTTGTAAGTCCATAGCCAACGAGTGGCGATGTCCTGGACCTGTTCGATGTCATTGAACAGGTTGCTGGCAAGCCAAGCGTAACGCACGGTCCGGTTGTAGCGCTCGATGTAGGCGTTCTGCTGAGGATTGCCTGGCTGGGTGTAGAGCAGCGCGATATCGTGCCGCTCGGCCCATGCTTGCAGCGCTCCGCTGATGTACTCGGCCCGTTGTCGCAGCGTATGGCGCGGGGCTTTCCGCGCCATTGAATGACCTGTTCCAAGCTGCGGATGACGCGCGCCGCAGGCAAGGAGATGTCGACCTCCATCGCTGGTCCTTGGCGGTTGAAGTCATCCAGTACGTTGAGCATCCGGAAACTGCGTCCATCAGCCAGCTGATCGTGCATGAAATCCATCGACCAGGTCTGGTTGGCCGCCTCAGGCACCGTCAAAGGCTCCGGCACTTCCCAGACGATGCGCTTGCGCGGCTTAATGCGCAGATTCAGCTCCAGCTCGCGATAGATCCGATACACGCGCTTGTGGTTCCAAGCGAAGCCCTTCACGTTGCGCAGATGCAGGAAGCACAGCCCAAAGCCCCAATCGCGGTAGGCGCTGGTCAGCCTGAGCAACCAGTCGGCGATCATCGCGTTTTCCTGGCTGGCCTTGGCCTGATAGCGGTAGCAGGTCTGACTCACCTCGAACGTTCTGCACGCATGAACGATGCTGGTGATGCCTCCCTGGACCGCCTGCTGGGCCATCTCGCGACGCTGAGATGGCCTCACCATTTTTTTGCTAGCGCTTCCTTCAGCAGATCGGCACTGAGCTGCGCATCGGCATACATCTTCTTCAGCCGTCGGTTCTCGTCCTGAAGCTCTTTGAGCTGGGACACCATGGACGCATCCATGCCGCCGAATTTGCTGCGCCACTTGTAGAACGTCGCTGAGCTGATGCCATGCTGCCGGCAAAGGTCAGGGACAGGCGTCCCGGCCTCGGCCTGCTTGAGTACGGCGATGATCTGACTGTCGGTGAATCGTGACTTCTTCATGGGATCTCCTCGGGTTAGGCTACGAGAAAATTCCACTTCTGGCTGCGGCTAACCTGCGGGGGGACTACCGTGGATCAAGACGCCTAAGCGAGAGCGTCGAACAGGCTCTTGAAAAGTCCTGCGATTTCGCCACCTTGGCTCCACAAAAACCAGATTGCGGCTACCAGAGAAACCGCATGAACATCGCGCTTCTTTACCCGAAACACGCAATAAGATTCGGACCTTTATTCCAGGGAATTACTGGATTCTGCTGCTCCACTGTGCCTCATGAAGAAAATCCTCAGTTTATAAATTTGTCAGGCGCAAGCCTGACACCTTGCACTCGCCTATTAGGGGATCACATCCGTCGAAGAATCCATGGACGATGCATAATCCTTCATTGCATCCCACGCAGAACGCGCAGCTTCGCCGACCATTTTGCCCCAAGTGTAGGTCATGCCATCACCACCCGAAACCAATTCAACTTCAAAAGCGCTCAGTTCTTTCATCGTGAGTTCCTCTCTTACTTCGGTTCCATGTGGCTGGTGCCGTTAAAGCCATCCAGCGCTCCGCCTACGAAGTCTGGAATCTCGTTGCGCTCGTAATACACAAAAGCAGCCACGGCAAGGAGTGCGGGCTCTTCCCACGCAACACGCAAATTGTCGCAAACAGAACCACAGTACGGTGAGCAACCATGCTTTGTTTCCGGAGCCGCGCTTCAACGTTAGCGGCATTGAAGCCAGTCCATCTCCCCGATTCAGGCCGTTCTTACGGACACGAATCATCCGCAATCATCTGCACGGAAGCCCAGCCAACAATCGGCTGCGAGCAAATCCCTCACCAATCAATGAGTTCCAACGCCCACCAAACAAAAAGCCCCGACCAAGGTCGGGGCTTTTTTGCTGTATCTGGTGCCGGAAATAGGAATCGAACCTACGACCTACGCATTACGAATGCGCCGCTCTACCAACTGAGCTATTCCGGCTGAGCAGGCGATTTTACGGTCGCCCCACCCCTGCGGTCAATGCGGTCGTGACGATTACCGTAAAACGCCCACCCGCCCGGCCCCTCAGCCCACCATCACCCGGTTGCCGCACTCCCGACCCGCCGCGAAATCGGCCAGATTGCCCAGCGTGATCGCCGAGATCTCCTGCAGCGCCTCCACGGTGAAGAAGCCCTGGTGGCCGGTCACCAGCACGTTGGGAAAGGTCATCAGGCGCTGGAAGGCCTCGTCGTCGATGATCTCGCCGGACAGGTCCTGGAAGAACAGCGCGCTTTCCTGCTCGTAGACGTCGATGGCCAGGTGACCCAGCCGGCGCGACTTCAGCGCGCGGATCACCGCATGGGTATCGACCAGCCCGCCACGCGAGGTGTTGACCAGCATCGCGCCGGGCTTCATCCGCGCCAGTGAGGCGTCGTCGATCAGATGCTGGGTATCCGGGGTCAGCGGGCAATGCAGAGAGACAATGTCCGAGCGGGACAGCAGCTCGTCCAGTTCAACCATCGCGCCGATCTCCGCGAAGGCCGGCGATGGATACGGATCGTGCCCCAGCACGGTGCAGCCCATGCCGCGGAAGATGCGCGCGGTGGTCAGCCCGATCTTGCCGGTACCGACGATGCCCACGGTTTTGCCATGCAGGGTGCGGCCGAGCAGGCCATCGAGCATGAAGTTGCCCTCGCGCACGCGGTTGTAGGCGCGATGGGTCTGCCGGTTGAGGGTCATCACCAGCGCCAGTGCATGCTCGGCCACGGCTTCGGGCGAGTAGGCCGGCACGCGGGCGACGAACAGGCCGAGCACGTTCGCGGTGGCCAGATCCACATTATTGAAGCCGGCGCAGCGCAGCAGCACCGCGCGCACACCCAGTGCGTGCAGGGCCTGCAGCACCGGTGCATCAAGCCGGTCGTTGACGAACACGCAGACGGCGGCGCAGTCCTGTGCCAGTGCGGCGGTGTGCACGTCCAGCGCGGCGTCGAAGTACACGAACTGGAACGGCTGCCCTGCCCCTTCACGCGCGTTGGCTTCCTCGAGAAAGCGGCGGTCGTAGGGACGGGCACTGAAAACGGCGATCTGCATGGCAAGGCCTGCGCGGAAATCCGCCACGACCATAGCGCACCCACACATCGATGGGGATGGCACCGGCGACGTGACAGCCGCCGGTGCCGGTACTGCCTTAGAACGTATAGCCCAGGCCCAGCATCACGCCGTTCTGCAGCTGGCCGTCGCGACGCTCGCCCACGTAGTCAACCATCACCGACAGGCGATCGCTGGCGCGGCTGGTCACACCCAGGTTCCAGGCCAGCACCTGTTCGCCCACGGTCTGGCTGCTGGCACCGAACACCAGGTCCGGCGCAGCGGCGAAGCCGGTGCTGTAACGGGCCTGGGTGTCGCCCAGTTCCTTCTGCCAGACCACGCGCGCGCGCGGGGTGATGCGCTCGCCGTTGTTGCCTTCGAAGGTCTTGAACAACTGCAGGCCTGCGCCGACGCGGATGCTTTCCAGGCTGTCACCACGCCCGACCAGCGCGCCAGCACCCTGCCCTTCATTGAAGCGGGTGGCCGAGGTGCGCGCGTAGTCGACCACCGGCAGCAGCGGCTGGATCACCACACCCTTGGCGGTGGTGAACGAGAAGCCGTGCTCCAGGCGGGCCGAGATCGCATCGTTGTTGTACTTGGCACGCAGCGGGCCCTGCAGGCCGTCGATGCCCTCGATGCTGCGGCGGGTGTCGTGGCGCAGATCGGTGTAGCGCACCGAGGCCGAGAGGTAGCCACGCGAGTAGGTGGCATCCAGGTAGCCGCCCACATCCAGCGCGCGCACATCACCGGTGAACCCGGAACCATCGCGGCCCTTGGTCGACATGTCCGCAGCGGCAACGCTGACGCCCAGGGTCACCCGGTCATCGGCCAGCTGCGTATCGGCACCGAGCACGATGCCGCCGACGGTATGGCTCAGGCCGGCCACGCCGCCCTCACCGTCGATGCGGCCGTGGCTGCCGAAGCCGCGGCCCCAGAGGCCGTGGTTGCGTGGTGCTTCGCCGCCGAAGTTGGTGTTGCCACCGCCCGCCCCCGCCGGCTCCACCAGGTGCATCGCCAACTGGTTGAACAGGCTGCCATTGACCATGCCGGTCTGCGCCGAAGCCGCCTGCGCTGCCTGTGCGGCCAAGCCGCCGGCGTCACCGCTGCCGCTGCGTCGTGCGGCCTGGTGCTGCTGCACCACGCTGCCGATGCTGCCGACCAGCGCGTTGTCGGCCAGGCGCAGGCTGGCGTGGCCATCACCGCGCAGTGCACCGGCCTGCTGTGCGATCACATCGCGGTCAGCAAACTGCAGTGCACCCAGCAGCGGCTTCAGGCCGGCATCCTGGCGCTGGCCGGCGGTTGCCAGCGCACGGCCGAGACCGTCGTTGCCGTTGCTGCCGGTGAGCTGCGCAAGCTGGTCGAAACCGGGGTTCGCGGTCAGCGACAGGCCCTCGGCGGTCTGGTTGATGTTGAAGCTCAGCAACGAGTTGTGGCGCGGCCGGAACACCTCGCCGTTGGTGATGCTGGCCGTATAGCCGGTGTCACCCAGGCGCACCGCATCGGTGAAACCGCCTTGGTAGATCGGGCCGCTCACCAGCTCGCGCTGGTAGTTGCCGGCGTAGAAGCCCTGCGCCACGTTCAGCTCCAGGTGCGCGCCCGGCGAGATGACCAGCGCGCCCTCGTTGGCGCCGCTGTCGTAGAAGTCGCCCACGCGCAGGCGGCCACTGTTGGCGCCGCCCGCCTCGGTGACGTCGAACAGCACCTTGCCGCCCGGCATGATGTTGACGTAGCCGTGGGTGACCAGATCTCCACCGCGCGGCATCAAAGTGCCGAACACGCGCAGGCGGTTGAAGCCATCCTCGCGGTACGACGGACCGGTGCCATCGAACAGTGCATCCGAGTCGTTGGCGACCGAGGCGATGTCACCGTGGCCGACCACCATGCCGGCCGCCTGCACGCGCAGTTCCGGGGTGCGCAGGGCGCCGCCTTCCAGGGCGATGGTGCCGTTCTCCACCAGCATGAAATCGGCGCCGGTGGTCTCGGCGGTACGCCAGGTGCCCCCCTTGGCGACGCGGATCACACCAGCCGAATTGCCCAGCGTGGAGGCGTCCAGCTCATCCAGGCGCAAGCGCGACAGCAGGTCCGCCTGGATGCCCGGATCGCTGAGGAAGTCCTGCACAGAGAAGGTGCCGATGCCGTTGGGACCGCGTGCAGCCGCGTTGTAGATGGTGACGGCCTGGTTGATATAGGTACTGGCCCAATTGGTGTTCCAGCGCGCGAAGTCGTCATCGACGAATGTCTGCAGCTGACGCGCAGTGCGCAGGTAGCCCGGGTTGATGTCGCCGCTGACATTGCCGGTGACCGTCAGGGTGTCGCCCGGGTCGCGGTAACCGGCGGCGGTGATGATCTTGTTGCTGTAGATGTCCTGGCCGGGGAAGGTCTCCAGCTTGCGGCCACTGCCATCGGGATCGAAGCTGATCGACGCGCCGGTGGTCCGGGCCGGATCGCGGAAGACCAGCAGGCCGTTGGGCTGCACAACCTCGTACATGGCCTTGTGCAGCAGACCGGCATCCATGCCGCCGCCGTAGTTGCCGGTGTAGATCTCGGTCATCCGCGGCGAAGGCGTATAGATCACCTTGCCACCACTGCTGGCCGCGTGGATCTGCACCGAGTCGACCAGCGGCAGGTCACCGGCCAGGTAACGCTCGACGCCACCGGACTGCATGATCGAGCAGGACGAGATGCAGTGGCCGGACACGATGGTGTTCAGGCCGTTGGTACGGATCACCCCCTGCAGCCACTCACCCGCGATCAGCGCGCCACCATTGGAGGTGCGCAGCACGACTTCGCGGATCGGACGGCCTTCGGCCTGTGCCTTGGCCAGCAACGCCGGCAATGCGACCACGTCGGCGACGGTGACACCGCCACTGAGTACGACGCGATCGCCCTGCACGTGATAATTCATTGCCATGACGTCATCCATCTGGCCCAGGGTCGCGATACCCACCAGGCCTGCCAGGGCGATGCTCAACTTCGAATGCTTCATTGCGTTCTCTCTCCGCCCGCACCACACGGGTCGAAAGCAGAACGCAGCAGCGGGGCAGACGCCCCCAGTCGGCGACGAGAAAAAAGATGAATGCATTCACAATGGAAATACAAGGGAAACATGGGCTTCCCCATCCGGTCACCGTCGCGTAAAACTCGTTGACGCGTCCGTCATTGTCGTCCGAGGCCCTCCCCTGTCCGTGCCCTCCCCTTTGCTCCGTCCTGCGCCGGAACTACCTGGGGTTCCGGACGTCTTCATTGCATTCGTACGCGAGGAACGCGCGCCGCTGTGCGCTTTCCTGCGTGCCCGCGGTGTCGGTCCCGAGGATGCCGAGGACATCGCCCAGGACTGCATGGAGCGCCTGATCCGCTACCGCGCACACGACACCGAGGAGCTGCGGCTACTGCTGTACCGCATCGCCCGCAACCGCCTGGCAGACCGCGGGCGCTCGCCGCAATCGCGCAACCACCTGTCGCTGACCGAACGCGACGGCAACGAAGAAGCCGCCAGTGCTTCTCCTGATCCACTGCGTCAGGCAGAATCCGGGCAGATGCTCGTCCTGCTGCGCCAGGCACTGTTCAAGCTTCCCGAACGTGCCCGCGAGGTGTATCTGCTCAACCGCATCAGCGGGATGAGCTATACACAGATCGCCCGGCATTGCGGCATCACCGCCAAGACCGTGGAAAAACACATCGCCCGTGCATTGCAGGGCCTGCGCAAGGAGCTGGGCCCCGATCCTCTCCACAATGATGGAGACACCGAATGATCCGCAACGACAACAGGGATGACACGTTGCTTTTTGAACACGCAAGCGCCTGGGTAGCCCGGCTGGAAGCCCCCGACTGCAGCCCTGAAGAGCGTCAATCCTTCGAGGACTGGCTGGCCGAGGATCCCGCGCACGTCAGCGCATGGGTGCAGGCCGAGAAGCTGCACCAGCGCAGTGCCGGCCTGGCCGGCGACCCGTGGCTGCGCACCGCCGCCGCGCGCGCGGCACGCAGGCCGCAGCGGCGTTGGCTGCCAAGTGTGGCCGCCGCTGCAGGCGTCTGCCTCGCCGTTGGCCTGGGCTGGATGCTGTACACCGATGGCAATCCCACGCCCCTGACCTATGCCAACGCCAGCCTGCTGCCGCAGCAGCGCACGCTGGCCGATGGCAGCATCGCCCTGCTCGACGCCGGCACCACGCTCACCGCACGCTTCGGCTGGCGCAAGCGCGAACTGGCGCTGGAGCACGGCCGCATCCAGCTGCAGGTCGAACCGTCATCGCGCTCGCTGCGGGTGCAGGCCGGTGGCAGTTCGATCCGCGATATCGGCACCACCTTCCAGGTTGAACGCCTGGCTGACGGCCGGGTCGAGGTCGCGCTGCTGGAAGGTGTGGTGGAAGTCACCAGTGGCAGCGCGCAGCACACGCTCTCGCCGGGCCAGCAGCTGCAGGTCCTGGCCTCCGGGAAGATCCAACCGGGCCCGCAGCTGTCCTCGACCGCCGCCGCCGAGGCCTGGCCGCAGGGCAAGCTGATATTCGACGGCACGCCCCTGGCCACCGTGGTCGAACGCATGAACCGCTATGGCAGCACGCCACTGGTGGTCGCCGACCCGGATATCGCCGACCTCGCGGTCAGCGGCACCTTCCGTGCAGGCGACGCGCACGAACTGCTTTCCGCCCTGGAACTGGGGTGGTCCATTGCTGGCCAGCCGCGCTCGGATGGCGCGCTGGAACTGCGCCGCACCTACTGAGGCGGCGGCCGATGCCGGCGCCGGGTGTGCTTCGTTGGGACATACTGCGCTGGGGCCTGCTGCAGGCCCTGCTGTGCGTTGTGCTGGTGCCCGGTGTGGCGGCCACGACAGGCGCTGCCGAGGCAGTCACCCAGGTCGATTACCGGATCGCTCCTGGCGCTCTGCCGCCGGCACTGCAGCAATGGGCACGCCAGAGTGGCATTGCCCTGGTGTTCGACGCACGTGAACTGGCGGACCTGCGCACCAGCGGCGTCGCCGGCTCACTGGCGCCGGCCGCCGCACTGAAGCAGCTCGTCGCCGGCATGCCGGTGAACATCCTGCAGACACCCAGCGGCGGATTCGTGGTGCGCCGGCATGCTGCTCCACCGGCGGTGGTGGCGCAGCCGGTAAGGCCGCCACCGCCGCCAGCGCCACCGAAGCCGGTGCAGGTGGAACTGGCACCGATCCACGTCACCGGCAGCCGGTTGCCGCGCACCTCCGTGCAGACCACGCTGCCGGTAACGGTGATCGACCGCGAAGACATCCTGCGCAGCGGCTACGGCACGCTGTTCGACCTGTTGCGCCACTTGCCCGGCATGAACGGTCATCCGCCACTGAGCACCTCGCGCAGTGGTGATTCGCTGTACCTGCCGGTCGGCGCGGCAGCCACCACCAGCCTGGACGGCATGGGCCCGCGCGCGACCCTGTTCCTGGTCAATGGCCGGCGCCTGCCGCGCTATCCGATGGTCTCACTGGAAGAAGGCGGGCTGACCGATCTGGGTGGCATTCCGCTCAGCTTCGTCGAGCGCATCGAACTGGTGCGCGGCGGTGCTTCGGCCATCTACGGCGCCGATGCAATGTCCGGCGTGGTCAACATCATCCTGCGCGACCAGGCCGAGGGGCCGGAGGCCACCCTGCAATCGGGGGTCAGCAGCCGTGGTGATGGCGATCAGTACCGTGTGCAGGCAGCCACCGGTGGCGTGCGCGAAGGTGGCGACCGCTGGTTTGCCGGCATCGACCTGCATCGCCTCCAGCATGTAGCCGGTGACCAGCGCGACTGGCATGCAGAAACCTCGCTGTACCCGATCGGGCTGATCATACCCAACGGTGTTTACCTCCCTGCCACGCAGTGCCATCCGCCGTTGCAGCGCGAAGACGACGGCTGTTGGCTCGACAGCGCACGTCCGCGTTCGCTGCAACCGGCATCGGAAACGCTGTCCGGCTACCTGCGCTATCGCCACGAACGCGGTGACGGACGCTACGCCTACGTGGAAGCACGCGCCAGTCACAACCGCCAGCGTTTTGAACTGGGCCCGACCGCCGTCGCCCTCAATTTCAGCCGTGGCGCGATCCTCAATGTGGTCCTGCAGGAAGGCGGCGAAGTGCGCCCGCGCGTGCATGCCACCGAGGGCGACATCAGTTTTGGCATGGGCCGTGAGCGCGCGGGCCGCAGCTGGGATGCCGGCCTCAGCGCGCAGCGCAGCCAAGTGGACCTGCGCACCGAAGGTACCGTGCGCAGCGAACGCCTGCTGGAGGCCGCACGAACGCTGGATTTCCTGCCCGGCTTTTCCACTCTGCCACCGGGGCTGGCAGAGGAGCTGTTTCCGGCCATCCACAACCGCGGACGCACCGAACAGTGGCAGGGCTGGTGGGGCATGCAGCGAACCCTCATGACACTGCCCGGCGGTGCCGCACAACTGGCTACCGGTATCGATCTGCGCCGCGAGCGCTGGACATCGCTTCCTGATCCGCTGCTGGGCAAGGGCGAGCTGGCGCTGAGCCTGCCGCTGGAGCAACGCCGTCTGTCGCGGCAGAGCAACGCCGCCTACGCCGAACTGGGCCTGCCGTTGGCGCCGACGCTGCGCCTGGACGTGGCCGCGCGGCTGGACCGCGATGGCGGTGACACCGCGTTCTCGCCGCGTGCCGGCCTGCGCTGGAGCCCGAGCCCGCACTGGTCGTTCCTGCTGGCCAGTGGCCGCGGCTACCGCGCGCCCAGCATCTTCGAGCGGCGGCGACCGCCGGGCTACTTCGGCCTGTATCCCCTGCCCGCATCGGCTTCCCTGCCGCCGTGCGCGCGCCCGCTGCGCGGTGGCGGCTGCGCGGTGGAAGTAGAGGTGGTCGAGAACGATGCGCTGAAAGCCGAGACCTCGCGCAGCCACTCGCTGGCTGCCAGCTGGACTCCGAATGATGCGTTCTCGCTGTCGCTGACCCACAACATCGTCGAACTACGCAACGAGATCCTCGCCCTGCAACCCCGGGATGCACGGTGGAATCCCGGTACCTGGGAGCTGGATGAGCAGGGCCGCCTGCGTGATCTTCGACTGTCATTCGACAACATCGGCCGCACCACCTCGCGCAACTGGGTACTGCGTGGCGAGTACCGGGTGGATGCCGGCCGCAACGGGCAATGGCTGTTCTCGCTGGATGCATTGAAACAGCAGGAACTGCGTCGTGATCGCAGCCATGGCGAATCGGTGGATCTGCGCGGGCATGCTACGCCTGCGAACGCGGGCATCCTCAACGTGCAGTGGCAGAACCCATCCTGGGACATCGCCCTGCGTGGCAACCGCGTCGGCCGCACCCGCGCATGGCTGGCCGGTGACGCATGCACGCAGGAGCAGCATGACCAGCGCCGCTGCATGAACCCTGCGCAGCTGCGCTGGAACCTGCATCTGGCGCGCCGACTGAGCCCGCGCGTGATTGCCGCTCTGGACGTGCACAACCTGCTCGATACGCGGCCGGTGAACTACCTTGTCGGCAGCGGCGGGCAGATGCCCGGGCTGGACGATCCCCTGGGGCGCTACTTCCTGCTGACCCTGCAATTCCGCTGAGCGTAGTACGCTACGCCGCCTGTTCCACGGCGTCGAAGGCGAGTCATGAAAGCCTATCTCTGGTTCCTGGGCGCGCTCATGTTGTTCTTCGCGCTGCCCTTCCCCTGCCTGATCTACTTCGGCCTGGACGTGGGCGACCGCAGCGCGCCAGGGCTGGCACTGGGCCTGCTGGCGGCGTCGCTGGCGCTGTGGTTGGTGCTGCTGTACGCCTTCCTGCATTACCTGATGCTGGCGCCACCGCGCGCACTGCAACGCGTGCGCAGCATCCTCGCCGACGGCGAGCCACGCAGCGCGCGCATCGAGCAGGCCGAACAGACCGGCGTGCAGGTGCGCGGCTTCGCGCAGTGGCGGCTGCAACTGGCCTTCGACAATCTGTCCGGCACGCCGATCACCGAAACGCTGGTCGTGGTCGACAGCAAGCCACAGCTGCAGCGTTTTGCCGTGGGCAAGCAGTTGGGAGTACTGCTCAGCCGCACGCCAGGCCCCTCGCCCAACCTGATGCTTGAAGGCGCGCAACCGGAACTGGACCGCACCAGCCTGTGGCGCCGCGCGATCGGCGGCCTGATCGGCATCGTCATGGTCGCTGCTGCGTACGTCATGGCCTACCGGCTGCAAAGCGATGGCATGGGTTGGACGTTCCTGGGTTTCGGTCATCCACTGCTGATCTGCCCGCTGGTGCTGTGCAGCTACCTGATCGCCCTGCGCCTGCTGGCGCGACTGCTGGCCGGCACACTGCAGATCGACGCGCGCGCTGAAGCCCTCAAGTACCGCGGCATCGGTGCCGAAGCGCGGGTGCTCGATGTGCGCCAGACCGGCACCTACGTCAACGAACAACCGCAGGTGGAGTTCCAGCTGGAATATCTCGACCGCGAGGGCAACGTACAGCAGGCCAGCGTGCGCCGCTTCGTTGCGCTGCTCGACCTGGCCAACATTCCACGTGGGCAGGTCGACATCCTGTACGACCCGGATGATCGCCGTAGCGTGCGCATGGAGCACGCGTGAAGCGGCCCGTGTCCACACCGCTGGTGTTCGCTGGCGTGGTGCTGGCCCTGGCCGGTGTCGCCACGGCGGGCGGTGCACTGCAGACCGTCAACGCAACCCTGCGTGGCGCTGCATCGACCGCGCCTGCGGATGCAACGCAGCAACATCCCTGGGAACAACCGTTGCGCACGACGGCCATCGCCACCCCACGGGCAGCGCCCGAACCGATGCAGGTGCCCGGGCGCACGCGGCCGAACCTGCTGCTCGACGCCGAGCGCCTGCTCGCTGCACGGCAGGCGCTGGAGGCAATGCCCGGACTGGCCGGCGAACGCCTGGTCGTCTTCCACAGCATCCACTTCCATGACGACGGCCGCATCGACATCGACCTGGTCGATCCACAGCAGCCGGGCCATGTGGATGCTTACCACTACCAACGCGGGCAGTGGCGCAAGGGCGATGCGGTGAATCCGCAACAGTTCGCGCCGACCATCAGCCTTCGCCGCAGCAGCACCGCACTGGCCAACATCGATTTCGATGCCGTGCCACGGGTGACGCAGGCCCTGCAGCAACAGCGCAATGCACTGATGCGTACGCCCGCCGACGTCGGCCATGTGTATGTGGTCATCCGCAAGGGCGGCAAGCTGGTGTGGTTGCCGGATGAAGTGGCCGGCGACCGCCAGACCGTGCGCCTGCGCTACGACGCCAAGGGCAACCTGCAGTAGAAAAAGGGGACGGAGGGGATTAAGTCGCAAGTGGCGCGACGATGGCCAAAGCGACTTAATCCCCTCCGTCCCCTTTTCTGCTACCTCACCGAGCGGGCGATGGCGTACTGCGCGGCGTAATAGGTGGACAGCACGAGCAGGCTGGCCAACGGCAGGCCACCGCCGAAGCGATCCCATGCCAGCAATGAATCGCTGGCCACGAACAGCAATGCGCCACCAGCAGCCCAACGCGCGCTGCCCGCTTCCAGCGCATCGGCGTGGGGCCGCGTCCAGTAACGGGCCAGTGCCAGCACCGCCATGGCGGCCAGCACCAGGACGTAGGCCAACACCGGAATGCGCATCGGCAGCGGCAGATGTGGCCACAGGCCGGCCACGTTGATCGAAGCGAATGCGGCAAGCAGCACGAAGGCAGCGAGCAATCCGCGGCCCGCGCGCAGGCCGGCGCGGAACGCGGCGATGTAGCAGAGATGCGCAAGCAGGAAGGCAACCAGCCCCGGCACGAACGCGTCGATCGGCAGCATCAGCGCGATATCGCCCACGCAGGACAACAGCATGCCGGCCAGCACCGCGCGCCGGTAGAACGCATCCACCACCGGCCGCGCCTGCCAGGCGATGGCGGCGATCAGCAACGTGGTCGCCGGCTTGGCCAACCAGTGCAGCCAGCGCCCGTCGCCGTCCAGGTAGGCGCCGACGATGGCCAGCACGGCCACCACCAGGATTAACCCATCACGCGTGCGCAGCTTCATCGTGCCTTCCACAGCTCTGCAAGGCGGTCCGGGCGGCCGGTAATGCGTTCCAGCACCGGATACTGCAGGCCACCGTGATAGTCGATCTTCATCGTATCGATGCGGTCGAACTGTTTGACCAGCAGTGTGATCGGCGCCTTGTCAGTCGCTGCCGCAGCCACCGCGTCCTTCAGGCGCTGGCTGCTGTATTCGCGACCGCCAATGGCGATCACCTTCATGCCCGGCGCCAGGCCGGCATTGAACGCCGGGCTGTCCCAGATCACATCGCCGACCACGCCGCTGTCGAGCACCGTCGCGCCCAGCGAATAGGCCAGCAGCGCCGCCTTCGCGCGCTTTTCCTGTGCCTTGTAGGCCTCGTTCGGCGCATCGCGGTAGACCAGCTTCCAACCCGCCAGTTCCAGGCCGCCGGTCAGCGATCCGTGCCCGTCCAGGCGCTGGCGCAGGAAGCTCGCCCAGTCGTACGGTGCGATGCCGTTGAGGGTCGCCACCACGTCGTCGAAGGTGTACGGATTGACATCCCAATCGCCGTTGCCGACGCCAAAGAACGCACGCGCGAAATCATCCAGGCTGCGACGGTTGCCGGTCAGCCCACGCAGCTTGCCCTCCACCTCCAGCCACAGCATCTGCCCACCGGAATAGTAGTCTTCGCTCATCTGGTAGTTGCGGTACGGCAACGTGCGGCGCTGGGCGATGGTCGGGTCGTTGGTGGTGTCCTGCAGCGGGCGCCACGCAAGTCCCGGGCGGCCGCGGTCATAGGTTGCCGCCACGTTCGCCAGCATGTCGCGCGCCTGCTCAGTGGTCCACAGACCCGAGCGCGCGGCCAGCACCTGGCCCCAGAACTGGGTCTGCCCTTCGTACACCCACAGCAGGCTGTCGCCCATCGGCGTATTGAAGTTGGCCGTGGCCAGATCGGCACCGCGACGGTACTTGCCGTTCCACGAGTGGGTGTACTCATGCGGCAGCAGGTCGCGCATCCAGGCATTGCTGTCCCACTCGGTGAAGTAGCCCGGGTCGGCACTATTCTCGCTGGAGCGATGGTGCTCCAGCCCGATGCCGCCGAGACGATCGGTCAGGGCAAGCAGGAATTCGTAGTGATCGTAGTGGCGCGCGCCGTACAGCTTGTCGGCCTGCTGCACCAGCGCACGGTGCGCCTTCAGCTGCGCGTCGGTCGGCTTCAGCGATTTGGCATCGTCGGCGAACACGTTCAGATGCACCGGCGCCTTCGCGCCCGGGTCGAGGTCGATGCGCTGGTGATGCTCACCGGCAAACAGCGGCGAATCGACCAGGTGGTCATAGGAAATCGGCTTGAACACCACGGTGTCACCATCACGGCGGGCGGTTTCCAGCGCCGTGGCATAGGCCCAGCCCTTGGGAAGGGTCACACTGGCCTGTGCCTGCAGGTTGCGCGCGTCCACGCCGGCCGGGTACAGCGAATTGGCATTCCACTGCAGATTGAGCATTTCAGGGGTCATCACCACCCTGCCCTGGCTACCGCCCTGCGAAGACAGGAAATCGAAGTGGGCGACGATCTCGCTCACGCCCGCCGGCACATCCACCTTGAACGCGTACACGTTGAACTGGTCGCGCTGCCAGGCCAGCGGCTTGCCGTTGGCAGTGACCCGCAGGCCGGCCAGCTTGTCGATCGGGCCGGTGGGCGAATGGTTGCCGGGAATCCACTGCGGATACAGCAGGGTCAGCGGGCCGGGCTTGGCCGGCACGGTGGCGGTCACCTTGAAGATGCGCCGGGCCAGGTCGCGTGCGTCGACATCGATGCGCAGCAGGCCCGGGGCGGCGGCATCACCCGGTGGCGGGGTCTGCGCCAGCGCGGGCGTGGCCGCCAGCGCGAACAGCACGGACATCACCAGGGCACGGGTTTTCATCGGCAACTTCCAGCAGCGGAGAATTCCCCGATGCTAGGCCTGTGAGGTGCCGAGCCCCATGGCCGAAGGTCATGGTCAGTGGCGCATCGACCAGATGCGGCAAAGCCTCATTGGAGCGTTGGCGAAGACTGACAGCATCCACGCATGGCGTGGATCTGCTGGAAAGCAGAGCAGTACCGGATAGATCCACGCCATGCGTGGATGACGTACCGCCGACAGTGCGAACCAAGGTTCGCACCCACCAGCAGCGCTGTCGGTCAGTCCACCAGGCGCAGGCGCAGTTCCTTCGGCAGCGCGAACACCATCGATTCCGGCTCGCCATCCAGCTCGCCCACACCCGACGCGCCCAGCTCGGCCAGACGCGCCAGCACGCCATCGACCAGCACCTGCGGTGCCGAGGCACCAGCGGTCACGCCGATATGCTCCTTGCCGAGCACCCAGGCCGGGTCGATCTCGTGCGCACCGTCGATCAGGTAGCTCTCCACGCCTTCACGGCGGGCCAGCTCGCTCAGGCGGTTGGAATTGGAGCTGTTCGGCGAACCGACCACCAGCACCAGGTCGCAGCGCTTGGCCAGGTCGCGCACGGCGTCCTGGCGGTTCTGCGTGGCGTAGCAGATGTCGTCGTTCTTCGGCCCCTGCATCGCCGGAAAGCGCTCGCGCAGCGCATCGATGATGCCGCGCGTGTCATCCACCGACAGCGTGGTCTGGGTGGTGTAGGCGAAGTTTTCCGGCTGGTTGATGTGCAACGTGGCCACCTGCTCCACGTCCTCGACCAGGTAGATCTGGCCGGTGCCCGCTTCGCGGTTCCACTGGCCCATGGTGCCTTCCACTTCCGGGTGACCGGCATGGCCGATCAGCACCACGTCACGGCCGGCACGGCAGTGGCGGGCGACTTCGAAGTGGACCTTGGTCACCAGCGGACAGGTCGCATCGAACACCTTCAGGCCACGGCGCTCGGCTTCCTGGCGCACGGCCTGGGAAACGCCATGGGCACTGAAGATGACCGTGTTGTTGTCCGGTACTTCGTCGAGTTCTTCGACGAAGATCGCGCCGCGCTGCTTCAGGTCATCGACCACGAAGCGGTTGTGCACCACTTCATGGCGGACATAGATGGGCGCGCCCAGCGTTTCGATCGCGCGCTTGACGATCTCGATCGCACGATCGACACCGGCACAGAAACCACGCGGGTTGGCGAGCAGCACATCCATCAGTTCAGTCTCCCGGCAGCGGCCGGCTTACGGTTTCGGGTTGTCATTATCCGCCTTTTTGGCGGACTTGCCGTCGAACAGGCCGAACAGGGCGATGCCTACGGCACCCACCACGATGGCCGAATCGGCGATGTTGAACGACGGCCAGACATGCTCGCCGACGTACCACTGGATGAAATCCACCACGTGGCCATGCACCTGGCGGTCGATCACGTTGCCGATCGCACCGCCGATTATCAGCGCGTAAGGCACGGCGGCCTTCCAGTTGCCACGGGCGGTGGCGCGCAGCCACCAGGCCATCAGCCCGCTGATGGCGATCGCCAGCACGGTGAAGAAATGCTTCTGCCAGCCACCGGCATCGCTCAGGAAGCTGAACGCTGCACCGGTGTTGTAGGTGCGGTACCAGTTCCAGAAGCCGTCGATGACCACCACGGGCTGGAACTCCGGCAGGCTCGACAGCACCCAGGCCTTCGACCACTGGTCCAGGCCGATGATGACTGCCGACAGCAGCAGCCAGATCAGGGCGTTGGGATGAGGACGCGCGGCGGCCATCAGAACCAGCTCCGCACTTCGCCGGCACCGGCGATGTTGGTCACGCAGCGGCCGCACAGTTCCGGGTGGTCGGCACTGCTGCCGACGTCGGCACGGTGGTGCCAGCAGCGCACGCACTTGGACTTCTGCGTCGGCTGGGCGCTGACGAACACCTCGTCGGTGGTCGCCGGGCGCACCTGCACGTCGCCGCTGATGAACAGGAAACGCAGTTCATCGGCCAGCGGCTGCCAGCGTGCTGCCTGCTCTTCACTGGCGGCGATGGTGATCTCCGCTTCCAGCGCGGCGCCGATCGCACCATTGGCGCGCATCGGCTCCAGCACCTTGGCCACCTGTTCGCGCACGGCCAGCAACTGGTCGAAGTCGGCAGCGTTGAGCTGTGCATCGGCCGGCAGCGGTGCCAGGCCCTCGTACCAGGTGGTGAACAGTACATGGCCAGCACGGTCGCCCGGCAGGTAGCCCCACAGCTCATCGGCGGTGAAGGTCAGGATCGGCGCCACCCAGCGGGTGAACGCTTCGGCGATGTGGTACATCGCACTCTGCGCCGAACGACGACCATCCGAATCGGTCGGCATCGTGTACAGGCGGTCCTTGGTCACGTCCAGATACAGCGAGCCCAGGTCCACGCTGCAGAAGTTCAGCAGCAGCTGCACGATCTCGGCCATGTCGTAGTTGTCATACGCCGCCTTGATCTTCTCCTGCAGTTCCCAGGCGCGATGCACGATCCAGCGGTCCAGCGCGACCATCTCGTTGAGCGGGCGCAGGTGCTGGGCCGGATCGAAACCGTCGAGGTTGCCCAGCAGGAAGCGGGCGGTGTTGCGCAGGCGACGGTAGGCGTCGGCGGTGCGCTTGAGGATTTCCTGCGACAGCGACATCTCGTTGCTGTAGTCGGCCGAGGCGATCCACAGGCGCAGGATGTCCGCGCCCAGCTTGTTCATGATTTCCTGCGGCTCGATGCCGTTGCCCAGCGACTTGGACATCTTGCGGCCGTGCTCGTCCACGGTGAAACCGTGGGTGAGGCACTGCTTGTACGGCGCGCGCTTGTCGATGGCCACGCCGGTCAGCAGCGAGGACTGGAACCAGCCGCGATGCTGGTCCGAGCCTTCCAGGTACAGGTCGGCCGGCTTGCCGAAGCCACGTGCAGCCAGCACGGCCTCATGGGTCACGCCCGAGTCGAACCAGACATCGAGGATGTCGGTGACCTTCTCGTAGTCGGCCGCTTCAGCGCCCAGCAGTTCGGCGGCATCCAGCGAATACCACACGTCGATGCCTTCGGCTTGGACGCGGTCGGCCACCTGCTGCATCAGCTCCACCGAACGCGGGTGGATCTCGCCGGTCTGGCGATGGGTGAACAGTGCGATCGGCACGCCCCAGGTGCGCTGGCGCGAGATGGTCCAGTCCGGGCGGCCGTCGACCATGCTCTGGATGCGCGCCTTGCCCCACGTCGGGAACCAGCCGACGGTGTCGATGGCGGCCAGCGCATCGTTGCGCAGGTTGGCCTTGTCCATCGAAATGAACCACTGCGGGGTGGCGCGGAACACCACCGGCGTCTTGTGCCGCCAGCAGTGCGGGTAGCTGTGGCGGATCTCGACGAAGGCCAGCAGTGCGCCGCTGTCACGCAGCACCTGCACGATCGCCTCCTGCGCCTTCCACAGGTGCTGGCCCGCCAGCACCACCTCGCCAGCCGGCGGGGTCGACTCCAGGTAGACGCCACGGCCGTCGATCGGAGTGATCTGACCGGCGTTGTACTTGTCCAGCAGGCCGTACTTCTGGCTGACCACGTAGTCTTCCTGGCCGTGGCCGGGGGCGGTGTGCACCGCACCGGTACCGTCCTCGTCGGATACGTGTTCGCCGTTGAGCACGAGGATCTCGCGCTCCGGGTAGAACGGATGGATCAGCAGCTGGTTTTCCAGCGCTGAACCTTCGGCCTCACCGTGCAGCACCACCGCGTCCACGCCATAGCGCTGCAGCGAGCGCTCGGCCAGTGCAGCGGCCAGCACCAGCCAACGGCGCTTGCCGTTGTGCGCGGGGCCTTCGGCCAGCACGTAGCGGATGTCCGCACCCAGCGACACCGCCAGCGAGGCCGGCAGCGTCCACGGGGTGGTGGTCCAGATCGGCACGGCCACTTCGAAGTCGGCCGGCAGGCTGACGCCGAACGCCTGCGCTACGGCCTGCGCATCGCGCGCGGTGTAGGCGACGTCGATCGCCGGCGAGGTCTTTTCCTGGTATTCGATCTCGGCTTCGGCCAGCGCCGAGCCGCAGTCGAAGCACCAGTACACCGGCTTGGCGCCGCGCAGCAGGTGGCCGTTGGCGACGATCTTGGACAGCGCGCGGATCTCGTTGGCCTCGAAATCGAAGCTCAGGGTCTTGTACGGGTTGTCCCAGTCGCCGGTGACGCCCAGGCGCTTGAAGTCGGCGCGCTGGATGTCGATCTGCTCCTCGGCGAACTCGCGGCACTTCTGCCGGAACGCGACCGCATCGAGCTTCACCCCGACCTTGCCCCACTTCTTTTCCACCGCGATTTCGATCGGCAGGCCATGGCAGTCCCAGCCCGGCACATAGGGCGCATCGAATCCGGCCAGGTAGCGCGACTTGACGATGATGTCCTTGAGGATCTTGTTGACCGCATGGCCCAGGTGGATGCGCGCATTGGCGTACGGCGGGCCGTCATGCAGCACGAACAGCGGGCGGCCGGCGGCATTGTCGCGCAGCTGCTGGTAGAGCCCCTGCTCTTCCCAGCGCGCCAGAATGCCCGGCTCGCGCTTGGGCAGGTCGCCGCGCATCGGGAATTCGGTGGCCGGCAGGTTGAGGGTGGTCTTGTAGTCCTGGCTCACGCAGTGGCTCGCAATCTATGTTCGGAAAGGATGGCACGCGCCTGTTCGGCGTCGCGGTGCATCTGGTCGGTCAGCGCCGCCAGATCGTTGAATTTCTCTTCGTCACGCAGCTTGGCAACGAATTCGACTTCGATGTGGCGCCCGTACAGGTCGCCCTGGAAATCGAACAGGTGCGCTTCCAGCAGCGGCTCCACGCCGTCCACGGTCGGCCGGGTACCGAAACTGGACACCGACGGCCACGGCTGGTCGAACACCCCGTGCACCCAGGTCGCGTAGATGCCCGACAGTGCCGGGGTCTTCGGGAAGCGCAGGTTGGCGGTGGGGAAGCCCAGCGTACGGCCGAGCTGGCGCCCGCGCACCACCCGACCGCTGATCGAGTAGGGACGACCCAGCAGGTCGCCGACGCGGGCGAAGTCGCCTTCCTGCAGCAGCTGGCGGATACGGGTACTGGAGATGCGATCGCCATGCAGGTCGACCGCTTCGATCTCGCCGGCGCTGAAACCGAGCTCGGCGCCCAGCGCCTGCAGCAGGGCCAGATCGCCACGGCGACGGTTGCCGAAACAGAACTCCGGCCCGATCCACACCTCGCGGGCGTTCAGGCGCTGCGCCAGCAGCTGGCGCACGAAGGTTTCGGCGGGCATCGCCGCCATCGCCGCGTCGAAGCGCAGCAGGCCGATCGCATCAACGCCCAGTTCGTGCAGGATTTCGACCTTGCTGCGTGCCAGGGTCAACCGCGGCGGCGGCGTGCCCTGGGCGAAGAACTCACGTGGCAGGGGCTCGAAGGCCACCGCCACCGCAGCCACCCCCAAGGCGCGCGCACGCGCGACCGCGTGCCGCACCAGCGCACGATGGCCCAGGTGGAGGCCGTCGAATGCACCGATGCAGACCACGCTTCCGTTGGGGAACAGCTCCCCGCCCTCGACGCTTCTGAACAGCCTGCTCATCAACTCTCGTTCCGGCCGGCCGAAGCCCGCCGTTTCAATGGTGTAACCCTGAAGTATAGCCGCCGGGAGCCACGATCAATGCCCACGCAGGTCGCGCGGACGGAAGCCCATCGCCACCATCGCCAGCAGGTAGGTCAGCCCGCCACCGCCGACCAGCAGGCCGAGCGCGCCGATCCGTTCCCACACGCCCATCGACGAGAAGCCCGGCAGCCAGTACAGCAGGGCCAGCAGCACGCCGACCATCGCCGTGCACGCCAGCAGCAGGCGCAGCAGGTAGCCGCCCCAGCCCGGGCGCCGCTGGTAGACATCGGTCTTGCCCAGCCAGTACCAGAGCAGCCCCAGGTTCAGGTAACTGGACAGCGCGCTGGCAATGCCCAGCGCCAGGTGCAGGCCGGGCTGCTTGCCAAGGGCCGCCATCACCCCCTGCGCCTTCAGCTCATCGGGCACCATCACCTGGTACAGCACCGCCAGCAGGGCGAAGTTGAACACCATGTTGGCCACCAGCGCGGCGACACCGGCGCGCACCGGCGTCCTGGTGTCCTGGCGCGCGTAGAACGCCGGCAGCACCACCTTCAGCAGCGCGAACGCCGGCAGGCCGAAGCTCAGGCCGTACACCGACAGCGCCGTCATGCGGGTGTCGAAGGCGGTGAACTGCCCATGCTGGAAGATCGTGGAGATCAGCGGCTCGGCCAGCAGCAGCAGGCCCAGCATGGCTGGCACCGAAATCAGCAGGGTCATGCGCAGGCCCCAGTCCAGCGAGCGCGAGAAGCCTTCGCGATCGGTGCTGACATGGTGCCGGGCCAGCGCCGGCAGGATCACCGTGCCCAGGGCCACGCCGAACACGCCCAGCGGCAGCTCCAGGAAGCGATCGGCCAGCGACAGCCAGGACTGAGAACCGTCGGTCAGCTTGGCGGCGATGACGGTGTCCAGCAGCAGGTTGATCTGCGCCACCGACGAGCCGAACAGAGTCGGCACCATCAGCGTCATCACCTTGCGCACGCCCGGATGGTTCCAGCCCCAGCGCGGCAGGGTCAGCAGGTCGATGCCCTTCAACGAAGGCAGCTGGAACAGCAGCTGCAGCAGGCCGGCGGCCAGCACCGCCCAGCCGAGGGCGAGGATCTGCTTTTCCGGTGTGCCACCCAGCCGCGGCGCCAGCCACAGCGCGCCGGCGATCATGCACAGGTTGAGGATGACCGGCGTCAGCGCCGGCATCGCGAAGCGCTGGAAACTGTTCAGCGCACCGCCGGCCAGGGCCGTCAGCGAGACGAACAGCAGGAACGGGAAGGTCAGGCGGAACAGGTCTATCAGCAGGCCCTGCTTGGCCGGGTCGGTGTCCACCCCACTGGAGAAGACCGACGCCAGCTGCGGGGCGAAGATCAGCGCCAGCGCGGTGACCAGCATCAGCACGCCGCCCAGGGTGCCGGCGGTGCGGGCCATCAGTTCACGCAGCTCGGCGTGGCTGCGGGTTTCCTTCACCTCGGTGAACACCGGCACGAATGCGGTGGCAAAGGAGCCCTCGGCGAACAGCCGGCGCAGGAAATTGGGTATCCTGAAGGCGACCCAGAAAGCATCGGTGATGGCGTTGGTGCCGAAGGTCGAGGTCACTACCTGGTCCCGGACCAGGCCGAGAACCCGCGAGACCATGGTCATGCTGCTGAACGACAGCAGGCCCCGCAACATCTTGGGTGAACTCACTCAACGTCCCTCTTGACAATCGACTTGACGTACATTTCTTACGCCATCATACTAGCTAGCTTGCTGTTCCCATAACACCGATTTTTCAGGAAACCACCACCGTGGCCAATATCAAGTCCGCCAAGAAGCGCGCCAAGCAGACCGTCGTGCGCAACGCGCGCAACGTGGCTCAGCGCTCGATGCTGCGCACCGCTGTCAAGAAAGTGATCAAGGCGCTGGACGCCAACGATGCCGCCGGCGCCCAAGCCGCCTTCGCCGTTGCCCAGCCGATCCTGGATCGTTTCAGCGCGCGTGGCCTGATCCACAAGAACAAGGCTGCTCGCCACAAGAGCCGCCTGAACGACCGCATCAAGGCCCTCCAGGCCGCCTGATCCGGTTGGTTGCTGGAGCCCCGGCTCCGGCAGCACGCAAAAGCCCGGCTTCGGCCGGGTTTTTTGTTGCCTGCAATCCGGCGCCCGGCACTATCGATGCCCGGGGTCAGATCCCTTTTCCACAGGAAAAGGGATCTGACCCCATTGGGCCGCCAACAAAAAACCCGGCCGAAGCCGGGTTTTTCGCGGGAACCACAACGGCATTACTGCGCGTTGCGTGCCGCCTCGAGCTCGTCTTCCTTCTGGCGATCGAAGAACGCCATGATCCGGCTCATGATCGGGAAGGTGCCTTCGCGACCCAGTGCGGACACCAGGAACCACGGCTCCTTCCAGCCCAGCTCGGCGACGATCTTCTCGGCAGCGGCCTTGGCCTCGTCCTCGAACATCAGGTCGGCCTTGTTCAGCACCAGCCAGCGCGGCTTGGCCAGCAGCTCCGGATCGTGCTTTTCCAGTTCGCGCTCGATGGCACGCACCTGCTCGACCGGCGACACACCTTCCACACCACCTTCCATCGGCGAAATGTCGACGAGATGCAGCAGCAGGCGGGTGCGCTGCAGGTGGCGCAGGAACTGCGCGCCCAGGCCGGCACCGTCGGCAGCACCTTCGATCAGGCCCGGAATATCGGCGATCACGAAGCTGCGGTAGTTTTCCACCTTCACCACACCCAGGTTCGGGTACAGCGTGGTGAACGGGTAATCGGCCACCTTCGGCGTTGCCGCAGAGACGGCGCGGATCAGGGTGCTCTTGCCGGCATTGGGGAAGCCCAGAAGGCCGACATCGGCCAGCAGCTTCAACTCCAGCTTCAGCGTGCGCTCCTCACCCGGCTCACCCGGCAGCGCCTGGCGCGGCGAGCGGTTGGTGGAGCTCTTGAAATGCATGTTGCCGAGGCCGCCGCGGCCGCCCTTGGCCACCAGCAGGCGGTCGCCATGCTGGGTCAGGTCACCGATGATTTCATCGGTGGCCACGTTGATGATCACGGTGCCGACCGGCACGGTGATGACCATGTCTTCGCCGCCCTTGCCGTAGGCCTGGCGACCCATGCCGTTCTCGCCGCGCTGCGCCTTGAAGATGCGGTCATGGCGGAAGTCGACCAGGGTGTTCAGGTTTTCGTCGGCGCGGATCCACACGCTGCCGCCCGCACCGCCGTCGCCGCCGTCCGGGCCGCCGAGCGGAATGAACTTCTCGCGACGGAAGCCAATGCAGCCGTTGCCGCCGTTGCCGGCGAACACTTCGATTTCTGCTTCGTCTACCAGTTTCATTGTTTCGATGCCTGCGATGGGCGCGGCATGCACGCCGCCACCTTGATGTAGTGCCGGCCGCTGGCCGACAACCGGGCGATGCCCGTTTTACCATTGATTCCAACGAAAAGCCCCGCCGAAGCGGGGCTCTTCATGCAGCGAGCTCTTCATCCAGCACGGCCATGCCGAGACATGGGCGCCGGACGCAGCCTTATCAGGCTTCGACCGAGACGACGCTGACGGTGCGACGCTTCTTCGGGCCCTTCACGGTGAACTCCACCTTGCCGTCCGTCAGGGCGAACAGGGTGTGGTCACGGCCGAGGCCGACGCCGGAACCCGGGTGGAACTGGGTGCCGCGCTGACGCACGATGATGTTGCCGGCTTCGATGGCCTGGCCGCCGAAGATCTTGACGCCGAGGTACTTCGGGTTGGAGTCGCGACCGTTGCGCGAAGAGCCTACGCCTTTTTTATGTGCCATGACCTATCTCCTTACTTGCTGCCACCGGCAATGCCGGTGATCTCGATTTCGGTGTAGTACTGACGGTGACCCTGGCGCTTCATGTGGTGCTTACGGCGACGGAACTTGATGATCCGGACCTTGTCAGCACGACCCTGGGACAGGACGGTGGCGGTGACCGCAGCGCCGCTCAGGGCGTCGCCGATCTTGATGCCATCGCTGTCGCCGAGCAGCAGGATGTTGTCGAACTTGATCTCGCTGCCGACTTCGACTTCGAGCTTTTCAATGCGGAGCTTTTCGCCCTGCGCCACGCGGTATTGCTTACCGCCGGTGACCAGTACTGCGTACATGACCAGACTTCCTCTGTAGTTATTGTGGTCTATGGACTGCCGCCGTCGAGGGCGGACAGGAGCGGAATTGTACGTGGACCACCGGGGACGGGTCAAGTCAACCCCTGAACGGCTCTGGAGGCCGGGCCGGAACGGGGTCAGAACCCTTTTCACCACGTGAAAAGGGATCTGACCCCTGCCTGACAGGCGGTCTCACCGGGTGAGACACCGGGCTGGCATTGTCGCCCATTGCCCCCATCTGGTCACCTCGGTAGGCTGACCGATTGCCGCCCTATCGCTGGCCCGGCGGCCCAGCCACGCCCCCACAACCGGATTCCCCATGGCGATGGATTTCATCCGCATCCGCGGCGCGCGGACGCACAACCTCAAGAACATCGACCTCGACCTGCCCCGCGACAAACTGATCGTGATCACCGGCCTGTCCGGTTCGGGTAAGTCGTCGCTGGCGTTCGACACCATCTATGCCGAGGGCCAGCGGCGTTACGTCGAGTCCCTGTCGGCGTATGCGCGGCAGTTCCTGAGCGTGATGGAAAAGCCGGACCTGGACCATATCGAAGGCCTGTCCCCGGCGATCTCGATCGAGCAGAAGTCGACCTCGCACAACCCGCGTTCGACAGTCGGCACTATCACCGAGATCTACGACTACCTGCGCCTGCTGTACGCACGTGTCGGCACCCCGCGCTGCCCCGATCACGGCTATCCCCTGGAAGCGCAGACGGTCAGCCAGATGGTCGACCATATGCTGACCCTGGACCCGGAACAGCGCTACATGCTGCTGGCACCGGTGATCCGCGACCGCAAGGGCGAGCACGCGCAGGTGTTCGACCAGCTGCGTGCGCAGGGTTTCGTGCGTGTGCGCGTCGATGGCGAACTGTACGAAATCGATGCGGTGCCGCCGCTGGCGCTGCGCCAGAAGCACACCATCGAAGCGGTGATCGATCGCTTCCGCCCGCGCGAAGACATCAAGCAGCGCCTGGCCGAGAGCTTCGAAACCGCCCTGAAGCTGGGTGATGGCATGGCGTCGGTGCAGTCGCTGGACGATGCCGCTGCGACCCCTACCCTGTTCTCGTCCAAGTATTCCTGCCCGGTCTGCGACTACTCGCTGCCGGAACTGGAGCCGCGCCTGTTCTCGTTCAACGCACCGATGGGCGCCTGCCCCGGCTGCGACGGGCTGGGCATGGCCGAGTTCTTCGACCCCTCGCGCGTGGTGGTGCATCCGGAGCTGTCGCTGGCGGCCGGTGCCGTGCGTGGCTGGGATCGCCGCAATGCCTATTACTTCCAGCTGATCGCCTCGTTGGCCAAGCACTACAAGTTCGACACCGACGCTGCGTGGAACTCGCTGCCGGCCAAGGTGCAGCAGGCCGTGCTGTACGGCAGCGGCGAAGACGCGATCACCTTCACCTATTTCACCGAGGCCGGTGGCCGCACCCAGCGCAAGCATCGCTTCGAAGGCATCATTCCCAACCTCGAACGCCGCTACAAGGAAACCGAATCGGCGGCGGTGCAGGAAGAGCTGGGCAAGTACATCAGCGAACATGCCTGCCCCGAGTGCAACGGCGCGCGCCTGAACAAGGCCGCACGCAACGTGTTCGTGGCCGACCGCCCGCTGCCGGAACTGGTGGTGCTGCCGATCGATGAAGCCCTGAAGTTCTTCAGCGAACTCAGCCTGCCGGGCTGGCGTGGCGAGATCGCTGCGAAGATCGTCAAGGAGATCGGCGAACGCCTCGGCTTCCTGGTCGACGTCGGCCTGGATTACCTGACCCTGGAGCGCAAGGCCGACACCCTGTCCGGTGGCGAGGCACAGCGCATCCGTCTGGCCAGCCAGATCGGTGCTGGCCTGGTGGGCGTGATGTACGTGCTCGATGAGCCGTCCATCGGCCTGCACCAGCGCGATAACGAGCGCCTGCTGGGCACCCTCACCCGGCTGCGCGACCTTGGCAACACGGTGATCGTGGTCGAGCATGACGAAGACGCGATCCGACTGGCCGACTACGTGCTGGACATCGGTCCCGGCGCGGGCGTGCATGGCGGCGAGATCGTCGGCCAGGGCAGCCTGCAGGACCTCCTTGATGCACCGCGTTCGCTGACCGGCCAGTACCTGTCGGGCAAGCGCGCGATCAAGATCCCGGCGCGCCGGCACAAGCCGAACCCGAAGATGACGCTGCATCTGCGTGGCGCCACCGGCAACAACCTGAAGGGCGTGGACCTGGCCATTCCGGCAGGGCTGCTGACCTGCGTGACCGGCGTGTCCGGCTCGGGCAAGTCAACCCTGATCAACGACACCCTGTTCTCGCTGGCTGCCAACGAGATCAACGGCGCCTCGCACCCGATCGCGCCGTACAAGGAGATCGATGGCCTGGACCTGTTCGACAAGGTGGTGGACATCGACCAGTCGCCGATCGGCCGCACCCCGCGCTCGAACCCGGCCACCTACACCGGCTTGTTCACTCCGCTGCGCGAGCTGTTCGCACAGGTGCCCGAATCGCGTGCGCGCGGCTATTCGCCGGGACGCTTCAGTTTCAACGTGCGTGGCGGCCGCTGCGAGGCCTGCCAGGGAGATGGCCTGATCAAGGTCGAGATGCACTTCCTGCCCGACGTGTACGTGCCCTGCGACGTCTGCCATGGCAAGCGCTACAACCGCGAAACGCTGGAGATCCTGTACAAGGGCTTCAACATCAACGACGTGCTGGAAATGACCGTCGAAGATGCACTGAAGCTGTTCGAACCGGTCCCGTCCATCGCCCGCAAGCTGGAGACCCTGGTTGATGTCGGCCTGAGCTACATCAAGCTGGGGCAGAGCGCGACCACGCTGTCCGGTGGTGAAGCGCAGCGCGTGAAGCTGTCCAAGGAACTGTCGCGCCGCGATACCGGCCGCACCCTGTACATCCTCGACGAGCCGACCACCGGCCTGCACTTCCACGACATCGAGGCGCTGCTCGGCGTGCTGCACAAGCTGCGCGACGAGGGCAACACGGTGGTGGTGATCGAGCACAACCTGGACGTCATCAAGACCGCGGACTGGATCGTCGACCTGGGTCCGGAAGGCGGTCATCGCGGCGGCACCATCCTGGTGACCGGTACGCCGGAAGACGTGGCCGCGTGCCCGGATTCGTACACCGGCCAGTTCCTCGCACGGATGCTGCCGTCCACTACTGCGCGACCGGACCAGCCCGCCGCCGTGGCCAACAAGCCCGATGCGCGCCCGCCGCGCAAGGTGAAGCCCGAGAAGCCGGCGAAGAAGGCAGCCGCCGCCAAGAGCACCGGCAAGGCCAGCAAGACCGCCACGGCCGGCACCAAGAAGAAGAAGGACGCCTGATGAGCAGCGAACACAAGATCCTGGCCCGCATTCCGATCAGCGTGCGCTGGCGTGACATGGACAGCATGGGCCACGTCAACAACGCCAAGTACATCTCCTACCTGGAAGAGGCGCGCGTGCGTTGGATGCTGGGCGTGGAAGGCGTGTCGATGACCGACCGCATTGCACCCGTGGTGGCCGCCACCAACGTCAACTACCGGTTGCCGATCGTGTGGCCCAACGACATTCTGGTCGAGCTGTTCGTCGAACGCCTGGGCAACAGCAGCGTGACCATCGGCCATCGCATCGTCGACCAGCAGGACGAGTCGAAGCTGTATTCGGACGGCAACGTGGTGGTGGTCTGGATGGACACGCAGACCGGCAAGAGCGCGCCGCTGCCGGACGCGATCCGCAGCGCATCCACCTGAAGGCAGTGCCGGCCGCTGGCCGGCACTCTCCCCACCGGGCATGGCCCGGCGCGACCGTTCCAATCAAAGGACTGACATGATCCACCAGACTGAACTGCGCGACCTGCTGCCCGGCATGGTCCCCTTCCCCGCCGACGTGTTCCCGGATGACCAGGCCTGGCTTGGCCAGCATCTGCTGCCGCTGCTGAAGATCGACCTCGGCGTGCTGCGCCCGGAACTGGCCGGCCAGGCCGCGACCCTGCTGTGTCCGATCGAGCCCTATGAAGGCTGCATCGGCGAAGCCACCGAAGAACACCACAACGCGTTCACCGGCACCAACTGGATCGCTTTTGAATTGACCGCCGACAACCGCATGCGCTTTCTCGGCGACGAGGGCTACTTCATCGGCGACCAGGTGCAGGACAACGACGCGCTGGAGCACATCGCTGAGATGCGTGAGAGCTACAGCAAGGCACGTGCGTACTTCCAGCAGCATGGACGCCTGGCCAGCTATTCGCGCTATGGCGACGGCGAGCCCGGCGAGCAGGCCTACCTCGATGTGCTGGGTGGGCAGATCTCGACCGGCAACTGGATCGAAACCGCGGAGATTCCGGCCGCCTTCGCACTGGCGTTCACCGAGGCTGCCGACGACCGGCATGCGCCGGACGATGCCGAGTGCGCGATCATCACCCGCGATGGCAACAAGTTCTTCGCCGTGGCAGAAGTGGCCGGCTACAACTGGTGTGCAACCGGTGCCGATGCGATCGTGATGCTGTACGAGCCGGAAAGCCGCACGGTGCTGTTCTCGTACGACTGGTCGTAAGCCCCACCGCGCTGCGCGTTCGCCGGGCATGGCCCGGCGGAACGAGCGCCGCGTTACGGCGCGGCCTTGCGCGCTATCAACGCCGTGCTGACTTCGGTGCCATCTTCCAGCTGCAGCTGCAGCCACACAGGCTGCCCCTCCTCCAGGGTGCGGTAGCCGTCCATCAGCATCAGGTGCAGGCCACCGGGCTTGAGTACGGCGCGTGCGCCGGGCGCCAATGGCAGGCGCCGGACCTCACGCATGCGGCTGACCCCATCGACGATCGTGGTCTCGTGCAGCGACACATCGCCGAAGGTCGCACTGCGTGCACCGGTGATCGCCACCTCGTTGGCGCAGCCGTTGCGGATCACCGCATAACCGGCAGTCATTGCCATCTTCGGGTTGGGCAACAACCGTACCCAGCCCTGCTCGACGGTGACGCACTTCGTCTCGGCGGCGGAAGCCGATGCTGCGGCCGCACACAGAACCAACAGTACGCCAACGAATGGTTTGGTTATCATCGCCCAGGTTCCTTCTTCGCAACGAGACCCGCAGCATGACGACGCTCATCGAGGTGATCAACCATGGCCCCATCCGCGAACTGCGACTGGCGCGGCCGCCGGTCAATGCACTGGACACCGAGCTGTGCCGGCAGTTGATCCATGCCATCGAACTGGCGATGGCCGAGGACGCGCACGGCATCGTGCTGTCCGGCAGCGAGCGCATCTTCACCGGCGGCATGGACGTGCCGCACCTGCTCTCGCATGGCGATGACAAGCACAAGCTGCTGGACACCTGGAACGCGTTCTTCGGCGCGGTACGCACGCTGGCCGAGAGCCGCATTCCTGTGGTTGCGGCGATCACCGGCCATGCACCGGCGGGCGGCTGCGTGCTGGCCCTGTGCTGCGACTACCGGGTGATGGCACGCAGTGCCGATCCGGCGCGCCCGTATGCCATCGGCCTGAACGAAGTGCAGGTCGGCCTGATCGCACCGGAAGGCATCCAGCGCCTGCTGCGCCGTGCGGTGGGGGCGCACCGTTCCAGCGTGCTGCTGGCCACCGGCGCGCTGGTACCGGCCGAACAGGCGCTGCAGATCGGCCTGGTCGATGAACTGGTGGATGGCGAACTGGTGGCGGCCCGTGCGGTGGCCTGGCTGCAGGACCTGCTGAAGCAGCCGCGGCAGCCGATGCTGCTGACCCGTGCCATCGCCCGTGCCGAGCTGCACGACGCCCTGCACCCGGACCTGATCCAGCTCGACCGCTTCGTCGAGGCCTGGTTCGCCCCGGATGCGCAGAACGCGCTGCAGGCGCTGGCGGCGCGTCTCGGCAAGTAAACGGTAGTGCCGGCCGCTGGCCGGCACCCTGGCGATCCTTCCGGGACGCCTGCGGATGCCGGCCAGCAGCCGGCACTACCGAAGATGGGGCATCCGGCCTACACCGGTATAATCGACCCCTCTTTCATCGCTGTGGCCGCCACCTTGAACGACACGCCCGAACCCGTCGTCTCCGAGCTGATCGATCTGCTCACCCTGGAGCGGCTGGAGGACAACCTGTTCCGCGGCCAGAGCCGCGACATCGGCACCAAGTACGTGTTCGGCGGACAGGTGCTGGGCCAGGCCCTGGCTGCCGCGCAGGCCACGGTCGACAATGGTCGCCATGTGCACTCGCTGCATGCCTATTTCCTGCGTGCCGGCAACATCGACCATCCGATCGTCTACGACGTCGATCGCACCCGCGACGGCGGCAGCTTCTCGGTGCGCCGGGTGACCGCCATCCAGCACGGCAAGGTGATCTTCTTCTGCGCGGCCTCGTTCCAGCAGGCCGAATCCGGTGCCGAGCACCAGCACAAGATGCCCGAAGTGCCGCAACCGGAAGACATCGAACCGAACCGGCCGTTGCCGGCGGAGGTGCTTGAGCGCCTGCCGATCAAGGTGCAGCGCTGGCTGTCGCGCGGCGGTCCGTTCGAGTTCCGCCATGTGTATCCCCGCGATGAACTGAACCCGCCCAAGCGCCCGCCCTACCACCAGGTCTGGCTGCGCCTGAGCGAGCGCGTGGGCGATGCTCCCGAGCTGCATCAGGCACTGCTGGCCTACGCGTCGGACTTCCACCTGCTGGGCACGGCCACGTTCCCGCATGGCATCAGCTACTACCATCCGCACGTGCAGATGGCCTCGCTGGACCACGCGATCTGGTTCCACCGCCCGTTCCGCGCCGACGATTGGCTGCTGTACTCGCTGGACAGCCCCAGTGCGCAGGATTCGCGCGGCCTGGCCCGCGGCCAGTTCTTCACCCGTGATGGCGTGCTGGTTGCCAGCACCGCCCAGGAAGGCTTGATCCGCGTGGTTCCGGACCAGGCAGCAGCGGCAGCCGTGCCGGCCAAGGATTGACTGATGCGTCAGATTTTCAGCAGCCAGCGCGTGGAAACCGTGGAAGGCGTGGCCGAGCTCCTGCGCAGCCACGACATCCAGGTGAAGGTGACCAACGGGCGCTCGTACAAGACCCGTCGCCGGGGTCAGTTCAGCTATACCGACCTGGGCAATGCCGGCGCCTACCCGGCGGTCTGGGTCGTGCGTGCCGACGACCAGCCGCGTGCGCGCGAAATCCTGCGCGACGCCCGCCTGCTCGATACCACCCGTCGTGATCACCCGACCGCTGAGTTCGCTTTCCGCGATGATGTGCAGGAAAGCACCGGTGGCCGTGGCTGGGCCTGGCGCATCCGCATCGCCCTGCTGGTGGTGATCGCCGGGGTGGCGCTGGTGATCGGTCTGCGCCATCGCGGTGCCCCTGCCCCAAGCGCGCCGGTGCCCGCCCCGCAGGCACAGCCGCAGCAAGCACAGCCGACCGCACCTGCACCGCCGGAAGAAGAGGAAGTGCGGGTCCGCATCCAGCCGGCGAAGTAGTGCCGGCCGCTGGCCGGCAACCGCAGCATACCGAGCGGCTCCATGAGGATGCCGGGCAGCGGCCGGCACTACCTTTGGGGAAGGGTCAGTCACATTCTGCACGCGCCTCCGTCATGGGACACAATCCCTGCAGGAGCCCGCCGCCATGACGACCTTCGCCGCAAGCATCGACGAGACCCTTGAACGCGACCTGCCATCGGCGGCCGGCGGTTGCCAGCATGCCTATGGCCGCATCGTGCTGGCCTGCCAGAACACGGTCACCGCCATCGCACTGGCCATCACCGGCGACCGCCAGGCCAGCGAGGACATCGCCCAGGAAGCGTTCGTGAAGGGCTGGCAGCAGCTGCACCAGCTGCGCAGCGCGAGCAGCTTCCTGCCCTGGCTGAGGCAGATCACCCGCAACCTCGCCCGTGACTGGCTGCGCGCACAACGTGGCCGACCGCTGAGCGGCGAGGCTGCCGAAGTGGCCTTGACCATGGCCGCAGACCCGACCCCGGGTGTGGCTGATCGCCTGCAGCGGCTGGAAGAGGAAATCGCTGCCGAAGACATCATCTCTGGCCTGCCCGCCGACAGCCGCGAAGTGCTCCTGCTGTATTACCGCGAGGGCCAGCATTCGCAGCAGGTCGCTGACCTGCTCGGGCTCAGTGACGCAGCAGTACGCAAGCGCCTGTCACGTGCCCGTGCGCAGGTACGCGAGGGCCTGCTGCAGCGCTTCGGCGAATTCGCACGCAGCAGCGCACCCAGTGCAGCGTTCGCAACGGCGGTGGTATCGATGGTGATGATCGCCGCGCCCGGCACCGCCAGCGCGGCGATCCTGCTGGGAACCGGCGTCGGCGTGGGTGGCAGCAAGCTCGGCCTCGGTGGCGCCAGCGCTGCCGGCGGTACCGCGCTCGGCTCGCTGACCGCAACCCTGGGCCAACTGCAGATGCTGCCTGCCTCAAGCTGGGCTGCGATCATCGGTGGTGTCGTCGGTGGCGCGCTCGGCAGCTATCTCGGCGGCCGTTTCCTGCTGTCGTACGCCGAGACCGGCGCCGAGCAGGTACAAGTCCGCCGCTTCGTCAATCTCAGCACAGGCACGAGCCTGGGCTGGTGCCTGGCCATCCTGTTTGCCGTGCTGCTGCAGGCGCCGATGTGGGCGCAGCTGCTGGTGCTGGCACTGGGCCTGGTGGTGGTCAACTACCAGTGCCTGGTGACGCTGCGGCGAATCATGGCGCCGCTGCTCGCGCGTGATGCAGCCCGGCGTGGGCGTAACGGGATCAACTGGAAGTACGAATCCATGTACGGCCTGACCGGCATGATGGCGGTGAACCTGGTGGTCATCGGTGCCTTGGCCTACACGATGACGCTCAGCGGGCGCCTGTAACGGACAACGCCGGCAGTGCGCCGGCGTTGTCGTCGATCACTGCATTGAAAATCAGCGCTGCGACTTCGGCGCTGCGCCGTCACGCGGGCCGCCGTGGCGCGGGCCACCATGCATCGGGCCCTTGGCGGCGTCGAACTCAGCCTTGCTCAGCTGGCCATCCTTGTTGGTATCGGCCACGGCGAACCAGGCGTCACGATGCTGCTTCATGCGCAGCTCGCGGTCGGCCTTGTCCAGGTAGCCATCCTTGTTGAGGTCGAGCTGGTCGAAACGCTCGGCCAGGCGCGGATCGGCCTTGGCTTCCTCACGGCTGATGCGGCCATCCTTGTTCGTGTCCAGCTTGGCCCAGCGCTCGCCGCCGCGACCACCGTGGCGGCCATGCTTCCAGCGCGGCAGCTCATCACGCGAGAGCTTGCCGTCCTTGTTCTTGTCCAGCTCGTCGAACTTTGCGGCCAGGCGCGGGTTGGCCGCCGCTTCGCTGCGGTCGATGACGCCGTCGCCATTGGTATCCAGCTTGGCCGGACGCTGCGCCGGTGCAGCCGGGGTGTCGGCAGCCAGGGCAATACCGGTCGCGGAGGTGCCGAGCAGCAGGGCCAGCAGCAGGGGGGTACGGATCATGGGGTCACTCCTGGGAATGGGATTGGCATCGGGGTGAACACCTCACCCTCGGAGGACAACAACGCCTGACCACGACCTCGGTTGACGCAGCCGCCCGTTCCATTCATCCGGCGGACAGTCGCCGCCATTGCGACGGGCTGGAGCTATGCTGTGCCCATGGCGAGACACGGCGACAGAGACGACGAACTGCGACTGTTCCAGACCGGCGAGCACCCCTGCGGGTACTGGCCGGACCGGGTTGCACGCGACCTGGTGCTGGACCCGCAGGACCGTCGCCTCGGCGGGCTGTACCCGCTGGCCCTGAGCTGGGGCTTCCGACGCAGCGGCGACCTGGTCTATCGCCCGCATTGTGCGAACTGCCACGCCTGCGTCGCCGTGCGCATTCCGGTGGCCCGCTTCGCCCCGGATCGCAGCCAGCGCCGCTGCGCCGCCCGCAATGCCGATCTGGAAGTGCGCATCACCGCGGCCATGCCACGCGAGGATCTGTTCGAGCTGTACCACCGCTACCTGGTGCATCGTCATGCCAAGGGCGGCATGGACGACCACGGCCCGCACGAATTCGAACAGTTCCTGATCGGCAGCTGGTCGCACACGCGCTTCATGGAAATGCGTCTGCCCGGCCACGATGGCCAGCCCAGCCAGCTGCTGGGCGTGGCAGTAACCGATGTGACCGAGCACGGGCTGTCGGCGGTCTATACCTTCTTCGACCCCGCCCATGCCGCGCGCGGGCTGGGCACGTTCGCGATCCTGCAGCAGCTGGAGTGGGCCCGCCGCGAAGGCCTGCCGCACCTGTACCTGGGCTACTGGATACGTGAGCACCAGAAGATGGACTACAAGCGGCGCTATCGCCCGCTGGAGGCCTACGATGGCCGCCGCTGGCATGATTTCGATGACGAACTGGACGGACGCTGACAAACCACTGACACCGGGCCAGGTGCACAATATGGCCCATGAACGCCAAACCCCTGATCCTCGGCCTGGCCCTGCTCTGTGGCGCCGCCGCTCCCGCCTTCGCCACGTCCCCCGCGATGACCGAAAAACCGTCTGCAGCGCTGCGCTTGGCCACCTACAACACCTCGCTGTATTCGGACGAAGCCGGCGGCCTGATCGCCGAGCTGGAAGGCGACAGCGAACACGCGCGCAAGATCGCCGCGGTACTGCAGCAGGCGCGCCCTGACCTGGTGCTGCTGAACGAGTTCGACTTCGATGACGCCCATCGTGCCGCCGACCTGTTCCAGAAGCGCTACCTGGAAGTGGCCCAGCCCGGTGGCGGCAAGCCGCTGCACTTCGCCTACCGCTACCTGGCGTCGGTGAACACCGGCGTGCCCAGTGGCCTGGACCTGGACAACAACGGCGTGGTCGGCGGTGAAGGCCGTGGCCGCGGCAACGACGCCTGGGGCTACGGGCTGCACCCGGGCCAGTACGGCATGCTGGTGCTGTCGCGTTACCCGATCGACGAAGCCAAGGTGCGCAGCTTCCAGCTGCTGAAGTGGAGTGCGATGCCCGGCGCTATCCGCCCGGTCGATCCGCGCACCGGCAAGAGCTTCTACAACGACACCGTCTGGTCGCAGCTGCGGCTGTCGTCGAAGTCGCACTGGGATGTACCGGTGAAGACCCCGGCCGGCGTGGTCCACGCGCTGGTCTCGCACCCGACGCCGCCGGTGTTCGATGGCCCGGAAAAGCGCAACGCCGCGCGCAACCATGACGAACTGCGCCTGTGGCAGGAATACCTGTCCCAGGGTGACAAGCCGTGGCTGTGCGACGACAAGGGCCAGTGCGGTGGCCTGGCCCAGGATGCGCGTTTTGTCATCCTTGGCGACCTCAACAACGATCCGGTCGATGGCGATGGCCGCCACGAGGCGATCGTCGAACTGATCGAGAACGCCCGCGTGCTGCGCTACCCCACCCCACGCAGCATCGGCGCCGAGCAGACCAGCCTGGCCTATGCGGCCAAGGGCATTGCCCGCAAGGGTGCGCCGTTCCATGCCACCGGCGATTTCGGCCCGAAGTCGGGCACCATGCGCCTGGACTACGTGCTGCCCTCGGTCGGTTTCGAGTACCTCGGCAGCGGCGTGTTCTGGCCGGCCAATGAGAGTGCCGAAGCGAAGATTGCCGACGGTAGCGACCACCACCTGGTGTGGGTGGATGTGAAGCCGTAACCGGTGTTGATGGGGTACCGACCAACGGTCGGTACCCACCGGAAATCTGCACCCACAAAAATTCGGTAGGCGACGACCGTTGGTCGTCGCTCCTTTTTTACGAGCGCAGCTCGACGCCGATCGCTTCGGCGGCATCACGCGCAATCGCACGCGCTTCGTCGATGGATTCCGCACGCGCCAGGGTCACGCCCACGCGGCGATGGCCATGCACGCTCGGCTTGCCGAACAGGCGCACCGCGGTGTCCGGCACCTGCAGCGCGGCGGCCACGTTGTTGAAGTACGGCACGCCCTCACCATGCGCCAGCAGCGCGCACGAGGCCGATGGGCCGCTCTGGCGGATCACCGGGATCGGCAGGCCGAGGATGGCCCGGGCATGCAGCGCGAACTCGCTCAGCTCCTGCGACACCAGCGTCACCAGACCGGTGTCATGCGGACGCGGCGATACTTCGCTGAACCAGACCTCGTCGCCCTTCACGAACAGCTCGACACCGAACAGGCCCCAGCCCCCGAGGTCATCGGTGATCGCGCGCGAGATCTCCTCGGCACGCGCCAACGCCTTGTCCGACATCGGCTGCGGCTGCCAGCTTTCGCGATAGTCGCCCTCCTTCTGCAGGTGGCCGATCGGCGCGCAGAACGAAGTGCCGGCGGCGTGGCGTACGGTCAGCAGGGTGATCTCGTAATCGAAGTCGATGAAACCTTCGACGATGCAGCGGCCGGCACCGGCGCGGCCACCGGTCTGTGCGTATTCCCATGCGGGGGCGATGTCCGCCTCGCTGCGCAGCGTGCTCTGGCCCTTGCCCGAGGACGACATCACCGGCTTGACCACGCACGGCAGGCCGATTGCCGCTACGGCGGCGCGGTACTCGGCCTCGGTGTCGACAAAGCGGTACGGCGAGGTCGGCAGGCCCAGCGTCTCGGCGGCCAGGCGTCGGATGCCCTCACGGTCCATGGTCAGGCGCGCAGCACGCGCGGTCGGGATCACCCGCAGGCCCTGCTCCTGTTCCAGCTGCACCAGGGTCTCGGTGTGGATCGCCTCGATCTCGGGCACCACCAGGTGCGGCTGCTCCTGGGCGATCAACTGGCGCAGGGCCATTGCATCCAGCATGTCGATCACGTGCGAGCGGTGTGCCACCTGCATGGCCGGGGCATCGGCGTAACGGTCGGCAGCGATCACTTCCACACCCAACCGCTGCAGCTCGATGGCCACCTCCTTGCCAAGTTCGCCCGAGCCCAGCAGCAGCACGCGGGTGGCGGAGGGGGACAACGGGGTTCCAAGCTTGGCCATGGCGGGGTTCCAGCAGCGATGTGAAGGCGGGTGGGCATTCTAGCCGGTCCAGCCGCAGTGCCTGGGCACGCCCAGCCGACGAACGGTAGCCAGAATGTGATATCACTTTGATATCTTCAATTCGAACCCTCAAGGACGTACCGCCATGAAAGAGAAGTCGCTGTCCTCCCTCAACGGCCTGGGCGCGCTCGCCGGGTCCCTGGTCGTAGCCCTCGCCGGCGGCGCCCTGTTCGTGGCCGGGGTCGCGGCGAAGGCCAGCACCGGCTCGCCCAACGTGCTGCTGATCCTGGCCGGCCTGCTGATCGCTGCGCTGGCGCTGGTCGCGCTGGCCGGCCTGTACACCGTGCAGCCCAACCAGGCGGCGGTGGTCAGCCTGTTCGGCAAGTACGTCGGCACCGTCAAGGACAACGGCCTGCGCTGGAACAATCCCTTCTTCAGCAAGCGCCGCGTGAGCCAGCGCGTGCGCAATTTCGAGAGCGGCAAGCTGAAGGTCAACGAGCTGGACGGCAGCCCGATCGAGATCGCTGCGGTGATCGTCTGGCAGGTGGTCGATGCCTCCGAAGCGGTCTACAACGTGGACGACTACGAGAGCTTCGTGCACATCCAGTCCGAATCGGCGCTGCGCGCGATGGCCACCAGCTACCCCTATGACCAGCACGAGGACGGTCAGCTGGCGCTGCGCAGCCATGCCAGCGAGATCTCCCAGCACCTGAAGAACGAACTGGCCGAGCGCCTGGCCGATGCCGGCGTGCAGGTGATCGATGCGCGCATCAGCCACCTCGCCTACGCCGCTGAAATCGCCCAGGCGATGCTGCAGCGGCAGCAGGCCAATGCGGTCATCGCCGCACGCACGCGCATCGTCGCCGGTGCGGTCGGCATGGTCGAGATGGCGCTGGCCGAGCTGCAGAAGAACGGCGTGGTGCAGCTGGACGAGGAGCGCAAGGCGCACATGGTCAGCAACCTGTTGACGGTGCTGTGCTCGGACCGCGGCACGCAGCCGGTCGTCAACACCGGCTCGCTGTACTGAGCCACCCTCGCAACGGGGCGCCCCACCGCCCCGCCAGGAGTCTGCATGAGCGAGAAAAAAGCCTATCCGCTGCGCATCAACGCCGAGGTCCTGGCGGCCGCACAGCGCTGGGCGGACGATGAACTGCGCAGCCTCAACGCACAGATCGAATACGTGCTGCGCGACGCACTGCGCAAGGCAGGCCGCCTGCCGAAACCCAAGCCATCGCCGGAGGACAAGAAATGAGCAAGCGCTGGAGCTACCTGACCGTCGAGGTCAAGACATCCATGATGGGCCTGCAGAAAGCTGACGACATTCAGGCCGAACTCAGCCGCCAGGGCCAGCTCGGCTGGGAACTGGTCAACATCATCGTCCCGGCGCCAATGCGCCCGGCCCTGCTGGTCTTCAAGAAGGAGCTGTGACCATGAGCGCACGCCGCTCGTTGCTTGCTGTTTCCCTTGCCCTGTTGTCCGCCAGTGCATCCGCTGGTGAACCGCAGCAGGTCGCAGCACGCCTGCTCGATCACCTGCAGGCAGGGCGCACCGCCGATGCCGAAGCCATGCTGACACCGCAGATGGCCGCGGCCGTGCCTGCCGACAAGCTGCAGGGCCTGTGGCAGTCGCTGGGTGAACTGAAGCAGCGCGGCCCGGCGCACAGCAGTGAGCAGCAGGGCCTGCACCTGGTGGAAGTACCGTTGCAGTTCGCCAGTGGCGCGGTGATCGCGCAGGTTGCGGTGAACGGGCAGGACAAAGTAGCGGGCCTGCTGCTGCGCCCGGCCCCGGCCGCCAAGGCAGCGCCACCGCCGGCCGACGCGAACTACAGCGAAGCCGATTTCAGCGTGCCACAGGCACGCGGTGCGCTGCCCGGCACACTGTCCCTGCCCAAGGGCAAAGGACCGTTTCCGGCCGTAGTGCTGGTGCACGGCTCCGGCCCACAGGATCGCGACGAAACCATCGGTGGCAACCGCCCGTTCCTGGACATCGCCCGCGGCCTGGCCGCACAGGGCATCGCCGTGCTGCGCTACGACAAGCGCACCCATGCCCGTCCCCAGGACTTCCAGAGCGACACCTTCAACGTTGATGACGAGACCACCGACGACGCCGTCGCAGCGTTGAGCGCGTTGGCGGCGGACCCACGCATCGACGGCAAGCGGATCTTCGTGCTCGGCCACAGCCAGGGCGGCATGCTCGCCCCGCGCATCGCCAGCCGCTGGCCACAGGCTCGCGGCGCGATCCTGTGGGCCGCGCCGGCGCGCACATTGCTTGAACTGCTGCCGGAGCAGAACCGCTACCTGTTGTCGCTGGACGGCTCGATCAGCGCCCCGGAACAGACGTTCCTGGACAAGCTGGCAGCACAGATTGCCGCAGCCCGCAGCGACACCACTGTGCCGACCAGCGAACTGCCACTGGGCGTGCCGCAGACGTTCTGGAAAAGCATCGAAGCGGTGAACGCACGCGGCGACGCGGTTGCGCTGAAGAAACCACTGCTGATGCTGCACGGGGGCCGCGACTTCCAGGTACCGGAAACGGATTGGGCATTGTGGAAAAAAGCCCTGGCCGATCGCCGGGACGTGCAATGGAAGGCCTACCCTGCCCTCAACCACATCGGCATCGCCGGCAGCGGCCCCAGTTCATTGAAGGAATACGCACAGCCGGGCCACGTCGATGGGCAGCTGATCGATGACGTGGCGCGTTGGGTGGAGGCGCAGCGATGAGCGGCAGTGATGCACGCCCGTTCGAGGTTGCCGAAAGTTCTTCGCTGCGGGTGCTGTGGGTGCTGCTGCCACTGCTGGCGGTACTGGGCGTGAGCATGTGGGCACAGCTGCACGACAATCGCAGCGAGGCTCCCTGGATGGAGGTCACCCTGTCGCCGCCGTTCTTCCTGATGGGCGGCAGCGCGGCATGGAGCCTGGCGGTGATCGTGCTGATGGGCATCGGCCTGGGCTGGGCGTTCTTCCGTCGCCGGGTGGAGCTGGCAGGCAACGTGCTGGACGTGCGTTCGACGTTGTACCGTCGCCGCACGCCGGTGGCCGACCTGCTGCTGGACCAGGCCGAGGTGGTCGACCTGGGCCGTGATCGTCGCTACGGCATCCGCTTCAAGACCAACGGCTACAGCATGCCCGGCTTCTACTCCGGGCACTTCCGCCTGCAGCGCGGCGGCAAGGGCTTTGCCCTGGTCACCGACCGCGCACGCACGCTGGTGATTCCGGTGCGCGGCGGCAGCACCCTGCTGCTCAGCATGGAGCGCCCGCAGGCCTTGCTGGAAGCGCTGCGCAAGGTGGCCGCCACGGCGCCACGGCAGTAAGCTGGATCGATGCACCGTAGCACTCCGCTGTTGATCAATACCGAGACCGTCGAACTGTGGCCTGCGCCGCTGCTGCGCGCGCGCAGCAATCTCGACGCCCGCCTGCTGGCCCGCGCGCAATGGGTACTGCGGCGCAAGCGCGATGGCCGCTACCTGGCGGCAGTACTGGCGCACGGTGTGCACTCGCTGGTGCCGCGCCTGCCACGCGAGCCCGGCGTGGAGGACGCGCTGGCCCTGCTGGATGGCGCACGGTCACGACCGTTCGGCGCTGCACTGGAAGACCAGTGGCTGCCGCTGGTTGGCCTGCAACAGCGCCTGCAGCAGCTGGGCCTGGATGCACAGCGCTATGCGCACGACAGCGGGCTGGCACTGGAAGCCGAGCCGTGCGTGCTGCACTTGGCCGGACGTGATCGCTTTGCCCGCCCGTTGTGGCTGCGCCGCGGTGCCGCGCAGGGCTGGCGACGGATGCGCCTGCATGCCGCCCGGGATGGCATTGCACTGGACGCGATCTCCGGCTTCCGCAGCCATGCGTATCAGCTCGGCATTTTCGAACGCAAGCTGGCGCGCGGGCAGAGCGTGCCGCAGATCCTGAAGGTCAATGCCGCCCCTGGTTTCAGCGAACACCACAGTGGCCACGCGCTGGACATCGGCACACCGGGTGATGCGCCGGCAGAGGAGAGCTTCGAGGCGACGGCTGCGTTTGCGTGGCTGCAGGCCAATACCGCGGCGCACGGGTTCCATCTGAGCTATCCGCGCGACAACCCGCATGGGATCGTCTACGAACCGTGGCACTGGTGCTGGAAACCGGCCAACGGCTGAGCCCCTCGTGGCGGCTGCTCGACTGCGGTCCTCGGGCTGGCCGGGAGGGGGGGCGGCGCAGGGGCCGCTGCAAGTACGTCCATGTAAGCTCGGGCGCGCCATCCATGGCGCTTACGCCCCTGCGCCGCCCCCCCCCCTCCCGGCCACGGACAGTTTCCGGGTGCGTCCGCCACGGAATTGAACAAACAAAAAAGCAAAGGCAGACGCGGGTCGCTGCGCTCGACGCCGGGCGTGGCCCGGCTCTACCAGTGCTTGGGCGTTGCGGCTAGCGCCGCAGCGCGTTGATCGCCAGCAGTACCCATCCGGCCATCAGCGTGGTGCCACCTACTGGCGCCAGCCGGGTCGGCCACTGCCACAGCGCACCGCCCACCAGGCTGCCGGAGAACAGCAGCACGCCCAGCAGCAACACGTACAACGACAGATGCGCGATCGCACCCTGCGCGCGGGGGCCGAGGGCGGCCAGTACCGCTCCGTGGGCAAAGGCGTACAACGCCGCCATGTTCAGGTGCTGCTGCGCCAGCGGATCGGACACGCCATGCGCGGCATAGGCCGAGAGACCGATCGAGGCCGCTGCCAGCAGCGCCCCCAGGCAGGCTAGCAACGACGGTTTACGCGCGCGTCGTTCGGAATTGAACATGACAGCTCCTTGCGCAATGCCCGACACCGGGCTCGGGATGAAAAAAACGCGCCGCAGGAAGCGGCGCGTTTTCGTGTCCAGCACTACATGGGTCAGCCGAGGCTTACTTGACGGCCCAGTAGATGTCGTACGTCGCTTCCGGGGTGAACGACTTGTCCACGCCGTCCTTCCAGGTTTCGTACGGACGGTCGATGACTTCGTTGCCCGAGGTCACGGCCCAGGCGCGCAGGGCGCTGCGGGCAACGTCCAGGCCTGCCATGTGACCGGTGTAGGCCGCATGCGCCGAACGGTGCGGAGCAACGCGGACGTACTTGACCGGAGCGCCACCGTCGATCTTGACGGTCAGCTGTTCGGCCGGCACGCCTTCAGCACCCTTCTTTTTCACCGGCTGGGCGATGTCGAAGGCGTACTTCTCAGCACCGAAATCGGTGGTGATGATACGCAGCGGACCGGCGGCTTCCAGGCCATTGGCCTCGATCACGCGCTTGATCCACTCCTGGTTGTCCTTGATGGACTTGCTGATGGACTCCTGGCCACGATCGACGTTGCCGGCGGTGACGACCAGCAGGTCCTCGGCCGGGACATCGACGATGCCCAGATCGGTCAGCGGAGCTTCGGAAGTGCGGTAGTCGACATTCGGCACGGTGGCCAGCATGTTCGCCATGCGCGACAGGCCCATCTTGATGTCATCGCCGATCTGGCGGCTGACATACAGGCCTGCGTAGCGACCGAACAGGTCAAAGCCATACTTCACCGAGTAGTCCTGGGTGATCTTGACGTTGCGACCGCCCTTGCCGGTCGGCTCCAGGGTGAAGGTGCTGACCTTATCGTGACCCTTGGTGGCGTCGTCGATGGCGATAACAACACGCTTGTTCTCTTCGGCTTCGGTCACCTTCCAGGAACCGGTGCCCAGGTCCTTGGAGGTGTAGTCGAGAGTGGCACCGACGCCGGAGACCGGGCCGGACAGCTTCAGTTCAACGGCGGGATCGCGCAGTACCAGCGGGTTCCAGTCCTTGAAGCGGCGCAGACTGCTGACCGTGTCGTACACGATCGTCATCTTGCGGTTGGTCTCGATGCTTTCGGTGATGTGACGCTCGCCCGGCAGACAGACGCCAATGATGACGAACAGGCCAGCCACGATCCCCAAGGCGATCAGGAACTCGATAATACGGGTCATTCAGAGAGTCTCCGGGGCCGATCCCACGGCCGGGTTGATTGAAGCGAAGCGCCAATCCTAGCAGGCTTCGCGGGCATTGGTTATCGGGATTGGCGCACCGGTTTCCGTGCCGGCTGCGCATTTGTATGCACAAAGAATTCGAAGGGTAACGCATCCGCGTACCCGGCATGTAGGGGGCAAGTGGGGGGCAACCCTGAATCCGGGCCCAGGCTGCGTGCCAAGTCTTTGTCGCTAAAGGATTTTCCTCACACCAACTGGAGTTCAAACGCTTTCAGGACTGCACGCGTACGGTCACGTACGCCCAGTTTGGAAAGGATGTTGGACACATGGTTCTTGATCGTGCCCTCGGCGACCCCCAGCGAATTGGCGATCTCCTTGTTGGAGAAACCGCTGGCCATCAGCCGCAGGATCTCGGTCTCACGGTCGGTCAGCGGGTCGGGCCGGTCCAGGCTGACGAAATCGTTGCGCATGTGCTCCAGCCCGGACAGCAGCCGCTGGGTCACCGCCGGCTGCACCAGTGAACCGCCATCGGCCACCGTGCGGATCGCCCCGACCAGCTGCGCCAGGGTCACGTCCTTGAGCAGGTAGCCCTTGGCCCCGGCCTTGAGCCCGGCCAGCACCAGCTGGTCATCGTCGAAGGTGGTCAGGATGATGGTCGGCGGCAGCTGTTCCTGCCGTGACAGCACCTGCAGCGCCTCCAGCCCGGACATCACCGGCATGCGCATGTCCATCAGGACCACGTCCGGGCGGATCTGCGGGATCAGCTCGACCGCCTGGCGGCCATCGGCGGCCTCGGCCACCACTTCGATGCCGTCGTCGAGCGCCAGCAGCGAGCGGATCCCCTGCCGCACCAGGGTTTGGTCGTCGACCAGGCAGACGCGAATCATCAACGCACTCCTTCAGGAACCTGGGTAAGGGCCGCCAGCACCGTTGCCGGTACCGTCGCCCGCAGCCGGAAGCCTTCGCCGGGGCGGGTCTCCACCTGCAGCTGGCCTCCACATTGTTGCAGGCGTTCGCGCATGCCGCGCAAACCATTGCCCACATTGACCGTTTCCGCCCCGACGCCGTCGTCGCGGGCCTCCACAACTACCTGGTCGGGGACCTCACGGTACACCCGCAGCCAAAGGTGGCGGGCGCCGGCATGGCGCACCGTGTTGGTGATGATCTCCTGGGTACAGCGCAGCAGCACGTGGGCCCGCTGCGGGTCTTCCACGTTCAGCGGCTCCTCGATCTCCAGCTGGATCTCCAGCGAGGGCACGTGCTCGGTCAGCGGGCGCAGGGCAGCGGCCAGGTCGATGGCGCCAGTCTCGCGCAGCTGGCTGACCACCTCGCGCACGTTGCCCAGCAGCAGCTTGGCCAGGGCATGCGAACGCTTCACGTGCTCCAGTGCCTGCCCTTCGGCCAGGTGGCCGGCCACTTCCAGGTTCAGGGTCAACGCGGTCAGCTGATGGCCCAGCAGATCATGCAGCTCGCGCGAAATGCGGGTGCGCTCGTTCACCCGCGCGCTTTCGGCCAGCAGCGCGCGGGTGGCGCGCAGCTCTGCATTCAGCCGGCGCTGCTCCTCGCGCGCCTCGGCCTGGCGGCGGGCCACCAGCGCGATCACGAACACGAAACTGGAGAAACCCATGTAGCCGATGGCCTGCAGCACGGCGATGACCGGCGGGAAGCCCAGTGGCTGGATGTAGACCGGCAGCACGGCCAGGTTGCTGGCCACCAGCCACACCACACCGATGCGCGGGCCCAGCAGCCAGGGCAGCAGGCCGGCCACCACCATCAGCAGGATGCTGCCCAGTGCGGTGCCGGAGAAATAGCTCACGCCGATCGCGCAGGCCGTCAGCAGGATCAGCGCGGCATGGTCGAAGAAGCCGGGCCGGCTTTCGCCCAGCGAGCGGGTCAGCACCCAGTACACGAAGCCGAAGGCCAGGTAGGCCGAGGCCCAGGGAATGATCCGGTAGCCGGCCTCGCCATCCAGGCTCTCCAGCGTCAGCGACACCGGGTCGATCAGGTAGATCGCAAGCCAAAGGCCGACGGTGCCCCAGGTGAACAACCCGGAGTAGCGCAGCATCGCATTGTGGTTGAGTCGGGCCAGCATCACCCATCGTAGCCTGTGTGCGGCCGCTCCCAAGCGCCGAAAGTCATGCTTGGGCATATCCCCCTGTTCATGCCGCAGCCCACCCCGGGCATGCAATAATCGTGCGCAGGGTCTTGTAATGGACCAACCGCGTTACCCCACGGAGTCACAATGTCGATTGTCATCCGCGACGTGCGCGAGCACGAGCTCGATTCCGTCCTGGCTTTGAACAACAATGCTGGCCTGGCCATCCTTCCCCTGGATGCCGAGCGCCTGCGCCTGTTCTATGCAACCGCTGAGTATTTCCGCGTCGCCGAGCGCGACGGCAACCTGGCCGGTTTTTTGATCGGCTTCGGCAGCGACAGCCAGCACGACAGCAGCAATTTCGCCTGGTTCAAGCAACAGCTGAACACCCCTTTCTTCTATATCGACCGCATCGTGGTCGCCAGCCGCCGTCGCGGTGGTGGCGTCGGCCGTGCGTTCTATGCCGACGCGCAGAGCTTCGCCGAGCTGCGCTACCCGCAGATGACCTGTGAGGTCTTCCTGGACCACGGCGCCGATGCCGCCCTGCTCTTCCACGGCAGCTTCGGCTTCCGCGAGCTGGGCCAGAACACCATGCCGCAGGTGGACGTGCGGGCCAGCATGCTGGCCAAGGAACTGTGCAGCTTCCCATGGGTGAACGAAACCTATGGCGGCAAGCTGCCCGATGTGGCCTGGGCGCGCGACCGGCAGCTGCCGGCGCAGGCACAGCGGTCGACGGGGACCTGAGCGTGGCGGTGAATTTCGATTACGAACAGGCTGGTGAACTGAAGATCGGCCAGGTGGGCATTGCCAACCTGCGCATCCGCACCCTTGATGTTGAACGCCTCGTGCAGGAAATGCAGGAACGGGTGAGCCGTGCGCCGAAGCTGTTCGGCCGTGCGGCGGTGATCCTGGACTTCGGTGGCCTCAGCCAGGTGCCCGACGTGGCAACGGCGCAGGCCCTGGTGGATGGCCTGCGCGGTGCTGGCGTACTGCCGGTTGCATTGGCCTATGGCACCAGTGCGGTTGACCTGCTCTCGCAGCAGCTCGGCCTGCCGCTGCTGGCCAAGTTCCGTGCCCAGTACGAGCGCGCCGAAGCAGAGTCTGCCCCGCCACCGGCACCCGCACCGGAACCGCGGCGTGCTGCGCGGGCCGAAGCGAAGGCCGCACCGGCACCGGCTCCGGCCACGCCGATGGGCAAGGCTGCCGATGCCGCCGCGCCACAGCCTGGCCGCATGCAGCTGGGCAACGTGCGTTCGGGGCAGCAGCTGTATGCGGAAAACTGCGACCTGACCGTGATGGCCACCGTCGGCGCCGGCGCCGAGGTCATCGCCGATGGCAGCATCCATATCTACGGAACCCTGCGCGGCCGTGCGCTGGCAGGGGCCCAGGGCAACACCGCGGCACGCATTTTCTGCCGTGATTTCCATGCGGAACTGGTCGCCATTGCAGGCCACTACAAGGTGCTGGACGATGTCCCGGAAACCCTGCGCGGCAAGGCCGTGCAGGTGTGGCTGGAACAGGACCAGATCAAGATCGCTGCGCTGGACTGACGCAGCACCTCAAACAGAATCATCAGGAGAAGTCCTTTGGCTGAAATCATCGTAGTCACCTCCGGCAAAGGCGGCGTCGGCAAGACCACTTCCAGCGCCAGCCTTGCGTGCGGCCTGGCGAAGCGTGGCAAGAAGGTGGCGGTGATCGACTTCGACGTCGGCCTGCGCAACCTCGACCTGATCATGGGCTGCGAACGCCGCGTGGTGTACGACTTCGTGAATGTCGTGCACGGCGAAGCCACCCTCAAGCAGGCCCTGATCAAGGACAAGCGCTTCGACAACCTGTTCGTGCTGGCTGCCTCGCAGACCCGCGACAAGGATGCACTGACCCAGGAAGGCGTGGGCAAGGTCCTGAAGGACCTGGCCGCCGACGGCTTCGATTACATCATCTGCGACTCCCCGGCCGGCATCGAGAAGGGCGCCTTCCTGGCGATGTACTTCGCCGACCGCGCAGTGGTGGTGGTGAACCCGGAAGTGTCCTCGGTACGCGACTCGGACCGCATCATCGGCCTGCTCGATTCGAAGACCCACAAGGCCGAATCCGGACAGGACGTGCCAGCCTTCCTGCTGCTGACCCGCTACACCCCGGTGCGCGTGGAAAGCGGCGAGATGCTCAGCATCGCCGACGTCGAGGAGGTCCTTGGCCTGAAGGCGATCGGCGTGATCCCCGAATCGGGCGACGTGCTCAATGCCTCCAACAAGGGCGAGCCGGTCATCCTGGATGGCGAATCTGCTGCCGGCCAGGCCTATGACGACGCCGTCGCACGCATCCTCGGCGAAGAACGCCCGATGCGCTTCACCAACGTCGAGAAGAAGGGCTTCTTCAGCAAGCTGTTCGGAGGGTAAGCATGGGCCTGTTTGATTTCCTCAAAGCGAAGAAGACCACCGCCGAAACCGCCAAGAATCGCCTGCAGATCATCATCGCGCAGGAGCGCAGCCACCGTGGCGGTCCCGACTACCTGCCACTGCTGCAGCGCGAGCTGCTGGAAGTGATCAAGAAGTACGTCAACATCGACGTCGATGCAGTGAAGGTGGACCTGGTCAAGGATGGCCAGCACGACGTGCTGGACATCTCCGTGGCGCTGCCTGAAGGCCCGGACAAACCCTGACCCCGCGCCCCGCCCGTGCCTGCATGGGCGGGGCTGCCTGACCCGCATGACTGATACCACGCCCGAACCGAACGTTACCCGCGTCGGCGACATCGCCTTCGCCGATGCCCAGCGCCTGCTCGCTGCACATGAGCTGCGGCTGCACCTCGTTGCGCCCGGCGAGCCGATCCCGGGCAGTTACTGGGGCGAGCCCGAGGCGGGCATCATCGCCAGCGACGTGTACGTGCGCGATGACACGCCAGTACACTCGATGCTGCACGAGGCCTGCCACCTGATCGTGCTGCCGCCGGAGCGGCGCGCGCAGGTGCATACCGACGCCACCGATTCGGTGCCCGAAGAAGATGCCACCTGCTACCTGCAGATCGTGCTGGCCGGGCACCTGCCCGGTGTCGGCAGTGAGCGGCTGATGGCCGACATGGATGCGTGGGGGTATACGTATCGATTGGGGTCGACGAAGGCGTGGTTTGAACAGGACGCCGAAGACGCGAAGGCGTGGCTGATCGAACGCGGCTTGCCGGTGGCGTGATCCACCGTGGACCAGGGTCAGATCCCTTTTGCGCAGCAAAAGGGATCCGCCCCCATCGCCCTCAACCCTGCCCCGCCAGTGCGCGCAGGGTGATGCCGACCACATACGCCAGATAGGTACCGGTGGCATAGCCCATCGTGCCCAGCAGCACGCCTACCGGCGCCAACGCCGGATGGAACGCGGCGGCTACCACCGGTGCCGAAGCAGGGCCGCCGATGTTCGACTGCGAACCGATGGCGAAGTAGAAGAATGGCACCTTCAGCAGCTTGCCCAGGCACCACAGCAGCGCGATGTGCACGCTGATCCAGATGATGCCAAGCAGGAACAGCCACGGGCGGTCCAGCAGCGCCAGCAGATCCATCTGCATGCCGATGCAGGCAATCAGGAAATACAGCAGCAGAGAGCCCAGTCGTGAAGCGCCCGCACCTTCCAGGTTGCGAGCCCGAGTAAAGCTCAGGCCCAGGCCGAGCGTGGTCGACAGCACCACCACCCAGACGAACGGCGCATCCAGGCTGAACTGCGACGCCCAGCTGACATTGACCTTGAACCACGCCGCCAGCGGCGCTCCGATGGCATGGGCCAGGCCGACGCCACCGAAGGCCACGGCCACGATCAGCATCAGGTCGGTCAGGCTGGGAATCCGCTCGTGTTCGGCCTGAAAGCGGGTGATGCGCTCCTTCAGCTCGTCGATGGCGGAGGTATCGGCACCGCTGCGTGCATCGATCTTCGCCGCGCGCCCGGCCAGGAAGATCAACGCCGCCATCCACACGTAGCCAACACCCACATCGACCACCGCGAACTGGCCGAAGGTAGTCGCGTTGACATCGAACACTTCGCGCATGGCCAGCATGTTGGCACCGCCGCCGATCCAGCTGCCGGCCAGTGCGGCCATGCCGGCCCAGGTATCACCGGCGACGGTATCGGGATGGATCGCACGCATCACCAGGAACGCCACCACGGCACCCAGCATGATGCTGGCCGAGGCCCCCAGGTACATCAGCACCAGCTTCGGCCCCAGCCGCAGGATGCCCTTGATGTCGACCGCCAGGGTCAACAGGATCAGCGCCGCCGGCAGCAGGATGTCACGCGCGACCGGGTTGTACAGCTTGGTGTTCTGCCCGTCGATCAGGCCGAACGTGTTGTAGATGCCCGGCAGCAGGTAACACAGCAGCAGCGCCGGCACGAAGGTATAGAAGCGCTTCCACAGGCCCTGCTCGCGCGAAGCGGTCCAGAACACGGCGCCAAGGGTGGCGGCGATCAGGCCGAAGACGACGATGTCGTTCTGGATCAGGGCAGTCGAGGGCATGCAGGCATCCTGGTAGTGCCGGCCGCTGGCCGGCAACCCCATGTAGGTAGGTCGCAACGTGCAGTTGCCGGCCAGCGGCCGGCACTACCGGAAAGCCGGGCGCCGCCACATGGGCGGCGCCGGTATCGCTTACTCGCCGATGTGCTGCTTCAGCCAGGCGTTGACGGTGTCATGCCACAGGATGCTGTTGTTCGGCTTCAGCACCCAGTGGTTCTCGTCCGGGAAGTACAGGAACTTCGACTCGATGCCCTGGCGCTGGGCCGCAGTGAATGCAGCCAGGCCCTGCTCGACCGGAATGCGGAAATCCTGCTGGCCATGGATCACCAGGATCGGCTTCTTCCAGTCAGCCACGTGGTTGACCGGGTTGAACTTCTCGTAGTTCGCCGCCTTCTGGTACGGGGTACCGCCCTGCTCCCATTCGGTGAACCACAGTTCTTCGGTGGCATAGCCCATCATGCGCTGGTCGAACACGCCGTCATGGTTGACCAGGCACTTGAACGGGCTGTTCCAGTTGCCGGCGATCCAGTTGACCATGAAGCCGCCGTAGCTGGCGCCCAGTGCGCAGGCCTTGTCACCGTTGAGGAAGTCGTACTTCTTCAGCGCCGCGCTCCAGCCCTTCTGCAGGTCTTCCAGCGGACGGTCGCCCCAGTGCTGGCTGATCGCATCGGTGAAGGCCTGGCCGTAACCGGTGGAGCCATGGAAGTCGATCATCACCACGGCGTAGCCCTGGCCTGCGTACGTCTGCGGGTTCCAGCGGTAGCTCCAGCCATTGCCGAAGCTGCCCTGCGGGCCGCCATGGATCAGGAACGCGACGGGGTAGGACTTGCCTTCCTGGTAGTTGTGCGGCTTGACCACGTAACCGTGCACGGTGTCGTTGTTCCAGCCCTTGAACTCGAACTGCTCGTAGTCGCCGAAGCTCACATCCTTCAGCACTTCGCCAGCGGCCGGGGTCAGTGCGCGCAGCGCGCCGATCGGTTCGCCAGCGGCCGGCAGCAGGCCGACCAGCACCTGGTCGTTGCTCTTCAGGCTGTTGCGGGTGATGGCCACGCTGTTGCCGGCCACGTCGACGGCGGTGACGCTGCCATCGCCGATCAGCTTGGTGGCCTTGCCGCTGGCCACGTCGATCTGGAACAGCGGGTGTTCGCCGAGGTCGTCGGCGGTGGTGTAGATGCTGGCGCCGTCGGCGGACAGAGCGATGCCGCCGGCCGAACGGTCCCACTGCGGCGCGATCTCGCGCGTCTTGCCGCTGGCCAGGTCCATCGCCATCAGGCCGAAGCGGTCCGCCTCGAAGCCCGGGCGCTTCATCGCGCGGTAGAACAGGGTCTTGCCGTCGGCGCTGAACACCGGGCCGGCATCCCAGGCCGGGTTGGACGCGGTCAGGTTGACCGGCGCCTGCTTGCCCGCAGCATCGAAGCGGTACAGGTCGAAGTTGGTCGACCACGGCTCCTGCTTGCCGGCCACGCGGATGCTGGCGACCACGCTGCTGCCATCCGGCGACCAGGCGAAATCGTCATTGCCACCGAACGGCTTGGACGGAGCGTCGCCGTCGATGGTCGCGCTCAGCGCCGAAGCGCCCTTGACCGCACCGGCCTTAGCTGCCGGCAACGGGGCGACGAACAGGGTGTTGCGGCGGCCGTCGTTCCAGGTATCCCAGTGGCGCACGAACAGCGAATCGAAGACCTTGCCGCTGGCCTTGGCGCCTTCCACGTCCTTCAGCTTCTTTTCGGTGCAGGCCAGGTCCGAGGCACAGGCCTGGAACACGCCGGCGCTGAACAGCACGCGGTCGTCCTGCGGCGACACGTGGTAGCTGTCCACGTCCACCGGGAAGTCGGTCAGCTGGCGCGGGGCGCCGCCACTGATCGGCTGTGCGTACAGCTGCTGGCTGCCGTTCCTGGCGCTGAGGAAGTACACGGTCTGGCCATCGGCCGACAGCGATGCGGAGTTGACGTTCCAGCCAGCCGGCGTGATCTGCTTCGGCGGTGCCGCGTCGCGGGTGCGCAGGTTGCGCGCGAACAGTGCGGTGCTGGCCTTGAGGTTGGCATCGGTGCTGCGCTTGGCGAACACCACGGTGCCGCCGTCGGCGGTCAATACCGGCGCGGAGACGCGGTCCATGGCCACCATGTCGCGGACTTCCAGGCCACGGGCAGCGGCGACGCTGGGCAGGGCAGCCAGCAGGCTCAGTGGCAACAGGGCATGACGCAGTTTCATCGGGGTCTCCGCAGGACGGCAAAAAACCGATGGTAGGCCTGCGCGGCCGGGCCTGCCAAGGCCATCGGTCATGGCCGTGGCTGAGCTGCCGCCAGAAAAAGCAAACCGCGTCGTAGCGCGGTTTGTCGGAGGTCGGGGTCGGATCCGATTCCATGGGAATCGGCTCTGGCCCCAGACGCTGCCAGCATGGGGTCAGAGCCCTTCCCTGCGGGAAGGGATCCGACCCCGTGGGCGTCATGCCACGGCGCGCTTGCCGGTGCGGTAGATCAGCCAGCCGACCAGGAACAGCACGGCCAGGCCGATCCACTGCGCGGCCGGCAGGTGGAACGGCACGGCCAGCACGTCGGCACGGCTGCTGACCACGATCGGCACGGCGATGGCGATACCCATCAGCGCCTCGCCGGTGATCAGGCCGGCAGCGAACAGCACGCCCGGCTTGTGCACGCGGTCGCGGCCCTCTTCGTCATCGGCGCGCACCTTGTGGAAGCGCTCGACCAGGTAGGAGATCAGGCCACCGAGGAAGATCGGCACCATCAGTTCCAGCGGCAGGTAGATGCCGATCGCCGCGGCCAGCACCGGCACGCGGAAACGCGAGTTGCGCGACTTCAGCCAGCTGTCGAACGCGATGATGGCGGCACCGACCACGGCACCGATGCCGATGAAGGTCCACGGCAGCTCGCCACCGAACAGGCCCTTGGCCACCGACGCCATCAGGTTGGCCTGCGGTGCGGCCAGCGCATTCGGGTGCAGCTCGGACTTGACGCCGATGCCGTAGGCGGTGGCCAGCAGGTTCAGCACCGGGGCCATGATCAGCGCGCACGAGAACGCGCCGATGCCCAGCATCAGCTGCTGCTTCCACGGGGTGGCACCGACGATGTAGCCGGCCTTGAGGTCCTGCAGGTTGTCGCCACCGACGGCGGCGGCACAGCACACCACCGCGCCGATCATGATCGCGGCCACCGCACCCAGCGGCGCACCGAAGGCACCGACCGGCTGCAGGCCATCCTTGCCCAGCAGCAGCACCAGCACCGCCGAAGCGAACAGGATGGTGGAGATGGTGATGCCCGAGACCGGGTTGTTGGACGAACCGATCAGGCCGGCCAGGTAGGCCGACACCGAAACGAACAGGAAGCCGGCGACGATCATGATGAGGGTCATCGGGATCGACACATGCCACTGGCCGACGATGGCCTGGTACAGCGCCAGCAGCGGCAGGGTGAACACCACCAAGGCCACCAGCATCCACTTCATCGGCAGGTCGCGCTCGGTGTGCGCCAGCACCGGGCCACCGCTCTTGCGCGCGGCCGCAAAGCCACTCTTGACGCCGTTGAGCAGCGACTTGCGCAGCGAGATCAGGGTCCAGATGCCGCCGATCAGCATCGCGCCGACACCGAGGTAGCGCATCTTCGCGCCCCAGATGGCGAACGCCGCTTCGGTGGACGAGGCGGTGGCGATCGAGGCGGCCAGCGCCGGATCGGTGTTCATGAAGAACGCCTGGTAGATCGGGATGGCGATGTGCCAGGTCAGGATCGAGCCGGACACCACCACGATGCCGACGTTGAGGCCGACGATGTACCCCACGCCCAGCAGTGCGGGCGACAGGTTGGTGCCGATGAAGGCGGTGACCTTGGAGCTGCCGACATAGGCCGAAGTGGCCCAGGCGTCTGGGATCAGGCGCATGCCGCTTTCCGCGGCCAGCTTCACGAACGCACCGATCACCGCCGACAGGCCGAGGATCTTCAGGCCCGGGCCCGGGTTCTCACCGGCCTTGAGCACTTCGGCCGCAGCCTTGCCTTCCGGGAACGGAAGCGGGTCCTCGACGATCATCGAACGGCGCAGCGGCACCGAGAACAGTACGCCCAGCAGGCCACCGAGACCGGCGATGCCCAGCACCCACCAGTACTTGAAGTCCGGCCAGTAGCCCATGATCACCAGCGCGGGGATGGTGAAGATCACACCAGCGGCGATCGACGAACCGGCCGAAGCACCGGTCTGCACGATGTTGTTCTCAAGGATGGAACCGCCACCCAGCAGGCGCAGCACGCCCATGGAGATGACTGCGGCGGGAATCGCGGTGGCGATGGTCAGGCCTGCGAACAGACCGAGGTAGGCGTTTGCGGCCGACAGCACCACCGCCAGCACGATGGCAAGGACCACCGCGCGGAAAGTGAGCTGCTTGGGCGCAGCGTCATGGTTCATGAAAGCCCCTGCTGGCAAAAAATCCCTGCCACGCTAGCGTTCAGGGGACAGCAAGTCCAGTGCGGTTGGTACCGGCTGGCAAGCCCTCGCCCGGCACTGCGCCCCAGCAGGCCCTTGGCCCCTTCAGATGTGTCGTGTTTGACCAAGTTGTGCACAGTGCACCGGTTCGTCGGAGCGGGGGTCCCTTGACCCCAATCCCCCGACGCCCCCGGCCCACCGGGCGATGCGTGCCAGGCGATGGGGTTTGCGGCTCGGCGCCTGCTTGAGTCGATTCCCGGAATCCAACACCGTGCACTGCCACCAACACATTGTCAGTAAGGAGACCGGATGGCAGACGCACCATTGATCACGATGATGCGAGGCCTCCTCGTTGCAGCGGGCGCGATGCTGTGCCTGCTGCTGGGTATCGGCAACGTCAACGCCTACAGCGGGTTCGGCACCGCGGTGATCGAGGATCGGGAAGGAATACCTTGTTTCGGCCTGCCGCCGCGGGCACTGGAATGGGTCCGATCGCCCCGTATCCTGCAAGCGGTGATGGTGTATCACCACGACACGGTGAAGGCATGGTCGTTCATGTACGACCTGACTCCCGCAGAGCCTTTGGCGCCGGGCCAGTGCATCGTCTACGGCGATCTGCCAGCCTCGGCCACGCTGCGCACTTCTCCACAGCCATTGATTCCTGCAACCTTGTATGAGGTCTACCTCAACGCTCACACCAATGGCCCAATCAGGGGCTACACGGCGAAGTTCTGCCTGAAAGCTGCGCCTGACGGATCGACTCGGGTGATCCCCATCAGGTACGACAAGCGGACGGGTTGGAGCGCAGCTGTCTGCCAGCCCTGACGGGCTGCGCGGCAAAACGTTATGTTATATCCTGTCACGCCGGTCGAGCATCCCACGTGGCCTCTTCCCCCTCCCTCCGGCTGGCCTCCATCGACCAGCTGCGCGGCACCGTAATGCTGCTGATGCTGCTCGACCATGTGCGCGAGACGTTCTTCCTGCAGTACCAGGTGAGCGACCCGATGGACGCGGCCAACGTGTCCCCTGCTCTGTTCGTCTGCCGCCTGCTGGCCCACCTGTGCGCACCGGTGTTCGTGCTGCTGACCGGCCTTTCGGCCTGGCTGTACGGCCAGCGCCAGGCCGACCCGCGCCGTGCCATCGCCGCCTTCCTGCTCAAGCGCGGCCTGTTCCTGGTGGTGCTGGAACTGACCCTGGTCAACTTCGCCTGGACCTTCCAGTTCCCGCCGGACACGGTGTACCTGCAGGTGATCTGGGCGATCGGCCTGAGCATGATCGCGCTGGCCGGCCTGCTGTGGCTGCCGCGGCCGGTGCTGGCGGTGCTGGCGGTAGCGCTGGTGGTTGGCCACAACCTGTTGGATGGCGTACGCGTGCAGGGCGACGGCGCGGTGGCGGTGCTGTGGAAAGTGCTGCACCAGCGCGACTGGATCGAGGCTGGGCCGTTGAGCCTGCGCACCTCCTACCCGGTGCTGCCATGGATCGGGGTGATCGCGCTGGGCTACCTGATGGCGCCGTGGTTCGGCGTCGGCAGCGATCCGGAACAGCGCCGGCAGCGGTTGCTGTGGGTCGGGCTGGGCGCGCTGGCCGCCTTCGTCCTGCTGCGCTTCGCCAACGACTATGGCGATGCGCCCTGGCAGTACCAGCAGACCACGCTGCGCACGTGGATGAGCGTGTTCAACATCACCAAGTACCCGCCCTCGCTGCAGTTCCTGCTGCTGACCCTGGGCGTGGGCCTGCTGCTGTTGCGGCTGTATGAGTGGCCGCCGCTGGCGCGCGCGCTGCGGCCGCTGGCCGATATCGGCGCAGCGCCGATGTTCTTCTACCTGCTGCACCTGTACGTGCTGAAGCTGCTGTACCTGGCCGCGCTGAAGACCTGGGGCCCGACCCACGGTTGCCTGTATGCACTGGACTCGGTGGCCGGCCTGCTGCTGGTGGCCTGCGCACTGGCGGTGGTGCTGTACCCACCGACGCGGGCGTTCGCGCGGTTCAAGGCACGGCGACGCGACCTGGCCTGGTTGCGGTATCTGTAGACCATGCACCGGGGCGGCCATCCACGCATGGCGTGGATCTACTGAAAGCGGGCGCGGGCCTATAATTCCGCGATGAATTCCACTGCTATCGCTTCCGACGACTTCCTGGGTCATCCCAAGGGCGTCTACGTCTGCTTCTTCACCGAAATGTGGGAGCGCTTCTCCTTCTACGGCATGAAGGCGCTGCTGCTGCTGTATCTCACCAAATACCACCTGTTCGGCGACAAGGCCGGGCTGGACCTGCTCGGTGCCTATGGCGGCCTGGTGTACTGCATCCCGGTGTTCGGCGGCATGCTGGCCGACCGCTGGCTGGGCATGCGCCGGGCGGTGTTGTTCGGTGGCATCCTGCTGGTGCTGGGCCATCTGGGCATGGCCTTCGAAGGCCACGCGGCGTACCGGGTCAATGGTGAAGTAGTGCGCGACACCTCGGCGCTGGCAGTGACCTACCTGTCGCTGGCCTTGATCATCATGGGCGTCGGCTTCCTCAAGCCGAACATCTCCACCATTGTCGGCAAGCTCTACCCGCAGGACGATCCGCGCCGCGACTCGGGCTTCTCGCTGTTCTATGCCGGCATCAACCTGGGCGCCCTGTTCTCCTCGCTGGTGTGCGGGTTCCTCGGCGAGGTCTACGGCTGGAAGTACGGTTTCGGTGCTGCCGGCATCGGCATGATCGCCGGCCTGGCGATGTTCCTGTGGGGCCAGAAATACCTGCAGGGCCACGCCGAACCGCCGCAGCCGGCCACGTTGAAGCAGAAGGTGCTGGGCCTGCCGCGCGAATGGCTGATCTACCTGTGCGCGGTGATCGGCGTGCTGCCGGTGGCCTGGCTGATGTGGGCGGCCGGCAACGGTGCCTTCGCGCTTGGCGGTGAAATCAGTCTGGCACTGATGCTGATGCTGGTGGTGCTGGGCGGCGTGCTGGTCTGGTTCGCCTGGTTCACCGGCACCCAGTGCACGCCGGTGCAGCGCCAGCAGATGATCGCGCTGATGGTGCTGATCTTCATGGCGCTGGTGTTCTTCACGATGTACGAGCAGTCGTATGGCTCGTGGGTGACATTCACCGACCGCCTGCTGACCAAGGACATCGTGCCGGCGCTGGTGATCCGCGAAGGCTCTCCGCTGCCGTGGTCGATCCTCTCGCTGCTGCTGGCACCGCTGGGCTTCGTGGTCAGCGCGCGCCTGTCCGAGCGTCGCCCCGGCTCGTCCGCGCCGCGTACGTTCTTCATCGCCATCGTTGCGTTGATGCTGGTGCTGCTGGTGCGCGACTGCCTGGTGATCCCGCAGACCGCCGGTTCGCTGACCTACCTCGGCGGTCTGTTCCTGGTGCTGCTGGCGCCGGCCTTCGCCGCGTTGTGGACCTGGATGGACCGCCGCGGCTGGGAGCCGGGCAAGCCGGTGAAGTCGGCCTGGGGCCTGGTGATCGGTGCGCTGTCGTTCGTACCGCTGGCGCTGGCCGCGCAGCACGTCGGTACCACCGGCGAGATGGCCAGCGTGTGGTGGCTGGTGCTGGCCTACTTCCTGCTGGCCAGCGGTGAGATGTGCCTGTCGCCGGTCGGCCTGTCGGCGGTCACCCAGCTGGCGGTGCCACGGGTGATGAGCCTGATGATGGGCACCTGGTTCCTGGCGACCGCCTTCTCCGAAACGCTGGCCGCGCTGTTCGGCAAGCTGGCGGCGATCGACGTACCTGAAGGCGAAACGCTGGACATGGCCGCTGCGGCCGGTGCCTATGCACACCTGTTCTGGCTGCTGATGTGGATCGGCCTGGGCTGCGCGTTGCTGGCCTTCATCGCTGCGCCGCTGTTGAAAAGAATGATGCACGGGGTCAAATAGGGCCAATAGCGTCACCCTGGAGCGTCATTCACTATTGCCACGCAGAAAGCGACAGCGCTTTCGTACAAATTGCATGTGAGACAGCCGAAGAGGGAGGCAGGATGCGCTCTCCCTCCACTTCCTCTCTTCTTTCATGCGCTCTTCCCCTACGGCCCGCACTCCGCTGGCTCTGCTCATCTCGGCCTGTCTGCTCGCCCCGGTTCCGGCGCTCGCGGACGACGCCTCCGACTCCTGCAAGGACACCGACCAGGTTCACTGTGATTCCGACACCGGCATTTCCGGCTGGTGGTGGGGCGGCTTGGCGGCCCTGGGCCTGGGTGCCGCCGCGGCAAGCGGCGCTAGCGGCGGCGGTGATGGTGGCAGCGGTGGCGGTGGCGGTGGCGGTGGCACGGTGCCGCCCGGCCAGGAAGGTGGCCAGTTCGGCAACAACCAGGTCCTGTCCGCGGCGGGCACCCAGGTGAACTGGCAGCAGCCGGTCACCAGCCGCATCACCGGGCGCGCCCGCAACGAAGGCCACCTGCAGCTGCTGGCTGGCACGCTGCACCTGGTGGGCGAAGGCGAGCTGCGCAATACCGGCAGCCTTACCGTCGGAAGCGCCAGCACCCTGCGCATCGATGGCGATGCGGACCTGCACAACAATGGCGTGCTACGCGTCGAGGGCGCCCTCCAGCTCGCCGCCGATGGAAGCCTGGAGAACTTCAGCCGGGCCGACTTCATTGGCGCGCGCGTGCAGGCCAGCGGTGATGCCAGCATCGACAACCATGGCGCGCTGCATCTACAGGGTGGCCAGTGGTCCTTCACCCAGGATTCGGACCTGGACAACGGCCGCAATGGCGTGCTCGACATCAGCGGTACCGGCATCGCCCTGCGCGACCGCGCTGAAGTGGAGAACGAAGGCCGCATCCTGGCGCGCGACCTGGCCGTGGGCAGTGCCTTGTTCGATGCAGTGACCGGTGCGTGGGGTACCGATCGCGATGCGATCGATGTGCTCGACAACCGCGGCCATATCCAGCTCGACGGCGACCATGGCAGCGTGCTTCGCCTGGTGGCGGACAGCCATGCCAGCCACGCCATCAACCGCAGCGGCGCCAGCATCCAGAGTTCGGCCCGCAACAGTGCCCTGCTGCATGCCGAGGGCACGCGGGCCACCTTGCTCAACCAGGGCACGTTGACCGTCACCGGCGATGGCGCGGTGGCGATGCGCGGCGCGCGTGGCGCCACCCTGATCAACGACGGCGTGATCAACCTGGGTACGGCCACCGACAACCGGGGCCGCGGCATGGTCGCCATGCAGTCCGATGGCAGTGCAACGCTGAACAACCGGCGTAGCGGTGTGATAAACATCCATGCCGCCGACTCGTTCGCCTTCCAGATCGCCCCGGGTGGCAGCGGCCGCCTGATCAACAATGGCGTGGTGAACGTCTACGGCCAGGGCAGCGGCGTGCATGCCGACGCGGACTCGGCCGCCGCCGACCGCCCGGGCAGTGATCTTGGCTGGCAGGCGCCGCGTGGCATCCGCGGCTACACGGTCGGCACGAACGCCGACGGCAGCGCGGGCCAGCTGGTGCTGCATGACGGCGGACAGCTGCACGACGTTGCCGTAGACACCGGCTTTACCCGCGGCACCGACGCTTCGCACGTCGTGCTGCGCGATGTGGTCAGCGGCGCCGAAGGAGGCGAACAGAACATCCGCAGTGCCAGTGTGGTCTGGCACGCACAGGCCGAGCGTGATGAACAGGGCAACGTGGATGTGGCCATGCAGCGCCGCGACTACCGCGAACTGGCCAACGACGACCAGCAGCAGATCGCCTCCGCGCTGGAAAACGCATACCGCAACGATGCGCTGTTCCACAGCTTGGAAGTGGCCGACCAGCGCAGCTTCCAGAGCGCGCTGCAGCAGCTGTCGGGTGCCAGCCTGGTAGGCAGCGCGCTGCGCGTGGCCAGCAATGCCGATGCACTGTGGTCGCAGTTGGCGGCGCAGCCGGCCGGGCAGTCGCGCGCACTGGCCTTCGGTGGCGGGCAGGCCAATGCGGCCGGTGTGCGCGGCGATGGCGGTGCGATGCAGGTGGCGCTGCAGCTGCGCGGCGGCCAGATTCTGCAGTTGGCCACGGCTGCACTGTCGGCTGACCTGTCCGCAGGGAGCGGGCAGGATCGGCTGCACTCGCAGTTCGCCGGCATCGGCCTGGCCCAGCAGTGGGGTGCGCTGCAGCTGCGCCACCAGCTTGGCCATGAGCAACACCAGCTGCAGGGTCAGCGCCAGCTCGACTGGGGCCAGACCCGCGAGACCGCGCACAGCCAGCGCCGCATCGGCAGGACGATGCTGGCCACCACGCTCGACATGACGTCTGCACTGGGCCAGGTGCAATGGCAGCCGCGCATCAAGGCCAGCGCCTTCGACCAGCGTGAAGGCGCCTTCCACGAACAGCATGCCAGCGGCTTCGGCCTGGCGGTGGCCGCGGGCCGCCTGCAGGGCATGCAGCTGGAAGTGGGCAGCGCGTTCCAGCGCGCGCTCGGCACGCAGTGGCAACTGCAGGCCGACGTGGCCGCCAGCCGGCCGCTGGCCCTGCGCGAGCAGGCGCGCGCTGCGTACCTGCTGGGCGCATCGGACAATGCCTTCACCCTGCCCGGCGTGCGCCGCAGCGGCCTGGACCACCGGCTGCAGCTGGGCCTGAACTACCCGGCATCGAACCTGGGCTTCGGCGCGCAGTTGTCCAGCCTGCGCCAGTGGGGTGAAAGCGATGTGCGTGCCGACCTTCAGTTCGGCTATCGCTTCCGCTGAAGTACCGGGCGACGGGCGCTTATGCGCCCGTCGCCGTCCACTCAGGGCGCCTTGCGCATGCCGTCCGGTAGTGCCGACGGTGGGGCTGCGGTCGCCCCACCAAGGCTGTGTGAAAGCAAGGCCAACAGCCGCGTGTAGTAGTCGCGCTGGTTCGCTTCGCTGTACAGGCCATGGCCTTCGCGCGCGTAGTACGCCGCTTCCACCGGCACGCCGGCCTGTTTCAACGCCGCTTCCATGCGTTCGGTGTGCTGTACCGGCGCACGCAGGTCTTCGCGACCAGCGGCCAGCAGCACCGGCACCTTGATACTCGCCGCCAGATTCACCGGCGACACTGCCGCCAGGGTGGCCGGATCACCCAGCCACTCCTGTAGATAGGTCACGCCGGAGGCGCGATCCTGGATGTCGCCCCGTTTGAACATCAACGGCAGGTCGTACACCCCGACGTAGCCGGCCGCGCAGCGGTACAGCCCCGGCTCGCGCACAGCGCCCATCATGGCCGAGTACGCACCGTAGCTGGCACCGTAGATGCAGATGCGTGCGCTGTCGGCGATGCCTTGGCTGATCGCCCAGCGGGTGGCGTCGGTCACATCGTCCTGCATCGCGCGGCCCCATTGCCGGGCAGCGGCCTGGGTATGTGCACGGCCGTAGTTGCCCGAGCCGCGGAAGTTGACCTGCAGCACCGCGTAGCCGGCGTCGGCCAGCAACTGGTTCTCGCGCTCGAAACCACCATCATCGAACACGCCGATCGGGCCACCATGCGGGACCACCACCATCGGCAGGTTGTGGCCATCACTGCCCCTGGGCAGGGTCAGGAAGCCATGCAGCGGCAGGCCGTCCCGCGCAGCCAGGGTGATCGGGCGAACGCTGGCACCGCCATCGCGATCAAACCAGCGATGGCGGCTGGTGAGGAACGCGGCGTTGCGGGTGGCGGTGGTGTACAGGAAATAGTCGCCGGGATTGGTCGCAAAGCTCACCTTCACCAGCAGGCGCGCGTTGTCGCGGGTGCCGGTGAGCAGGCTCACGACCTGCCCGGGAAACGCCTTTTCAAGCCTGCGCTGGGTGCTGGCGGTCGGCGACTGCTCATCGAAGAAGGCGGTGCGCGTGACGGCGCCGACGAACTGGATACCCACCGGCACGCGCGTGCCGGGCTGGTAGACCACGCGGGTGGGGTCGACGGTGTCGTCCTGCAGCAGCGTACGCCGTTCTCCGCTGACCGGATCCCAGCTGACCACCGTATCGGGGCCGCGGGCCCGCTCCACCACCAGGTAGGCCAGCCGATTGTCGGCGGAGAAGCCGATCGGGCGTTCGATGCGATGGCTGCTGCCTTCGTCGTTGACCAGGGTCCACTGATCGCGGTCCTGGCGATAGTAGAGCTTGTTGACGTTGTCGGCGGCGGCACCATGGGCGAAGCGCAGTTCACCTTGATTGTCGGTGGTAAACGTCGCGCGCTGCACCGGTGAACGCGAGACCGGTATGCGGCGCCCGGTGATGACATCCATCCGTTCCAACCGCGTATTGGTGTCGTTGGCGAATGGCCACAGCGAGATCAACACGTTGCGCTCGTCGGCAGCCAGCGGATCGGCCAGGAACGCAGCCACCTGCTCGGGCACCCGTCCGGTCACGAAGCCGGGCTCATCCGGGCGGGCGCGATAGCCGACCAGAAGATCACCACGTTTGCCATTGGCATCGATGGCATACAGTTCGCCCGTCGGCCGTGGCTGGTCCAGTGGCCCCCATTTCTCGGCCAGGCCGATGAGCAGGCGGGTGTCACTCACCCAGTCGACCTCGGCGGCGTGATTGTTGCGCGGCGGTCGGAAATTGCCGACCAGCTCCATCGTGTCGGTACGCAGGATCGCCACGGCGGTCGCGCCCTCCAGCGGCAAGGTCATGGCAATGTATTCGCCGGTAGGCGAGAGCTGGATGTCATTGAACTCCGCACGACGCACATAGCCGTCCAGCGAAACTTCCGCAGCCTCCACCCCAGCGGCGCCGCAGATGGCCATCAATGCGGCCAGCACCTTTGCATGCTTCATCACTTCCTCCTTGAAGCCGGGCATCCCCTGCCCGGCATCGGGTCCGCTGGCTGCGGCTGGATTTCCTTACGGCGCCTTGTCAGCACCTGCGGTGGCGCTGGCGGTGTTGCCGCCCAGACTGCGTGACAGGAAGGCGAGCAGCTTGCTGTAGTACTCGCGCTGATGCTCGGGCCGGTAGAAGCCGTGGCCTTCGGTACGGTAATACAGACTTTCCACCGGCGAGCCCGCCTTCTTCAATGCCGCCTCCATGCGCTCGGTGTGCTTGATCGGCGCGCGTGCGTCTTCGCCGCCCGCAGCAAGAAACACCGGCACTTTCACCTGTGCGGCCAGGTTCACCGGCGAACTGGCACCCAGTGTCTTCGGATCACCCACCCAATCGCGCTGCCAAAGCATGGCCGAATCGCTCAACTGCGCCTCCCCAGTGAACATCAGCGGCAGGTCATACACGCCGACATAGCCGGCCGCGCACTGGTACAGCCCCGGCTCGCGTACCGGCCCCATCATCGCCGCGTACGCACCGTAACTGGCGCCATAGATGCAGATGCGCTTGCTGTCGGCGATGCCCTCGGCGATGGCCCAGCGCGTGGCGTCGGTCACATCGTCCTGCATAGCCGCGCCCCACTGCTTCGCACCCGCCTGGGCGAAGGCGCGCCCATAATTGGACGAACCACGGAAGTTGACCTGCAGCACCGCATACCCTGCGGCTGCCAGCATCTGTGGCTCGCTGCTGTAGCTGCCTTCATCGAACACGCCGAAGGGGCCGCCGTGCGGCAACACGACCATTGGCAGATTGCGGCCGCTGCTGCCGTTGGGCAACGTCAGGAAGCCATGCAGTGTCGTCCCGTCGCGCGCCTTCAACGAGAACGGACGCACGCTGGCAGCCAGCTTGGGATCGATCCACTCGCTGCGGCTGACCAGATGTTCGGCGGCCTTGGCGCGGGTATCGAACAGGTAGAAATCGCCGGGATTGCTGCCCGACCAGGTCTGCACCACCACCTTGCCGCCATCGCGGGTGCTGGAGGTGATGTACACCGGGCCACCGAACGCCGCTTCCAGGCTGCGGTATTGTCGGGCATCGGCGCCCTTTTCATCGAAGAACCGGGTGCGCGGTACATCCCCCAGGTACAGCGCACCTACGGGCACGCGGGTGCCCGGGCGACGGATGATCGCGGAAGGATCAACCACCGCATCGCGCAGCACCTCATGCCTTTCGCCCGTCTGCGGATTCCAGCTGACGATGGCGTCGGGGCCGCTGGGCTGCTCGACCTGCAGATAAGCCAGCGTGCCATCCTCGGAGAAGCCCAGCGCGCCCTCGATCCTGTGGCTGAGTGACTCGTCATTGACCAGTGACCACTGCGCATTGGTGCCCGCGCGGTAGTACAGCTTGTTGACGTTGTCCGACGCCGCACCCAGCGCAAAACGCACTTCACCCTTGTCATCGGTGGTGAAACCGGCGCGCTGCACCGGTGAGCCGGAAACGCGCACGCGGCGTCCGCTGACCACATCCAGCCGCTCCACGCGGGTATAGGGATCATCGGCAAACGGCCACACCGCGATCAGTACATTGCGGTCATCGCCGGGCAGCTCGTCCGTGAGGAACGCCGCGACGTCCTCCACCTTCTTCGGCTGGATGCGCGTGCCCAGCCCGCGCCCCTGCACGCGGTAGCCGACCAGCAGTTCGCCGCCCTTGCCATCGACATTGACGCCGTAGAGTTCGCCGGTCGGTTGCGGGGTATCCAGCGCGCCCAGCTTCTCGGCAAGGCCGACCAGCAGGCGATCATTGCTTACCCATTCGAAACTGTTGGCATGGTTCTTCGCCTGCGGCCGAAACACACCCGCAGGCTTGCGGTCGGACGTACGCAGGATGACCAGCGCGGTGGAATCGTCCAGCGGCACGGTGCCGGCCACATAGTCGCCTCCCGGCGACAGCTTGATGTCCGAGAATGACTCCGGTTTCAGGTACTTCTCCAGGTCCACCCCGCCGGTACCCGCCGACGTCCCGCCCACCACCGCGCACAGCAGCGCGGCAAATACAGTCCTGCGCATCCTTCCCCCTCCCTGCCGGACACCCTGTCCAGATTTGCCGATTCTAGGCAGGCCGACGATGGCGGCGCCAGTGACGAGCGCGCCATCGCCAGACTCAGGGCGCCTTCTGCGCATCACCGCTGGCCTGCGTTTGTGCGGTGGCTCCCCCCAGGCTGCGCGACAGGAACGCGAGCAGGCGTCCGTAGTACTCGCTGCGATGCGCCTGGGTGTAGAAGCCATGGCCTTCGGTGCGGAAATACAGGGTTTCCACCGGTGAACCGGCCCGTTCCAGCGCGGCCTGCAGCCGCTTGCTGTGCTGGATGGGCGCACGCGCATCCTCACCACCAGCGGCCAGGAATACCGGCACCTTGATGCGATCTGCCAACGCAACCGGCGACACCTCACCCAGCGAGGCCGGATCGCCCAGCCACTGCTGCAGATAGGCCACGCCGGAACGGCTGTTGCCCACATCGCCACGGGTGTACATCAACGGCAGGTCGTAGACGCCCACGTAGCCTGCCGCGCACTGGTACAACCCCGGCTCGCGTACGGGCCCCATCATTGCTGCGTAGGCACCGTAGCTGGCACCGTAGATGCAGATGCGTCTGCTGTCGGCGATGCCCTCGGCGATGGCCCAGCGCGTTGCATCGGTCACGTCATCCTGCATGGCGCGGCCCCATTGCCGCACTGCCGCACGCATGTGGGCACGGCCGAAGTTGCCGGACCCGCGGAAATTCACCTGCAGCACGGCATACCCGGCCGCTGCGAGCAACTGCGTCTCATGCGCGAAACGGCCGTCGTCGTACTCGCCGATGGGGCCACCATGGGGCAGCACCACCATCGGCAGGTCGCGGCCGGTACTACCGTGCGGCACGGTCAGAAACCCATGCAGGTCCAGTCCGTCGCGTGCCTTCACTCTGATGGACCGCACCGATGCGGTCGCAGTCGGGTCGATCCATTCGCTGCGGGCAAGCACGAAGTGCGCCTGTCTGCGGTCGACGTCATAAAGGTAGAACTCGCCCGGGTTGGCACCGGACCAGGTTTCCAGAAGCAGCTTTCGTCCATCACGGGTACTGGAGGTGATGAACACCGCCCGCCCGGGGAACGCCGCCTCCAGGCTGCGGTACTGCCGCGCTTCGGCCGATGCTTCATCGAAGAAGCGGGTGCGCGGGGTGTCGCCCAGGAACAGTGCGCCGACCGGCACCCTGCTACCTGGACGGCGGATCACCCGTGCCGGATCGACCACATCGTCGCGCAGGACAACCCTGCGCTCCTGCGTGACCGGGTTCCAGCTGACGATGGCATCGGGCCCCGTGGCCTGCTCGCTCTGCAGGTAGGCCACCTGGCCGTCGGCGGAAAAACCCAGTGGCACGTCGACGCGGCCACTGCGCTTCTCATCGTTGACCAGCATCCAGTCGCCGCCACCGAAGCGGTGGTAGAGCCGGCTGCCACTGTCTGCACCGACGCCCCGCGCGAACCGGACCTGCCCCTGGCCATCGACGGTGTAGGTGGCACCCGGCAGTGGCGGACGCACCAACAGGTGCTGCTTGCCGGTGGCCAACTCGAGCCGCGCGGCGTAGCCGTTGGCATCCAGGCGCGAACCGCCGACCGCGATCACCACGTGGTCATCGTCGTCAGGCAGGTCATCGCTGAGGAATGCCGCAACGGCGTCCAGGTATCTGGGCCGCAGACGAAGGCCGAGCTGGCGATAGCCGACCAGCAACTCAGGACGCCCGCTGCGGGCGTCGAGTGTCATCAATTCGCCAGTGGCCCAGGGTGCGTCGCGGGTGCCGAACTTCTGGGCAAGGCCGAACATCACCTGTTCGTCGTTGACCCAGTGCATGTCGATGACGTGGGAATTGCGCGGCGGCCGCAGACTGCCCACAGGCGTGTCGTCGTCGGTGCGCAGGATGACCACAGCGGTGAAGCCGTCGCCGGGAACGGTTGCGGCCAGATAGTTGCCACCCGGGGAAAGCACGACGTCCTCGAACTTGTCCGGCCGCACGTAAGCGTCCAGATCAACAGCAGCGGCGGTTCCCCACGACATCCCTGCCACGATGATGGCGGCCAACCCATACCTGCGCATCCTTCCCCCCTTGCGCCTGGACGCCTTGTCCCGGCTGGCCGATTCTAGGCAGGCCAGCGGCCGCGCCGCCAGTGGGCAGAAAAAACGACGGCACCGTTGCCGGTGCCGTCGTTGCCACTACCTTGGAGAGAGAGTAAGGACGTGGGTTCGGGGGGCGTGCGCCGGGTCAATGGACCCCGCGCACTGCCAGAGTGAGGGCCAGGATGCTGAGGATCACCGCGATGGTGCCGTCCAGCACGCGCCAGGTGCTGGGCTTGGTGAACAGCGGTGCCAGCAGGCGCGCGCCCAGGCCCTGCGCGGTCAGCCACAGGCAGCTGGCGGTGACCACGCCGGCCGCGAAGGCCATGCGCGCATTACCGAAGTTCTCGGCGATGGAGCCGATCACCATCATGTCCAGCCAGAAGTGCGGGTTGATCAGCGAGAAGCCGACTGCCGCCATCAGCACTGCACGACGGCTGCCGTCATCGCTGTCCGCTTCGCCCATGCCACCGCCACCGGCGATCGCACGGCGTGCCGACTTCATCGCATACCACGCCAGGAAGGCCACACCGGTCCAGAGGACGGCGGTGGTCAGCCACGGCAGCGCGGTGGTGAGCGTGCGCAGGCCGGCCACGCTGGCGAAGATGAAGATTGCATCGATGGCCGCGCAGGTGGCGACCACCGGCACGATGTGCTTGCGCAGGATGCCCTGGCGCAGGATGAAGGCGCTCTGGGCGCCGACCACGGCAAACAGGCCGATGCCGGTAGCCGCACCACTGAACCAGGCACCAAGGCCGGTGCTGGCGGAGATGACCGAGAACATGGGATTCACTACCTTGTCTTGCTTGGGGGGAGCGGTGCCTCGCGAAGGCGGACAGCACCGGAACGGGCGCCATTGTCGCGCCGCAACATAGAAAAGACGAGCTAAACTTACTAAACCAACATTAGCGGAGCTTAATCGCCATGCGCATCGACCATGCCCAGCTGCGGGCCTTGGCTGCGGTCATCCGCGAAGGCAGCTTCGACCGTGCCGCGCAGTCGCTCAACGTCACCCCCTCGGCCATCTCGCAGCGGGTCAAGGCACTGGAAGACCGCATCGGCCGCCTGCTGGTCAAGCGCGGCACGCCTGCGACCGCGACTGCCGAGGGCCAGTTGCTGGTGCAGCTGGCCGAGCAGACCGCCCTGCTGGAGCACGACGCGCTGCACCGGATGGGCCTGGCCGACGAGGACCTGCCGCAGGCCAGCATCCCCGTAGCGGTGAACCACGACAGCCTGGAGACCTGGTTCCCACAGGCCGCCCAGCAGTTCGCGCAGGGCACCGGCACCACCCTGGACCTGCGGGTGGAGGACCAGGACCACACCGTCGAACTGCTGCGCCAGGGCACCGTGCTGGGGGCAGTGACCACCCTGGACGAGCCGGTGCAGGGCTGCCAGATCCACGCGCTGGGCAGCATCCGCTACGCCGCCACCTGTACGCCGGAGTTCCGCGAGCAGCACTTTGCCAAGGGCGTGACCGCACAGGCGCTGGCGCAGGCACCGGTGCTGGTGTTCAACCGCAAGGACGACATGCAGTCACGCTTTGCCCGGCGCATGGCCGGCGCCGACCTGCCCAGCACCGCGCCGACGTGGTGGATTCCCTCCACCCGCGCCTTCGTGCAGGCCAATCTGGGCGGGCTGGGCTGGACGATGAACCCGCTGCCGCTGGTGAAGCGCCATCTGGATGCCGGGCGCCTGGTGTACGTGCGGCAGCGCGCGTGGGAAGACGTACCGCTGTACTGGCAGCACTGGAAGGGCGATGTGCAGACGATGGCGCTGCTGACCAGGGCGGTGCTGGACGCCGCCTCGGCACTGGTGCAGCGCAGGCGCTGAAGAGGGGACGGAGAGGATCAAGTCGCTTGTGCTACAAACGCCTTGATCCCCTCCGCCCCCTTTTCATGCAAGCATCGGTGCAACCGACGAGGGGGCTGACCGATGGAAACCGAACCGGTATTCCTGCATATCCGCGTGGTGATGGGGATCATCCTCGGCCTGTCCATCACCACCCTGTTGAAGGGGCTGGCGCAGATCATCGAACACCCACAGCGGCGTGGCTGTTCGGCGCTGCACCTGTGCTGGGTGGTCTGGACGCTGGTATCGCTGGTGACCTTCTGGTGGTGGGAATTCCGCCTGGTTGAAGTACACCGCTGGACGTTTGAAACCTATCTGTTCGTGATCACCTACTGCGCGACCTGGTTCCTGCTGTGCGCGCTGCTGTTTCCCGACGACCTGCGCGACTACGGCAGTTACGGCCACTACCTGATGCAGCGGCGACGCTGGATCTTCGGGGTGATCGCGATATTGACGCTTCTGGACCTTGTGGATACCGCGATCAAAGGGGGAAGCCGATGGCGACTGCTGGGTGATGCCTACCCACTGCACACGGCGCTGATGCTCATCGTTGCCGCGCTGGGATGGCATCTGCGCAGCGCGCGCATCCAGCTTGTGCTGGCCGCAGCGACGCTGGTCTATCAACTGGGCTACTTCGCGGCGGAGTACTTCACCATCGGCAGTGAATGAAGAGCGCTGCCCGTCTCTCCATCCAATCTCCATGCGGGTCGTCCACAATCATGTGGTTCCGTTCGACCACAGGTTTCCCAGATGACGATCCACTACCGCAACGCCCTCCCCGATGATGCTGCCGCCTGCATCGACCTGCGCGGGCGCACCCGCGAGAACGCCTTCAGCGCCGCGCAGCTGGCCGAACTGGGCATCAACGAAGAGAGCTGGGCCGCCGGCATCGCCGATGGCGATTCGATTGGCCGCGTTGCCTGCGAGGGCCAGCAGATGGCCGGCTACTGCTTTGCCGACCGCGAAAGCGGCGAGGTGCTGGTGCTGGCCCTGCTGCCGGAATTCGAGAACCGTGGCATCGGCCGGCAACTGCTGCAGGAGGTGGTCAGCCTGACCCGCGAAGCCGGCCACAACCGCCTGTTCCTGGCCTGCTCGGCGGACCCGCGTTCGCGTTCCCATGGCTTCTACCGGCACCTGGGCTGGAAGGCGACCGGCGAGATCGATGAGGCCGGTGACGAGATCCTTGAGCTGGCGTGATCGAGGGCATCGCCGGGCATGGCCCGGCGCTACCGGGTGAGGGTGCCGCGAGCCGTCGGATGCTGCGTTGCATCAAAATCGGACCAGAAGCGGTTAAAATCGCCAATGGAATGCTGCAAGGCGTTGTTTCTTCACGCTCTTTCCCTGCTTCTTGCGCATCCTGACCCCTTCCCCCCGCCAACGATTCCGCCCCTATGAAGAAATTTGGCAAGGCCCTACTCGCCCTGCTCGTGCTGCTGTTGCTGGTCGCCGCACTGTTCCTGTACTGGCCGCTGACCCAGCGCTCGGTGCCTGCCGCGAACAACGACAAGCCCGTCGATGTCGTGCTGGTCGGCGCCGGCATCATGAGCATCACCCTGGCCACCTACCTGCAGGAACTGCAGCCGGACTGGAACATCCAGGTCTACGAGCGCCTCGACGGCGTCGCCGGTGAAAGCTCGGACGGCTGGAACAACGCCGGCACCGGCCACTCGGCATTCGCCGAACTGAACTACACCCCGGAACTGCCCGATGGCAGCATCGAGACCAAGCGCGCGGTCGGCATCGCCGAATCGTTCGAAGTCTCGCGCCAGTTCTGGTCGCACCAGGTGAAGGAAGGGCGGCTGAGCCAGCCCAGCGACTTCATCAACCCGACCCCGCACATGAGCTTCGTCTGGGGCGATGACAACATCGCCTACCTGCACAAGCGCCAGCAGGCGCTGGTGAAGAACCCGCTGTTCTACGGCATGCAGTACTCCGAGGACCCGGCGCAGATCAAGCAGTGGGCACCGCTGTTGATGGAAGGCCGCGACCCGAAGCAGAAGGTTGCCGCAACGTGGATGCCGCTGGGCACCGACGTCAACTTCGGCGTCATCACCCGCCAGCTGACCGCCGGCCTGCAGCACAGCCCGAACTTCGGCCTGCACCTCAACCACGAGGTCAGCGCGTTGCGGCAGAACGCGGACAAGAGCTGGAACGTGACGGTGAAGGACCTCAAGGCCGGCACCGAATCGACCACCCACGCCCGCTTCGTGTTCATCGGTGCCGGTGGCGCGGCGCTGAAGCTGCTGCAGATGTCGGGCATCCCGGAATCGAAGGACTACGCCGGCTTCCCGGTGGGCGGCCAGTTCCTCGCCTTCCAGGGCCAGGACGTGACCTCGCGCCATGGCGTGAAGGCCTATGGCATGGCCGAGACCGGTTCGCCGCCGATGTCGGTGCCGCACCTGGATGCGCGCAAGCTGGATGGCAAGCCGGTGGTCCTGTTCGGGCCGTTCGCGCTGTACAGCACCAAGTTCCTCAAGCACGGCTCGTGGTGGGACCTGTATTCCTCGGTCAACCACAACAACGTCGGCCCGATGCTGGAAGTGGGCAAGGACAACCTGGACTTGGTGCAGTACCTGATGGGCCAGGCGCGCCTGAACGATGCCGATCGCCAGGCCGAACTGGTCAAGTACTTCCCCAATGCCAAGCCGGGCGACTGGAAGCTGGTCACCGCCGGCCAGCGCGTGCAGATCATCAAGCGTGATCCGCTGAAGGGCGCGGTGCTGCAGTTCGGTACCGAGATCGTGACCGACAAGGACCACACCCTCGCTGCGCTGCTGGGTGCCTCGCCGGGCGCTTCGACCTCGCCGCCGATCATGCTGGACCTGATGGCCAAGGCCTTCCCGGAACAGATGAAGGCCGGTTGGGAAGCCCGCCTGCGCGAGATCGTTCCTTCGTACGGCCGCAAGCTCAACGAAAGTGCCGCGCTGACCAACGAGATCCGCACGTTGACCAGCCAGACCCTGCACCTGCCCTACCTGGAGGTTCCGGTGGAAGCAGGTACGACGCCTGCACTGGCACCGACGGCCGCGCCGGCGCCGGCCCCGGCCAAGGAAAAGCGCAACGCCAACGAAGAGCTGCAGGCGCTGTAAGCCTGCGCTTGGCGGATGCCTGCGGACGGCCACCTTCGGGTGGCCGTCTGCGTTTGCGCGCGGCGACGGGGCGGAGCCCTCCCGCACGGGAGGGCTCTGCCCCGTTCCGGGAGGCCCCTCGCAGGACCAGGGCCCAGTGCCTGCGGCAGTGGGATCCGGCCCCACCCTGACGCTTGCTGCGCGCCTGAAAGTCCCTGCGCAATGACGCGAATTGTAATGTTGTTAAGAATTATTTACATTTGCGTCCTGCGCAGTGACCGCGCCCCTCCCAGATGGACCTGACGTGCCCGAAGCCGCCGCCCCGGGTGCTGGACGACTGTTGCCGCCCCTTCCCCGCCTCTACGCTTCGAGCCCGCCATGACCCAGATTTTCCCCAGCCGCCTGCCCCGCCGTGCGCTGCTGCCCGCTGCCCTGCTGTCCTGCCTCACCCTGGCTGCGCCGTCGGCATTGGCCGAGGTCGCTGCCGACGCCTCCGATGCCAAGACCCTGGACCGGGTGAGCGTGCGCGCCGAGCAGTCCGCGCCGCCATCGAGCACCACCCGCCTGCCGATCACCCTGCAGGAAACGCCGCAGTCGTCCACGGTGATCGGCCTGCAGCGCCTGCAGGACGAATCGTTGTTCAGCCTCAACGACGTGATGCGCAATGTCACCGGCGTCAGCGTGTCCTTCTATGACACCCAGCGCCCGCTGTACTACGCGCGTGGTTTTGCCATCACCGATTTCCAGGTGGATGGCATTCCCACCTACAGCGGCTCGACCAACCAGGAATACGACACCGCCTTCTATGACCGGGTGGAAGTGATCCGCGGCGCCAACGGCCTGCTCAGCGGCGCGGGTGTGCCGTCGGCCACGGTGAACCTGCTGCGCAAGCGCCCGGGCAAGGAGTTCGACGCTTCGTTCTCGGTCAGCGCCGGCAGCTGGGACTACCGCCGCATGGAAGCTGACGTGACCGCGCCGCTGACCACCGACGGCCGCTTCCGCAGCCGCGTGGTCGCCGCCTACACCGATCGCGATTTCTATTACGACCGCTACAAAGAGAACAAGATGGCCGGCATGGCCGTGCTGGAAGGCGATGTGACCGACAGCACCACGGTGACCGTCGGCTACCAGACCCAGGACAACAACCCGGTGGGCTCGACCTGGGGCACCGTGCCGTTCTTCGACAGCCAGGGCAACTTCGCCCATCTGCCGCGCTCGACCAACCTGGCACCGAAGTGGAGCTACTGGCAGCGCGAGACCAGCACGGTGTTCGCCAACCTGGAGCAGCGCTTCGGTGACAACTGGCTGCTGAAGATCAACACCGCCTACACGCGTGGCAACGTGCAGAACATGCGCCTGTACGGCACCGGCAATCCCGACCCGGTGACCGGCGCGGGCATCTACCTGCGCACCGCCGCCGGCGATTCGGAAGACACCCGCCGCAACGTCGACGCCTACCTGACCGGCACCTTCAACCTGTGGGGCCAGCAGCACGACGTGACCGTGGGCGCGCAGTGGGCCGACCTGGAAGGCACCACCAACACCCTTGCGCTGAACTATCCGCGTGACTGGGCTCGTTGCGGCAGCGAGCGCTGCTACTACATTCCCAACGTGCACACCTGGGATGGCGACATCTCCGAAGTCACCTACACCCTCACCGGCGCACGCCGCGTGGCCAAGACCACGCAGAGCGGCTTCTACCTGGCCACCCGCCTGCGCCTGGCCGATCCGCTGGCGCTGATCGCCGGCGCACGCCTGAGCCGCTGGCAGACCCAGACCCGCGCCTACAACGCGGCCGGCGCCTACACCGCCACCAGCGGCGCGTACAAGGTGAGCGATGAAATCACCCCGTACGTGGGCCTGGTGTACGACATCACCCCGAACGTGGCGGCCTATGCCAGCTACACCGAGATCTTCAACCCGCAGAACTACAAGGACCGCAATGAGAACCTGCTGGCGCCGGTGCAGGGCTCCAACCTGGAAGCGGGCCTGAAGACGCAGTGGTTCGACGGTCGCCTGACCGCCAACGCGGCGGTGTTCGAAGCCAAGCAGGACAACTACGCGGTGCGTGACATGAGCGTGCCGGAAGGCTCACTCAGCGACGGCAGCTCGGCCTACATCGGGGTCAACGGCACCAAGGCGCGCGGCTGGGAGGTGGACGTCAACGGCGAGATCCTGCCGGGCTGGACGGTCAATGCCGGCTATACCCACGTCAAGGTGACCCGTGCGGCCACCGATCTGCTGTACGCCAACCCGGCCGAAGACCTGCTGCAGCTCAACACCCAGCTGCAGCTGCGCGGCGCGCTGGAACGCCTGAGCATCGGCGGTGGCGTGCAGTGGCAGAGCAAGGTGCAGGGCTACAACATCCCCTACCCGCTCGGCGGCACGGTGACGGTGAACCAGCCGGCGTATGCGCTGGTGCAGTTCAACGCCAACTACCGCATCAGCGACAACTGGACGGCGACGCTGAGCGTGCGCAACGCGCTGGACAAGACCTACTGGGCCAACCTGGACTACAACAACTACGGCGAACCGCGCTTCGTGGCGGCCAGCCTGCGCTGGAAGTTCTGAGCCCCCCGGGAACGGTGGGTGCCGACCATTGGGGGGTGCCCACTGCTGGGGGTGGGTGCTGACCGTTGGGGGTGGGTGCCCACTGTTGGGGGTGGGTGCCGACCGTTGGTCGGCACGCTTCTGACGCTCCGCCACGACCCACGGTCGTGGCCCACCTGAATGGGCCCGCCACCGCGCGGGCCTTTTCTTTGCTGCACTGCGGGTTGCACACCCCTCCGTAATTATGGAGTAATTATCCCAACGCCATTCGGAAGTCCGTCGATGAACCCGAGTTGGGACACGCTGGAGCGGGGCCGCCAGGCGCGGCTGGAACGCGCCGCGCCATGGGCCAAGGGCCACGAGGTGGCGGCCGGCGACATCGCCGATCTGCTGCACGCGCTGCTGGAGCCGGGCGACAAGGTCTGCCTGGAGGGCAACAACCAGAAGCAGGCCGACTTCCTCGCCCAGGCGCTGGCCGACCTGGACCCGGCACGGGTGCATGATCTGCACATGGTGCAGTCGGTGCTGTCGCTGCCCTCGCACCTGGATGTGTTCGAGCGCGGCATTGCCTCGAAGCTGGACTTCTCCTTCTCCGGGCCGCAGTCGGTGCGGCTGGCCAACCTGGTGGCCGAGGGCCGCATCCAGATCGGCGCCATCCACACCTACCTGGAACTGTTCGGCCGCTACTTCATCGACCTGACCCCGCGCGTGGCCCTGGTCGCGGCGCAGGCGGCCGACCGCCACGGCAACCTCTACACCGGTCCGAACACTGAGGACACGCCGGTGATCGTCGAAGCTACGGCGTTCGGTGGCGGCATCGTCATCGCCCAGGTCAATGAAATCGTCGACACCCTTCCCCGCGTCGATATCCCCGCCGACTGGGTCAACTTCGTGGTGCAGGCGCCGCGCCCGAATCACATCGAACCGCTGTTCACCCGCGACCCGGCGCAGATCTCCGAGATCCAGGTGCTGATGGCGATGATGGCGATCAAGGGCATCTACGCCGAGTACGGGGTGAACCGGCTCAACCACGGCATCGGTTTCGATACCGCAGCCATCGAACTGCTGCTGCCCACCTACGCCGAATCGTTGGGGCTGAAGGGAAAGATCTGCCAGCACTGGGCGCTGAATCCGCACCCGGCGCTGATTCCCGCCATCGAATCGGGTTTCGTCAAATCGGTGCACTCGTTCGGCTCGGAACTGGGCATGGAGAAGTACATCGCTGCGCGTGGGGATGTGTTCTTCACCGGCGCCGACGGTTCGATGCGCTCCAACCGTGCGTTCTCGCAGACTGCAGGACTGTATGCCTGCGACATGTTCATCGGCTCCACCCTGCAGATCGACCTGCAAGGCAACAGCTCCACCGCCACCCGCGACCGCATCGCCGGCTTTGGTGGTGCACCCAACATGGGTTCTGATGCACGCGGCCGCCGCCATGCCAGCGACGCCTGGATCAAAGCGGGCCAGCAGGCGGCGCGCCCGGGCGAAATGCCGCGTGGCCGCAAGCTGGTGGTGCAGATGGTGGAAACCTTCCGCGAGCATATGGCGCCGGCCTTCGTCGAGCGCCTCGACGCCTGGGAGCTGGCCGAGCGCGCCAACATGCCGCTGCCGCCGGTGATGATCTATGGCGACGATGTCAGTCATGTACTGACCGAAGAAGGCATCGCCAACCTGCTGCTGTGCCGCAGCCCGGAAGAACGCGAGCAGGCGATCCGCGGCGTGGCCGGCTATACCGCCGTGGGCAGGGGACGCGACCGCGCCATGGTGGAAAACCTGCGCGACCGCGGAGTGATCCGCCGCCCGGACGATCTCGGCATCAACGTGCGCGATGCCAGCCGCGATCTTCTTGCCGCGCGTTCGGTGAAAGACCTGGTGCGCTGGTCCGGCGGTCTGTACGACCCGCCCAAGCGCTTCCGCAACTGGTAAGGGCCACGCCATGGAAACCCTCGACTATCGATTCGCCGGCACGACGCCCGTGCGCTTCCCCACCGATGCGGTGCTGGTGGGCGTACTGGCCTCGGGCAACCTGGAAATCCTGCTGGAACCGGCCGACCTGGACGGTGCGATGACCGTGCGCATCATCACCGCTGCACGTGGCTTCGGCACGGTCTGGCAGGCGGTGATCGCCGACTTCGCCCAGCGTCATCCCCTGCGCGATGTACGCGTGTCGATCAACGATGCCGGCGCTACACCGGCGGTGGTCAGCCTGCGCCTGGACCAGGCCGTCGAGACCCTGCTTGCCGGAGGCCAGCCATGACGCTCGCACAGCGCACCAGCTATTACGAAGCCGATGCCCGCGCGCGCATCGCCGGGCTGCTTGATGCAGGATCGTTCCGCGAATTTCTCGGCCCAGCCCAGCGCGCCATCAGCCCGCATCTGGCGCAGCTGGACCAGCCGGCCGCCTTCGACGATGGCATCGTCGTCGGTGAGGGACGCCTGCACGGCAAGCACGTGCTGGTGGCCGCACAGCAGGGTGAATTTATGGGCGGCGGCGTGGGTGAGGTGCATGGCGCCAAGTTGACCGGCCTGCTGCGCCGCGCGGCGGACACCCATCCCGATGGCGTGCTGCTGCTGCTCGATACCGGCGGTGTGCGCCTGCATGAAGCCAATGCGGGATTGATCGCCATTTCCGAAATCATGCGCGCCACGCTCGGCGCGCGGGCCGCCGGGATACCGGTGGTGGCGCTGATCGGCAGCGGCAACGGCGCCTTCGGTGGCATGGGCATCGTCGCCCGCTGCTGCAGTACGGTGATCATGTCAGAGGAAGGACGGCTGTCGCTGTCAGGCCCCGAAGTGATCGAGACCGTGCGCGGCGTGGAGGAATTCGATTCGCGCGACCGCGCATTGGTGTGGCGGGTGACCGGTGGCAAGCACCGCTACCTGATCGACCAGGCGCAGGTGCTGGTGCCCGATGCGATCAGCGCGTTCGCCGAGGCCGCCTCGGATGCGCTGCAGCCCGACACCGCCAGTGCCGACCCCGACGCGGCACTGGCCGCGCTGCAGGCACGCCACGCCGCGTTGAAGGCGCGCGTACAGGCGTGGGGCGACTGCAACGATGGCCTGCAGATCTGGGCACGCCAGGGCATTGCCGACCCGGAACGTCTGGCGCTGCTGGAAACCGATGCCTTCCTTGCCGCCACTGCGCACCGGAGCCTGCCATGAGCCTGCCATTGAATTCGCTGCTGGACGCACTGTTCCCGCGTGGCCATACGATCGCGGTGAACGATTCGGTACTGACCGGCACAGCGACCACCGACGACGGTGAGGTGACGGTGATCGGCACCACCGACAGGATCGAAGTCGGTGTGGACCACGCGCTGGTGCTGGCCGACACCGTGCTGGCCAGCACCGCTGCTCATCCGCAGCGTCCCATCGTGATGCTGGTCGATACCGCCGGCCAGCGGCTGGCGCGCCGCGATGAACTGCTGGGCATCAACGGCTACTTCGCCCACCTCGCACAGACCCTGGACCTGGCCCGCCGCCGTGGCGCGCGCCTGGTCACGCTGGTCTACGGCGAATCGGTCAGCGGCGGCTTCCTGTCGTTCGGGCTGATGGCCGACCTCATCCATGCCCTGCCCGATGCGCAGGTGCGGGTGATGGATCTGCGCGCGATGGCACGGGTGACCAAGCAACCGTTGGAAAAACTGCAGGCGCTCAGCCTGACCTCGCCGGTGTTCGCACCGGGCGTGGAGAACTACGTGGCGATGGGCGCAGTGCAATCGCTGTGGAATGGCGATCTGGCGCATCACCTGCTGGACGCACTGCGTGCAGCCGTCGACGGTGACCATCGCGCTGCACTGGGCGCCGAACGGGGTGGCCGTACGCTGGCTGCGCAGGTAGCCACTGCTGTGAGCCAGGGCAATGCCTGAGCGGCCAGCCCGGCACACGCTGGTCTGGCTGTCGGCCGATGCCGATTGGCGGGCCGACCTGCCCGCGCACGAGCCGCGTCTTGCCGCCTGGTTCGCGCAGGGCTTCCCTGCAGTGGCGGCGCGTCGTGCCGCGGATGATGCCGATACGCGCCTGCGATTGGGCGTTCCGTTGCCACCGGCCGAAGGCAAGCAGCGCCTGTCGTTGCGCGTACCGCTGTGCGACGTCGCGCACATGCGCGCTCCGCCGGCGTTGAGCGAGCTGCTGGCAGCAGGCGACGCAGGTGTTCCACAGCCGTGGCAGGAATCACTCCACGACCTGCACGCACTGGCCCCGGCCCGTGTGTTCGGCGCCTTCGCCTGGCAATGGCTGACCGCCCTGCCCTATGTACATGAGCGTTCGGACATCGACCTGCTGTGGCAGGTGACCGATGCCGCGCAGGCCGAGGCGCTGATCGCGCAGTTGCTGGCATGGCAGACCCGCCATCCGCATCGCCTTGATGGCGAGCTGTGCCTGCCCGATGGTGGCGCAGTGAACTGGCGCGAACTTGCCGGCCGCAGTCGCCAGGTACTGGTGAAACGCCTTGATGGAGCCGCATTGGAAGCGCGTGATGCACTGTTCGCCACGCGCGAGGCGATCGCATGATCGCCGCCCCGAAGCCGTTGCCGTCACGCGACGCGGTGGTCGACAGCGCACGCCTGGGACGGCTGGCCATTGCCAGCCTGCACGCCGAGCTGGCGTGCGCCCCGAAGCCGGGCCTGGTCACACCGTTCGACAGCGGCAGCCATGACGACATGGATGCCGGCACCTTCCTGCGCAGTCTTTTCGCCCTGCGCCACTACTTCACGGCGGTGGCCAGGGCCGGTGCCGCCGGCGCCCCCTTCACGGTGCTGCGCGATCACGGTATTGCCGCTGAAGCGGCCATGCTGGTCGCCACCGCCGGCATCAACACCCATCGCGGTGCGATCTTCAGCCTTGGCCTGCTGGTGGCCGCCGCCGCTGAGCGCAGGCGCGTGCATGGCCATGCCGTGTCGGGCGCGCAGGTGTGCCTGGCGGTTCAGCAGTGGAATGACGCACTCATCGCTGCGCCGCTGGACCCGCACAGCCCGGGACAGCGCGCACGTGCGCGTCATGGGGTCTGCGGCGTACGCGAACAGGCTGCCGCCGGCTACCCGGTGCTGCGCGAGCTGGCCCTGCCTGCCCTGCGCCATGCGCTGGACAGCGGCCTGCCGCGCGACGCCGCGTTGTGCCAGACGCTGATGCAGCTGGTGGCACAGGTGGACGATCTGAACCTGCTGCATCGCGGCGGTACCGAGGGCCTGCGCTGGGCGCAACAACAAGCGGCCACATTCCTTTCCGCCGGTGGCGCCTTCGCGCCGGACTGGCGCGTGCGCCTGCAGTCCATCGGCGATGCGTTCGTGAGGCGTCGGCTCAGCCCGGGTGGCAGTGCCGATCTGCTGGCCTGCGCCTGGTTCCTGCTGCAGCAGGAGGGCGCATGAGCCTGGCCCTGCTCTGCCCCGGACAGGGTGCGCAGCATCCGGCGATGTTCGACCATGTGCGCGACATGGCCGCCGCACGCGCGGTACTGGATGCGGCGAGCGACGCGCTGGGGCGCGATGTGTTCGCGGCCGCGGCCGCCGACGACCGCTTCGACAACGCACAGGCGCAGCCGCTGCTGTGCGCCGCCAGCATCGCGCACTGGCATGCCCTGCGCGGCGCCGTGCCGGACCCGATCGTGGTGGCCGGGTACAGCATCGGCGAACTGGCGGCACATGCCATCGCCGATAGTTTCGACGTGACCACCTGCCTGTCCCTGTCGGCGCAGCGTGCACGATTCATGGACGCCGTCAGTCCGGTCGATGCCGGAATGCAGGCGATGCTGGGGCTGGATCGACAGACGGTGCAGACATTGTGCGAAATCCACGGCACGCACGTGGCGATTGCCAACGGCACAGATCATTTCATCGTTGGCGGCACGCTGCCGGCACTGCGTGCGCTGGCCGCTGCCGCGCACGCACAGGGTGCCGAGGTGCGCGTGCTGCCGGTACATGTGCCGGCGCATACGCCACTGCTGTCGGCGGCGGTCGCACCGTTTGCCGCCGCACTGCAGGCCACCACGTTGCACGCGCCGCGCCTGCCGTTGCTGGCCGGCATCGACGCACGGCCGGTGCGCGACACCGCAGCGGTGGTGCACACGCTGTCCGCGCAGCTGGCACAGACCATCGAATGGGCACAGGTGATGCGCCAGGCCTTCGAGCGCGGCGCGCGCGTGTTCCTGCAGCTGGGCCCGGGCAACGCACTGGCACGCATGATCGCGCCGGCCTATCCGTGCTGCGAGGTACGCGCGATCGAGGAATTCCAGAGCCTGGACGGCGCGGCGGCGTGGGTCCGCAGCGCGCTGCAGCGGCTGCAGTAACGGGTTTGAGCAGTACGCAACGCGCAGTACGTAACAGGCCATACCCCGGGATGGCGGGCTTCCATCCGTGCAACACGCGAATCAGGTGTCTGGGAGGGCGCATGACTCCACAAATTGCAACGATCATCGGTCTGGTGATCATGTTCATCGTCGCCACCGCGATGCCGATCAACATGGGCGCCGTCGCCTTCGCACTGGCCTTCATCGTCGGCGGGCTCTGGGTCGACATGGGGGGCAAGGAGGTTCTCGCCGGCTTCCCGGGCGACCTGTTCCTGACCCTGGTCGGCATCACCTACCTGTTCGCGATCGCGCAGAAGAACGGCACCATCGACCTGCTCGTGCACTGGGCGGTGAAAGCGGTACGCGGCCATATCGTGGCCATCCCGTGGGTGATGTTCGTGATCACCGCCGTGCTGACCGCCTTCGGCGCGCTGGGCCCGGCCGCGGTTGCGATCATCGGCCCGGTCGCGCTGCGCTTTGCCAAGCAGTACAACATCAATCCGTTGATGATGGGCCTGCTGGTGATCCATGGCGCGCAGGCGGGTGGCTTCTCGCCAATCAGCGTGTACGGCAGCATCACCAATGGCGTGGTGCAGAAGGCAGGCCTGGAAGTCACCGAAATGGCGGTGTTCCTGACCAGCCTCGGCTTCAACTTCATGATGGCCACGATCTGCTTCTTCGCCTTCGGAGGCATCGCGCTGCTGCGTCGCGGTTCGATCACTGCTGCGGGCACGGTGGGCAACGCGGAGCTGGCGATGGCCGGTGGCCCGCAGGCTTCGTCGCGGCAGTTCGCCATCGAAGGCCACGGTGCGCTGGTCGCAGCCGGTGGTGGCACCCTGTCCAACGATCCGGTGGCACTGGATGCGGTGGGCCTGACCCGCGAGCGCTTGTTCACCCTGATCGGCCTGCTCGGCCTGGGTGTGGCCGCGCTGATCTACAACCTCAACGTCGGCCTGGTTTCGATCACCGTTGCAGTGGTGCTGGCCCTGCTGTCGCCGCAGAGCCAGAAGGGTGCGGTGGACGGCATCAGCTGGTCCACCGTGCTGCTGATCTGCGGCGTGGTCACCTACATCGGCGTGCTGGAACATGCCGGTGCCGTGGACTTCATCGGCCACGGCGTCTCCAGCATCGGCATCCCGCTGCTGGGCGCGCTGCTGGTCTGCTACGTGGGCGGCATCGTCTCCGCATTCGCCTCGTCGGCGGCGGTGCTGGGTGCCACCATTCCGCTGGCCGTGCCATTCCTGATGCAGGGCCATCTCAGTGCCGCAGGCGTGATCTGCGCGCTGGCGGTGTCCTCCACCATCGTCGATGTCAGTCCGTTCTCGACCAACGGCGCACTGGTGGTGGCCTCGGCCGCGAAGGAAGAACGCGAAACGCTGTTCCGCCGCTTCCTGGTCTACAGCGGCCTGGTGGTGGCATTGGGCCCGCTGCTGGCGTGGCTGGTGTTCGTGGTGCCGGGCTGGATGTAAATGCCTGCGGTAGTACCGGTCGCTGGCCGGCAACCTCGTGGATCCGTCGAACGATCACGGGTTGCCGGCCAGCGGCCGGCACTACCTGGCGTTACACTTTCCGCATGACCATCGCTCCCGCTCCGCGTCATCCGAAGAAGCGCGCCCCTCTGTATGAGGAGGTGGCCGAACACGTGCGCGAGCGGATCTACGACTACCGCCTGCCGCCGGGCGAGTGGATCGACGAGCCGGCGCTGTGCGAGGAACTAGCCATCAGCCGTACGCCCCTGCGCGAAGCGTTGAAGCTGCTCGCTGCCGAAGGCCTGGTGCAGATCGATGCCGGCCGCGGCGCACGGGTAACCCGGCTGACCCTGGAAGACCTCAACCAGCTGTTCCCGGTGATGGCGATGCTGGAAGGCCGATGTGCGCATGAAGCGGTCAAGCACATCGACGACGCAGGCGTGCAGCAGCTGGAAGACCTGCACGCGGCGATGGAAGCGGCCGCCGCCGAGGGCAACATCGCCGAGTACTACCGCAACAACTACCTCATCCATGAGACGGTGCAGCATTACGCCGGCAACCCGTGGCTGATCCGCATCACCCACGACCTGCACCGCATCCTGAAGATGCATCGCGGCCGCCAGCTGCTGGCGCCGGGCCGCACCGCGCAGTCGCTGGCCGAACACCGCGAACTGATGGACTGCTTCCGCCAGCGCGATGCTGCAGCCGCCGAACGCACGATGGAACGCCACCTGCTCAGCCAGGGCCAGGCCTTGGCTGCGTATGTGGCCAGCGGCGGATTGTTGAACGTGCCTGCGCCGTTGCCGACCGAAGGCGGAAGCTGAGCTCATGGGATTGCCGGCCAGCGGCCGGCACTACCCCGGCGAGGCCCGGTCACGGTAGTGCCGGCCGCTGGCCGGCAACCTCGATAGGTCACGTCCGGGTAGTGCCGGCCTCTGGCCGGCAACCTGGAATCTCTCCTCAATCGCCGCCGCCGCAGCCGCCTCCGTCACCACCCCCACCGCTGTCGCCGCTGCCGCAGTCCGAGCTGCTGTAGCTGTGGCTGCTGTGGCTGTCGCCGGAGGAACCACCAGAAGAATCATAGGCGCCACCGCCAGCGCCATCGCCCCGCGCGGGTGAGTCATCGGCGGTAGCCATCGCCATGCACAGGATCGCGCCGACCAGCGGCAGCAGCCACACCACCAGCAGCTGCCCGGCGCGGCTGCTGACGGGAAGGTCATCGCGGCCCAGCACCACGAAGCTGGCCACCAGGTTCAGCCCCAGCACCAGGGCAATCAGGACGAGGGTCACAGCCAGCATGGCGCAGCTCCTTGCATTGGGATCTTCAGGGTGACGCCATCAGCGCCTGGATCCGGCCGCGTTCCTGCAGCGGCCACTGGAAATCAACCGGGTATACGGGTTGGTGACCATCACGCTTGAGCAGGAAGATCCATTCCCGCCCCGTTTCGCGATCGCGGGCCGCCCCCAGGGAATCGTGCCACATGGTCCACAAGGGCACCCGCAGAGTCCCGGGCAGCCCACCCTTCTCCGGTCGCAGGACCTCATTGACCTGAAGCACCAGATGGATCTGGTTGTCCAGACCCGGCCCGGTGAGCGCCTTGACGTCGGTCACTGGCCGGCCAGCACCGTCGACCATCTCCACCGCCAGCACCTTGGCTACAACGATTTCCTCGGCCTCTGCCACCAGCGCCTGCAATGGTCTGGGCGCCACGGACGTTGCCGATGCCGGCGATGCTCCAGCCAGATACCCCAACGCCAGCCCCCCGACAAGCAACAGCGGTCGTAACGTCATCGGCTCTTTCTCCGTCCCTGGGCCCGCAGACGATACCACCGCTGCCGGTTCGCCCTGCCTGTCATGAAGATGGGACAATGTGGGGCGCGCCGGCCTGCCCTCAGGGCCGCCGGCCCCCCTGCACCAGACGGAAGAAGAAGAACAACAACATGCTGAAAGTCATTTTCGATACCGACCCGGGCGTCGACGACGCGCTGGCTCTGCTGTACCTGCACAAGCACCCGCAGATCGACCTGATCGGCGTCACCACCACCTTCGGCAATGCCTCGGTGGAGTCGACCACCCACAACGCGCTGTACCTGAAGCAGGCCTGGGGCCTGTCCGCGCCGGTCGCGCGCGGCGCCGACGGCCCGCTGCAGCCCGAAGCCACCCCGGAAGCCTGGCCGGTGCACATCCATGGCCACAACGGCCTGGGCAACCACCCGGTGCCGGAAGCGCTGGACGCAACCGCCGACAGCCGTCCCGCGCACCAGCTGATCATCGACCTGGTGCGCGCCCATCCGGGCGAAGTGACCCTGGTGGCGGTCGGCCGCATGACCAACCTGGCGCTGGCCCTGCAGCAGGCCCCGGACATCGCCGGCCTGGTGCGTGGCGTGGTACTGATGGGCGGTGCGTTCCACGTCAACGGCAACATCACCCCGGCGGCCGAGGCCAACATCTGGGGCGACGCGGAAGCGGCCGACATCGTGTTCACCGCCCACTGGCCGGTCACCGCGATCGGTCTGGACGTGACCACCCGCGTCGAGATGAACCGCGACGGCCTGGACAAGCTGGCCGCGATCGGCGGCGCCGATGCCGAACTTGTGCGCGCCCTGTCGCAGGACTACGTCGACTTCTATCTGCAGGCCGGCCACAAGGGCATGGTCGTGCATGACTGCTGCGCCTGCATCGCCCTGACCCGCCCGGAGCTGTTCCAGTTCGAGCGCGCCAGCGTGCGTGTGGCCACCGACGGCGTCGCCCGTGGCATGACCATTCCCAAGCCGGAAGGCATGGGCTTCGGCCCCAGCGTGTGGGACGGCCATGTCCTGCAGTCCATCGCCATCGGCGTGGATGCGGCCGCGGTGCTGGCCGACATCGAGCAGACCCTGAAGGTCTAAGCGCTCACTGCCCGCCCCGGGACACGGGGCGGGTCTTCGGCACGGTCTCCGGCAGCGTCCACAGCACCGGCAGCACCAGCACCGCCACCAGCGCGATCATCGCCCCCGGCGCCGCCGCCCAACCGCTGCGTTCCACCCACCATTGCGCCAACCACGGCGTCGCCCCGCCGAACACTGCGGTGGCCATGGTCACCCCCAGCGCCAGTCCACTGACCCGGCCCTCGCCGGGGAACTGCTCGGCCGTGGCCGGTGCCGCCACCGCACTGATACCGCCGGCCACACAGGCCAGGCTCACCGCTGCCAGCACGATGCCCAACGGCGCAGCAGAGGCCATCCAGCCGAACATCGACAGCGGCAGCAGCGCCGCCAGCACCGTCAGCCCCAGCAGCAGCGGACGCCGCCCGAAGCGATCGGACAGCGCCCCGCACAGCGGGGTGATCGCGATCACCGCCACCGCCGCAATCGTCGACAGCCACAGCGCATCACCTTCATCGTGTCCCTGCGCGTGCAGGAACGCCGGCACATACGTAATGCCCACGTAGTAGGTGATCGAACCCAGTGCGGAAATCGCGAACGTGCGCGCCACCGCACCAGGATGGTTGCGCAGCACGTGCCGCAGCGGCGTAGCCGGAATGCTGCCTTCGCGCCGCTGCCGTTCGAACTCCGGCGATTCGTGCATGCCCGAACGCGCGATCAGGATCACCAGTGCCAGCGCCGCGCCGAAGAAGAACGGGATCCGCCAGCCCCAGCTGTCCAGCTGCGGCGCAGGCAGCAGGGCCACGGTGAGCGCGGAGATCGCCACCGCCAGCAACGCGCCCACTTCGCTGGCCGCCGAGGCCAGCGAGGTGACCAAGCCACGTCGTCGCGCCGGCGCGCTTTCCAGAAGATAGGCGACCACGCCTGTGTATTCGCCGCCCACGGAGAAGGCCATCACGCAGCGCAGGATCAGCAACAGCACGCCAGCAGTCGCACCGGCAGTTGCCGCGGTCGGCAGCAACGCGGTGGCCAGCATGGCCGCGGCCATCAACGCCATCGAGGCCAGCAGCATCCAGCGCCGGCCGAGCCGGTCACCCAGGTGGCCGAAGCACAGCGCACCGAGCGGACGCATCAGGTAGGACACCGCGAACCCGGCCAGGGTGACCAGCATCGCCTCTTCGCCACCGCCGAAGAACACCCGCGACAGCACCGTGGCGAAGTACAGGTACAGGGTGAAGTCGTACCACTCCACCACCGTGGACAGGCCGGCCACCCACATCGAGCGCTGCCGTCCTGCGGTCATTGCGTGCTTTCCTTCATGGCCGCAGCGTGTCATGAAGGCGGTGACGATGCAGTAGATCCACGCCATGCGTGGATGGCCTGCCCCGCCAGACTTCAGGCCGGCAACTGCAACAGCGCCTGCAAACCGCCGCCCTCGCGATTGTGCAGCCGTAGAGAACCACCGAGCGATTGCGCCAGCTGCACGGCGATGGCCAGACCGAGCCCGGTACCGCCGGTATCCCGGTTGCGTGAGCTTTCCAGCCGATGGAAGGGCGCCAATACCGCCTGCAGCTGGTCTTCGGGAATACCGGGGCCACGATCGGAAATCCGAATCCACACCCTGCCCGCCTCGTCGCGACCGGCATCAATCTCCGCGCTCCCGGCATAGCGCAAAGCGTTGTCGACCAGATTGCCGACCACCCGCCGCAGTGGTTGCGGCCACGTCTGCACGATCAGGCCGCTCGGGGCGCCACCACTGACTGGCTTGCCCACGTCCTGGTAATCGCCGACCACGCTGGACAGGAATGCCGCCAGATCCATTGCCACCGGCTCACCACTGGCCACATGGCTGCTGCGCGCGTACGCCACGCCTTCGCGTACCAGCTGTCCCAGATGGTCCAGGTCGGCCAGCAGCCGTTGCTGGGTGGCGTCTTCAGGCAGCGTTTCCACCCGCAGCTTCATCCGCGTGATCGGCGTCTGCAGATCGTGCGAGATCGCCGCAAGGATCTGCAGGCGTTCACTGACATGACCCCGGATGCGGGCCTGCAGTGCGTTGAGTGCCGTTGCTGCGGTGCCTACCTCCGCGGGACCGTCTTCAGGCAGCGCCGGCCCGTCCTGGCCGGGCTGCAGGTGCTCCATCGCGTGCGACAGCTGTGCCAACGGCCGCATCGCCAGCCGCACCGCCAACCATGCGCACAGCAGCAGCAGCGCCAGCTGCGCCATCAGCACCAGCGGTAACCAGCGTGCCAGTGGCAGGCCGGACGGTGTGACCTCGATGGTCAGCGGCGTGCCGTCGTGCAGGCGCAGCTCCACTTCAAAGCGCTCGGGCATACGCGAGACCTGCCGCGCCTGCAGCGGATATCGATGCCGCAGACTGTCATCGATGATGCTGGTGACCTGCCGCGCACGATCAGTCTCCGGCGCAGGGCCGGCCGCGGCCGGGCGCAGCAGATAGCGGTAGGTTCGCCGTTCCAGGCGCGGCACCCACGCTTCGCGCTCGCTGGCGGGCAAGCGCTCCAGCAAGGCCACGCTTACGGCCACGTCCTCGTCGAGGTTGCGCAGCATCATGCTGCGGGTGGACTGGTAGCGCTCGTAGAACAGCAGGCCGAACGACAGCGCATGGGCCAGAGTAAGCCCACCCAGCAGCAACAGCAGCAGCCGCGCCGACAGCGTGCGCGGCCACGGCAGGCGGCGCGCCGCGGCGTTCATTCCTCCGGCCCCAGCAACTGCACCGGCACGCTGAACACATAGCCTTCGCTGCGCACGGTCTTGATGTAGGTCGGCTCACGCGCATCGTCGCCCAGGCGCTGGCGCACGCGGCTGACCAGCAGGTCGATCGAGCGGTCGAACAGCTCCGCATCGCGGCCCTGGGTGAGGCTGAGCAGCTGGTCGCGGCTGAGCACACGGTTGGCGTGGTCAAGGAACACGCGCAGCAGCCGGAACTCGGCGCCGCTGAGCGGATAGGCGGTGTCCTGCGCGTCCAGCAGGTGGCGGGCGGTGGTATCCAGGCGCCATTCGCCGAAGGCCAGCTGGCGGCCGGCTTCGCTCACCTGCAGGTTCGGCGGCAGCATCTGCGTGCGGCGGATCACCGCGTTGATGCGTGCCAGCAGTTCGCGCGAGGAGAACGGTTTGGTCACGTAATCATCGGCGCCCATTTCCAGGCCGATGATGCGGTCGGTCTCATCATCGCGGGCGGTCAGCAGCACCACCGGCACGGCGCGGTGCTTGCCGGCCCGCAGGTTGCGGCACAGGCTCAAGCCATCCTCGCCGGGCATCATCACATCCAGCACCACCAGGTCCACCGCATGGGTGTCCATCAGCGCGCGCATCGCGCGGCCACCATCGGCCTGGCTGACGCGCAGGCCGTTGCGCTGCAGGTAGTCGGCCAGCATCTGGCGGATGTCGCTGTCATCGTCGACGACAAGGATGTGCGGTACGTGGTTCATCGTATTCTCGATCGAGGCAGGGGCGAAGCCGCGCGACGCGGCCATGGTAGCGCGGCTCAGGGGCTGGCCAGCAGGCGCTGGATCTCGCTTTCGGTACGCGCATAGTCGCCTTCACCGTAGTGCCGGTAGACCACCCGCCCCTGCCGGTCGATCAGGTACAGCGCGGGCCAGAAACGGTTACCCCACGCGTTCCAGATCCGGTACTGGTTGTCCTGCACCACCGGCCAGGTGATATCCAGCCGGTGGATCGCACGGCGCACGTTTCCCGGCAGCCCTTCATACGCGAATTCGGGGGTGTGCACGCCGATCACGTGCAGGCCCTGTTCCGCGTATCGGCGATGCCACTGGTGAACGTACGGCGCCACGTTGAGGCAGTTGCTGCAGGTGTAGGTCCAGAATTCGACCAGCACCACCTGCCCGCGCAGCTGCTGCAGGGTCAGCGGCGGGCTGTTGTGCCATGGCCCACCGCCGCTGAATCCCGCAGCGGGTGCGGCCTCGGCAGTCTGTGCACCGGCTTCGGGGCTTGGCCACGCAAGCAGCAGCGCAGCGGCGCCGAGCAGGGACAGCAGCAGCGGCACGGTATAGGCACGAAGCGAAGCCATCGCTCAGCCCCCCTGCTCGGCCAGCGGCAGCTCGGCCGGCTTCACTCCGGCAGCTTCCAGGATGCTGTCGGCCACCTGCGCGGGGTGCGAGAGCAGCGAGACATGGCTGCTGCCGATCGACTGCAGCTGCGCGCCAATGCGCTGCGCGGTGGCGACCTGCAGCTGCGGCGAGAGCATGCGGTCATCGCGGCTGACCACGTACCAGCTCGGCTTGCTGCGCCATGCCGCCGTGGTCACGGCCTCACCCAGCGCACTGGCCCTCAACGGCACCTGCGTGCTGTACAGCAGGGCGGCGGCCTTCTTCATCACGTCTGGTGCGAAATCCTGGGCGATGGCATCGGCCGGCAGGCTCAGGTAACCGTCTTTCTCCTGCAGGCGGGTCAGCCCGGGGCCGACCGGGAAGCCTTCGCCCTGCTGCGCGGAGGACTGGCCGACATCCGGTGCGAACGCGGCCACGTAGACCAGCGCCTGCACCTTGGGATCGTCGCCCGCTTCGGTGATGACCGTGCCGCCCCAGCTGTGGCCGACCAGCACCACCTTGCCGGGCGCGGCAGCGATCGCGCGACGGGTAGCGGCAACGTCATCGGCCAGCGAGGTGAGCGGATTCTGTACCGCCACCGCCGGCAGCTTCCAGGCATGCAGGGTGGTGATGACCTTGTTCCAGCTGGAGCCATCGGCGAAGGCGCCATGCACCAGGATGATGGTGGGCGGCGCGCCGGCATCGGCCTGCACGGCGAAGGCGGGGGTGGCGGCGCCGGCCAGGGCCAGGGCAGCGGCAAGCAGGGTGGTGCGGATCATGGGTGGCACTCCGGTGTTGGGAGTGGCCATTTCCGCGTGCCGGTGTATCGCTGCTGTTTCGCTGTGATGCCGAGTTGTACCGGACTGTAGGGCGGCGGCGGGTTCCTACAGTGGGATACATTCGGCCGCTGGGCATGCCCCGGCGCCATCGGGTGGATATCGTTCCCCGCACGCGGGCGCACAACGCGCCGATGCGCCCCCGATGCGGCGTCTTTGTATCCAACTGTACGAAACCCCTGCCGCAGCCACAGTCGCTGACAAAACCCCGGGCATCGGCACACGTTGCCGATACCTGCGTGGCCCGAAATGGCCTCCATCGACCACCGGCCCGCAGGACACACCCATGATCAGCACCGCCTCCTCCCTCTACACCCCACGCCTGGATGCCGTCGGCCGCTGGCTTTCGCCGCTGGCCCTGCGCGCCCTGCTCGCCTGGGAATTCTTTGAATCCGGCCGCGAGAAGCTGGGCGGCCAGAACTGGTTCGCCGATCTGGAAGGCCGGTTCCCGTTCCCCTTCTCCACCCTGCCCGCCTCGCTCAACTGGCAGCTGGCCACCTGGCTGGAACTGGTGGGCGCGGTGATGCTGCTGCTGGGCCTGGCCACGCGCTCGGTGGCGTACATCTTCTGGGTGCTCACCATCGTGGCCATCGCCGCCGTGCACTGGCCCGACCAGTGGAACGGCCTGGATGAACTCTGGCGGGGCTATGCGATCACCGACCAGGGCTACGGCAACTTCAAGCTTCCGCTGCTGTTCCTGGCCATGCTGCTTCCGCTGATCCTCAACGGTGCTGGATCACTCAGCCTGGACCGTCTGCTTGCCGGCCCCCAACACGCCGCCGCAGACGATGACGGCCTCGGCTGGGGCAGCAGCCTGATCGCGCTGCTGCTGCCGGTCGCCGCACTACTGCCCGGCGTCGGCTTCGGCGGTGCCCTGCTCGGCGCCGCGTTGTTGCTGGCCCATGTGCTGCGCCGTCGCCGCAGCGCCTGATCCGCTTCCGCCCTTTCCCACCCTTCCTCGAATCGCGTTCCGTCGCCTTCCAGCGGCGTCCATCCGCACGCCCTGCGTGCACATCCCAAGGAGTCATCACCATGTCCGTCTCGACCAATAACACCACTGCTTCCCGTCTGCCGCGCATCGGCGCCATCGGCATTGCCCTGGCCGGCGGCCTGCTGCTGGCCGGCCAGGCTGCCGCGATCCAGCCGCTGGCGATCAGTGCCGTGGCCATGAGCGCCGCCGCCGAAGGCAAGTGCGGTGAAGGCAAGTGCGGCGCCAACAAGGCCACCACCAGCAAGCCCGCCGGCAAGGCCAAGGTAGCCGAGGGCCAGTGCGGCGAAGGCAAGTGCGGCGACGCCTCGTTTGCCCGGACCGACCGTGACCACGACGGAAAGGTGTCGCGTGCCGAGTTCAATGCCGTGGCCGCCAAACGTGCCGCCGAATTCGACCGCATCGACACCGACCACGACGGTTGCATCAGCGAGCAGGAAGCGCATGACTACCTGCGCAGCGTCTATACCGCCAATGGCAAGCCGATGCCGAAGGGCCTGTTCTCGCGCGTTGCCGACTGATTGCCCGCACCCGGTGCCGCCCTCGTGGCGGCACCTCATCCCGGAGTACCCACCATGTCCCTGCCTTTGCCTACCGCCAGTGCGGGCCTCGGCCTGCGCCGAGGCCTGATCGATGAACTTCTGGCGATGCCGGCCGATGCCATCGACTTCCTCGAATGCTCGCCGGACAACTGGATCGGCGTCGGCGGTGCACACGGTGCCGCGCTGCGCCAGCTGAGCGAGCGCCACCGCCTGACCTGCCACGGTCTTTCGCTGTCGCTGGGTGGCCCGGACCCACTGGACCGCACGCTGCTGCAACAGACCCGCGCTTTTCTCGACCTGCACCAGGTACAGCTGTACAGCGAACACCTGAGTTACTGCGCCGCCGGCGGCCATCTCTATGACCTGCTGCCGCTGCCGTTCACCGCCGAGGCCGTACGCCACGTTGCCGGTCGCATCGCCCAGGTTCAGGACAGCCTGGGGCGTCGTATCGCGGTGGAGAACATCTCCTACTACGCAGTGCCCGCTGCCGACATGAGCGAGATCGAGTTCATCACTGCCGTGCTTGCCGAAGCCGACTGCGACCTGCTGCTGGACGTCAACAATGTCTTCGTCAACGCTTGCAACAATGGCTACGACGCCTTCGATTTCCTGCGCCGCGTGCCGGCCCACCGCGTGGCCTCCCTGCATGTGGCTGGCCACTTCGACGAGGACGACGGCTTCAAGATCGACACCCACGGCGCGCCGGTGAAGGGTGTGGTCTGGGCCCTGCTACGCCAGGCCTATGCGCACGTCGGCGTGCGCCCCACCCTGCTGGAGCGCGACTTCAATTTCCCGCCGCTGGCCGAACTGCTGGCTGAAGTGCAACAGATCCGCAGGGCCCAGGCCGACGCCGAGTTGCCGGAGGTGGCCCATGGCTGAGTCCCTGGCCACGTTGCAGCGGCGCTGGGCCGACCATGTGCGCGATCCCTCGATGCCCGCAGCCGATGGCATCGCGGCATGGCGGCTGGCGATCTACCGCCGCCTGTGCATCGACAGCCTGGACAGCCTGCTGGCCGGCAGCCTGCCGCGCCTGCAGGAACAGCTGGGCGAAGCGCGCTGGCGCAGCCTGGTCGAGCACTACTACGCGCATCACGCCTGCCACACCCCGCTGTTCCCGCAGATCGCCAGCGAGTTCGCTGCGTGGCTGGCAACGCAGGACACGTTCGCGCTGCCCGGCTGGGCGGCGGAACTGGCGCACTACGAAAGCACCCAGCAGGCGCTGCACATCGAAGCGCGTGATGCCGGGCATTCGTTGCACTCCATGCCTGCGGGCAGCGACGTGCTGGCGCTGTCGCCGCTGGTGCGGGTACTGGGCTACCAGTGGCCGGTGCATGAGGACGCCGCGCTGGACGATGCAACCGCCAGCGAGCCGACGCTTCTGCTGCTGCGCCGCCTGGCGGACTACCAGCTGCAGGTCGAGGAACTGGCACCGCTGGCGTATGCGCTGCTGTCGGCCTTTGGCAACGACGGCGCACGCGTGGATGACGCGCTGCAGGCGCTGGCCGAGGCGCATGACGCGAGCGCGGATGCACTGCACGTGGTGGCCGCGCCTGTGGTAGGCGAACTGTGCGCAGCCGGCGTGCTGGTTGTGCTGACCGGGTTCTGAGATTGCCGGCCAGCGGCCGGCACTACCCACTTTCATTTCGAGGTTTGAACAATGGCTGTTTCCAATACTTCCTTCCTGCACGGCTCGCGCCTGTTCGTGTCCATTGCCGTGGTGCTCATCGCATTTGCGCTGGCCGCGTTCGCCCTGCACGCCGACGTGGCCGAAGGCAGCCGCGCGGCCATCCGGGTCACGGCGCGCACCTCGTTCCTGCTGTTCCTGGCGGCGTTCACCGCTTCATCGTTCGCCAGCCTGCTGCCGGGGCCGACCAGCCGCTTCCTGCTGCGCGAACGCCGGATCATCGGCCTGTCGTTCGCGTTCTCGCACCTGCTGCATGCCATCGCGATCACCGCGTTCGGCATCCTCAACCCGGCGTTCTGGCCGGCACGCTCGGCGCTGGCCAACCTGCCTGGCACGGTGGGCTACGTGGCCATCCTCGCGCTGGCGATCACCTCGCACCGCGGCATCGCCCGGCGCATGGGCCCCACCGCATGGCGCCGCCTGCACGTGACCGGCATGTGGATCATCGCCGCGGTGTTCACCTATTCGTACTTCAAACGTGTACCCACGAACTTCTGGTATGCGGTGCCTTCGGCACTGCTGTTCACCGCCTTCGTGGTCCGCTGGATCGCCAAACGTGCTCAGTCGCTGCGCCGCAGCGCCCACGCCCGTCCTTCCCTGCCAGCGGCCTGATCATCCCCAACCGGAGTTTGAACATGACAGTCTCTTCCTCTCGCCGCCGTGCACTGGTCATCGGCGGCTCACGCGGCATCGGTGCGGCCATTGCGCAACGCCTGGCCGTCGATGGCCATGACGTCGCCATCACCCACGTCTCGCGCCCCGATGGGGCGCAGGCATCGCTTGATGCCATCCGCGCGCACGGTGGCCGCGCGCTCGCCCTCCAGGCTGACAGCAGCGATGCCGATGCGTTGCGCCGGGCCGTGGCCGCCGCTGCGCAGGCCTTCGGTGGGTTGGATGCGCTGGTGGTCAATGCCGGCCTGTACCGGCATACACCGATCGACAGCGTGGATCTGCCTACGCTGGACCAGCTGCTGGCGGTGAACATACGTGGCGTGGTGCTGGCCATCCAGGCGGCCCTGCCGCATCTGTCCAGCGGTGGCCGCATCATCACCATCGGCAGCAACACTGCCGTGCGCAGTGGTTCGCCCGGCAGCAGCCTGTATGCGATGAGCAAGGCGGCGGTGGCCGCTCTGGTGCGCGAGCTGGCGCTGGAACTGGCCCCCAGCGGCATCACCATCAACAACCTGCAACCCGGCCCGACTGCGACCGACATCACCGACGGGCTGGATGAAAAGCTTGCTGCGCGGGTCCCCCTGGGCCGCATTGCCCAGCCTGCCGAGATCGCGTCATTGGCCAGTTGGGTAGCGGGGCCGGAAGCGGGCTACATGACAGGCAGCAGCCTGACCATCGATGGAGGCTTCATCCTCTGAGCCGTTGCACGATCCCCCATCCCACACCCCACCACATCACGGCGCCCGGCGCAGGGTGATCATCGTGATCTCCGACGGTACGCCGATGCGCGCCGGGAACCCGGCCCACAGGCCGGCACCGTTGCTCACGTACAACGTCATGCCATCCACCGCGTAGCGACCGGAGACGAAGCCGCCGTTGGCGCGCTTCACCAGCTGGTCCATGCCGATGATCTGGCCGCCATGGGTGTGCCCGGAGAGTTGCAGCTTCACACCGCGTGCAGCGGCCTCGCGTGCATTGCGTGGCCGATGGTCGAGCAGGATCACCGGTGCGCGGGGGTCGGCACCGGCCAGGGCGGCCTCCAGGTCGGGCAGCGGCAGGCCATAGCGTGCGGCTACCGGGTCGGTGACGCCGGCGATGGTCAGTGCCGCCCCGCCACGACGCACCTGGGTGTGGCTGTTTTCCAGCACCTGCATGTGTAGTGCACGGAAGGCCTGCATCCATTCGCTGTACTGCGCGTAGTACTCGTGGTTGCCGGTGATGGCGATCACACCGTCCGGCGCACGCAGGTCCGCCAGTGGCGTGTAATCGTTGCGGCGCGCCTGCACGCTGCCGTCGATCAGGTCGCCGGTGATCACCACCAGGTCCGGTTGCAGTGCATTGCTTGCAGCCACGACCTGGCGCACCCAGTCGCCGGTCAGCAGGCGGCTGGCGTGGATGTCGGTGAGCTGCAGCACACGGTAGCCATCGAAGGCCTGCGGCAGGCCGCTGACGGCCACCTCGATCTGCCGTGGCTTGGGTACGGCCATGCCCTGGCTGACACCGAAGGCACTGAGCAGCAGCGCCAGCACCGCGGCAGACGGGCGCAGCGCCTTGCTGCGCAGTACGGAAAGGGCGCGCGGTGCGCGCAGCAGGCGCGCAGCCAACAGGCCGGCGTCCAGCACCAGCAACGCCAGGGCCAGCAGCAGCACGGCGGTGGAACCGGTGGCCAGCGTGGCAATGGCCATCTTCGGAATTTCCGGCGAGGCCATCGTGCCCCAGAAGCTGGCGACGATGCGCAGCTGCACGGCAATGCCCACCAGCAGGACGGACAGCACCACCTTCGACCAGACGGGCAGGCGCAGTGGCCAGAACAGGCGCCAGGCCACATACAGGCCCATCAGAAAACCAATCGTACTCAGCACAACGACAATCCAGAACGGCGAACAGGCCCGCCATGGTGACGGCAGAAGATGGCAATGGATAGAGCCGGGCATGGGCCCAGCCCCGACATCGTCACGCTTCCGGCAGGCGTTCCACCCGCAACCGCGTGATGCGCCGCTTCTCCATCGCCAGCACGGTGATGCGGATACCGGCCACCTCCAGCGTGTCGCCGATGTCGGGCAGGCGCCCCAGTTGCTCCAGCACCAGCCCGGAAATGGTCATGTAGTCCGCGCTGCGCGGCAGCGACACGCCGGCCAGCCGCTGCAGGTCGTCCAAGGTCAGCGCGCCGTCGGCGTCCCAGCAGTCCTCGCCCTGTGCAACCACGCCATAGCGCTCGTCCTGGGTATCGGCCAGGTCACCGGCGATGGCCGCCAGCAGGTCGTTGGCCGTCACCAGGCCTTCCACGCTGCCGTACTCGTCCACCGCCACTGCCAACGGCACCGGGTGCTGGCGGATCAGCTCCAGCGCCTGCAACGCACTGGCGCTGGACAGCACGTACTGCGGCTCGCGCAGGTTGCCTTCCAGTTGCAGTGGCTTGCCCTGCAGCAGGTCGGCCAGCAGGTCACGGCTCTGCACCACGCCGCGCAGGCTGTCCAGGTCACCGTCGCCCACCAGCATCCGTGTATGCGGCGACGCCACCAGGCGTGCGACCACATCGTCGTGGCCACGCGCCATGTCGATCCACTGCACGTCGGCACGCACCGTCATCACGCTCGATACCGGACGGTCGGCCAGGCCCAGCACACTTCGGATCATCTCGTGCTCGGCGGGCTGCAGGCGTTCTTCGGTGCTGCCGCGCTCATCGGTTTCATCTTCATCGTGGCCATTGGCCTGGCGCGCACCCAGCAGCCGCAGCACGGCATCGGCAGTACGCTGGCGGAACGGCTGGCGCTGCTCGTTGCGCTCGCGGTTGAAACGTATCCACTGGTTGAACGCTTCCACCAGGATCGAGAACGCGATGGCCGCGTACAGGTACCCCTTCGGAATCTTGTAGCCCAGGCCCTCGGCCACCAGGCTGAAACCGATCATCAGCAGGAAGCCCAGGCACAGCACCACCACGGTCGGGTGCTTGTTGACGAAGCGGGTCAGCGGCTTGCTGGCCAGCAGCATCAGCGCCATCGCGATGGTCACCGCCGCATACATCACGCCGAGGTTGTCGACCATGCCGACCGCGGTGATCACCGAATCCAGCGAGAACACCGCATCGAGCACCACGATCTGCGCCACCACCATCGCAAAGCTGGCATAGACCTTCTTGCCGTCCTCGTGATGCTCACGCCCTTCAAGCCGCTCGTGCAGCTCCATCGTGCCCTTAAACAGCAGGAACAGGCCGCCGCCGAGCAGGATCAGATCGCGGCCGGAGAAGCTGTGCTCCAGCAGCGTGACCAGTGGCTCGGTCAGCTTCATGATCCAGGCCAACGCAGCCAGCAGCACCAGCCGCATCAGCAGCGCCAATGCCAGGCCGATCACCCGCGCGCGGTCGCGCTGGTGCGGCGGCAGCTTGTCGGCCAGGATCGCGATGAACACCAGGTTGTCGATGCCGAGAACGATCTCCAGCACGACCAGGGTTGCAAGGCCCATCCATATCGAGGGGTCAGCCAACCATTCCATTTCAGGTCCGTTTCGTCAGTAAGGGGGAAGTGGTGCGGTGCAGGCGTGCGGCGCAGCCAGGCTCAATCCGCATCCTGCGCCTGCGCAGGGTCATGCCCGAGCAGGTCGCCGGGGCTGCATTGCAGTTCGCGGCAGATCGCATCGAGGGTGGAAAAGCGGATTGCGCGTGCCTTGCCGGTCTTCAGGATCGACAGGTTGGCCAGGGTGATGTCGATGCGCCCGGCCAGCTCGGACAAGGTCATGCCGCGCTGCTGCAGCATGCGGTCGAGGGTGATGACGATCGCCATCAGATCATGCTCATCAAATCACACCGTCCAGATCGTCGCGCATCGCTGCGCCAACGGTGAACACCCGCGCCAGCACGAACAGCATCAGTACGGCCACCAGGCCGGTGATCGACATGCCACCGCCAACTTCCATCCACGCAAAGTCCGGCCCCATCCAGCTGGCATACAGACCGATCACGATGGACAGCACCTCCATCGCCAGCATCAGCCAGGCCATGCGTTGCAGGCGTACGGCGTTGGCATGGGTGAAGGGGCGTTCGTTGGCCGCAGAACGCAGCAGCCGCGCCAGGTGGCGCAGGAACACCAGGCACAGCACCAGCAGCGCGACGATGGCGGCCAGGCCCACGCAGAAATGCAGGAACAGATGCGAACCGTGCATGGCCGCGGCCTGCGCGTCGTGCACGCTGTCCAGCAGCCAGCTGCGGTCGTAGGCCACCAGCGGCACCGCCAGCAGCGCGGCCAGGATGCCCAGCCAGCACATCGCGCGCACCGCTTGCACGGCGGTCTGGGCCAGGGTGAACAAGCCGCGCGCAGGAAGGGCGCGGGCGGGACGAGCGGTCAAGCAGCCTCCGTTGTGGAGCGGCCCTGCCGCCCCGGGGTGGATTTATCGATAAACGATATATCACATCCCCGGGCTGTTGGCTGAATCGCGTGTACTTCGGCAGCGCTACCGGGCGGGTGCCGGTGCAGGCGGCGCGGCCTGTTCGCGCATCGCTTCGCCCGGCGTAGCCGAGGCCATCGCCTGCACCCCCGCCTCGGCGGCCTGCCGGGTGACCAGCCGGAAGCGCACGCGCAGCTTGCTTTCGCCCGGCGTTGCCCAACCGTACTGGATCGCCACCTGGTCGCCGGACAATGGACCGCGCGAGGGCAGCGAGCGGATCTGCAGCGGCTTCGGTGCGGCCTGCATCAGCCGCGCGAAGCCCTTCTGCACCACCGCCGGGTCGGCCTTCTCGGCATACACGGTGCAGGTGCCATCGTCGGCCCAGCTGACCGCGTAGCGGCCACTGGCCAACGGCACCATCCATGCCATGCCCGGCTGGCCCTGCAGCAGCGTGGCAGCCTCGGCCGGCTGCAGCGGCGTCAGGCCATTGGCATCCATCAGCGACTGCAGCCGCGCCGGCGCGCCGATGTGCTGCATGCAGGCAGTGTCGAAGAGTTCGCTGAAGGGATCCTGCGCCGGTGCCTTCGGCGCACGCGCAGGCTGGGCCATCACCACGATCGGCAGCAGCAGGCCAGCGATCAGCCAGGGCGCAGGGCGCATCGGAACTCCACGGAACGGAAAACAGCGGGGAGGATGACAAAGCCGGGAGGCGGTACGCAACGGGCACGCCTGCGCTTGACATCACCTGCCGCCAAGGGGAACATCAGTTAACGAATTAGTTAACTACAACCATGGACCGCATCTTCGAAGCCCTGGCCTCCACCGCACGCCGGCAGATCCTGGCCTATCTCAGCGCCGGCGAACTCAGCGCCGGCGAGCTGGCCGAGCGCTTCGATTTCAGCAAGCCGGCACTCTCCAGCCACCTGCGCATCCTGGAAGACGCCGGCCTGATCGAACGCGAGAAGCGAGGCCAGTTCGTGTACTTCCGGCAGGTGCCCGACCGCCTGGCCAACACGCTGTTTTCCTGGGCTGCCGAAGTCTGTCCGGTCGGCGGCCCGCTGAAGCGCGAAGCGCGCGCACGCCGCAAGACACCCGCCCGCTGAGGAGCACTGCGATGCCCGGTTCGACCCGCACCAGCCGTTCGTTCCCGAGTATCCAGCTTCCGGCACACGACGGTGGTGGCCCGGTGGAAGTCACCCTGATCGCGCAGCTTGGCATTGGTGCCGGCGATGCGCTGGTGAGCGATGCCAGCCAGCGCCAACGCCACCACCCGGCGTTCATCGATGCGCTGGACGAGCCCTCGGCACGGCTGGGTGGCATGCACCTGCAGCACGGCGATCCGTCATCGCTGTACAGCTTCGTGGTGGGTGCCGGCGGCCATCCCTTCCACCGCCATGCCGGGCCGCGCATGTTCACCGCCATCGCCGGCAGTGCCGGTGCCGAGCTGCGGTTTGCCAGCGCATCCGATCAGCAGCTGGCGGACGATCCCTCGCACTTCCTGCGGTCGCTGCGTCGTGTCCGCATCCCGCCCGATTGCCTGTTCACCGTGCGCTTTGGTGGTGGCACCTGGCACCAGTTCGCCTCGAACAGTCCTGCCCACCCTGCCCTGTTCGCGCTCTCGTGCCACAGCAATGAACTGGCCGGGGCAATGAGCGCGCAGGCGCGCGCACTGGCACAGGCAAACGCCGCGGACATTCCCAGCCTGACCGACGTGCTGCCAGCAGCGCACTGGCCCAGCGCAACCACACTCGCCGCCACGCCGTTGCTGCAACTGTCACTGCAGGCGGCAGCGCCCAGCCTGCGCGCACGCCTTTGCGTGCAGACGCGCACGTTGCTGGGGCCGCTGCGTCGCTTCAGCCTGGAGCCACTGCGCGGATTCGTGGAGCGGGCGACGCCGGCGTACCCGGTCTGCAGCAGCGCGTCGTCGCCTCCAGCGGGAATGCTCGCCAGCGCCCTGCCGCACGGTCACTATAACGACACGACCACACTGACCCTGCACGGCGGGCAGACCCGCCATCGATCGGCCTCCGCCCTGCTGGCCGACGTACTGGACGGGTTCCTGCGCAACCCGCCGGCGGGCGTCGGCCGCTTGATGGCCCTGCGCAATCGTCTGGTTGCACCACTGCGTCTGCGCACCTCGCCGCTGGGCTGCCCGGTGTCGTCGCTGCTGTCCACCGATCGCAGCCGCGTGTTCGGCGGACGTTTCCCGGTGCTGGATGCCCGAGTAGATGCGGAAGACCGGTGTGCCGAAGTGCTGCTCGGCGCAGACGACCGCCATCTCCGCTTCCGCAGCAGCGTGCGCGTGCAGTTCTGCGAGGACGGCCAGGTCCAGATCAGCCTGGGCTCGCGCGTGCAGACGCTCAATGCGTTTGGCCGCTTCTACATGGCCATGATCGACAGCGCCCATCGTCATTACGTGGCCCCGGCACTGCTGCGCCGCGCCGTTGAACATGCGCTGGCACCGGAACTGGCCGCGTGGTCCGGCGCGCCTGCGCATTCCTGAGCTGGGGCAGCAATGTGCAGGGGCCCTGTGCGGCCCCCGCGATCAGACCACGATCTCGCCTTCGTCCTCGCCATCCCAGTAATGGATGCGGCTGGCGTGTACGTGGATCAGCACCAGGCCCGGCGTATCCACGCCCTGCTCGAACCACCGCTCCAGGTCCTTCACCCAATGCTGGGCCATCGTGGCGCGATCGCGGACCAGCGCCGCCCTGCCCTGCACGTGCACGAACAGCGGTGGCTTGCCCAGCAGCGACTTGCTGCCGGTCAGGCCCAGCGCCACGTTCGGGTCGGCGCTGATCTCGCGCACCATGTCGGTGTTTTCCATGGTGAAGAACCAGCTGTCGCCGTCGTAGTCCACATCGCCGTTGTTGCTCATCGGGCGGCCAGCGATCTGGCCGCCGGCATGGCTCTGCAGCATGGTGAAATCGATGCCGGCCATCTTCTTGGCCAGTTCGGGAAGGGTGAGCGTGGTCATGGGCAGTTCCTTCAACAGATGGGTGTCCAGCGTCTGCCCGACGCGGTGACCGATGCGTGGATGGCTGCTGGCGCCTTCTTCACGCAGTGGCCGCAGTTGGTATTTCCGCGTGCAGCGCGCCCGCGCCGCAGTGACCGTCACGCATCAGCGCGGATAGCGGAACACCAGGTCATCCGGATCGCTGCGCACCGCCTGCGCGTCCAACACGCCGCCGAGGCGGACCGCCACTGCCTGCGAGGCGTGGTTGTCCGCTGCCATGTAGCTCACCAGCGTCGGCAATCCGCGCACCACGAACGCCCAATCACGCAGCGCCGCAGCCGCTTCGCTGGCGAAACCCCGCCCTTCCTGCCCGGCATACAGCAACCAGCCCAGCTCCTGTTCCGGAAACAGCGGGCCATGGTTGATGCCGACCTGGCCGATGCACTCACCCGTGTCGCGGCGCTCGATCATCAATGCGCCGTGGCCGAACAGATACCAGCTGGCCAGGTCGTGGCAGAACTGCCCCCACGCGGCGACCTCGGCGAACGGCCCGCCCATGCCGCGCGCACGGGGCGAGGCCAGGAACGCGGCATACACCGGGAAGTCGTCCAGGCATTGCGCGCGCAGGCGCAGGCGCGGTGTCTCCAGCACTGGGATGTGGATCATGCGTGTGCCAGTCAGTACACGGCCAGGAAGCCGCAGCCGCGGCGTTGTGGTTGCCCCTCGACAGTCACCTGCACGCTGGCCGACGTATCCACGCCTTCGGCGTTGCGGCAGGGCTCGCGCTTGATCTCGACGATGGTGGGCTGCGTGCCCAGCTCACCGTTGAGTACCGTCAACGAACTGGGCGCACCGGCCGGCTGGCCGAGGTAGCGCAGCGTTCCAGCGCTGCTGCGGCCAGCAACGGTGAGCGTTGCATCGTGATTGCCCTTGCCGGTGGAGGCGATCTCGATGGACCAGCCGGCGCCGCCGCCGGTGAAGGCAGGCACCGGGCTGGCATCAGCGGCGATCGACGGATGACGTGGCGCATCGGCGCCCGGATCGGGCTGCGGTGTGCTGCTGGCGCAGCCAGCGAACAGGCCCGCCAGCAGCGTGGCAGTCACAACGGAACGCAGGGTCATGGCGTACTCCTGGGACGGGCGAATGGCCAGTCTAGGCAGCAACGCGTGCGCTGGCGATGAACGAGGCTGCCCTCAGCGCGCCGCACGACCAGCAGTGGCCACCTGCACCCGGTCGCGGCCCAGCGCTTTGGCCTCGTACATGGCGGCGTCGGCGGCACGCACCAGCGCGTGCCAGCCGATCGGGTCAAGCGCGCCCTGGGCAACACCGAAGCTGGCAGTGACCCGCAGGATGTCACGGCTGCCCAGCACGATGTCTTGCGCACGCAATGCCACCCGCAGCGACTCGGCCAACCGCCGGCCACTGGCCAGATCACCATCGGCCAGCAGCACCAGGAATTCCTCGCCGCCGTAACGGGCGATGCTGTCGTTGCGGCGCAGATGGCTGCGCAGCAACTGCGCCACCTGCACCAGCACATCATCGCCGGCCGCATGCCCCTGGCCATCGTTGATCGCCTTGAAATGATCCACGTCCAGCAGAATCACCACCGCCTGCGTGCTTCCCTCGGCACGCCGCTGTCGTACCCCTTCCTCCAGCGAGCGCCGGTTCAACAGGCCGGTCAGTTGATCGGTATCGGCCAGCTCACGCAGCTCACGGGTCAATGCCGAGCGTTGGTGCGATTTCGCCCGCAGTACCTCGATGGCATCGAACAGGCGCTGCATTTCCGCCATCGGGTGGGTGGCGTGCTGCTCTGCACCCGGCGTGTCCGAGGCGATCTGGATCACCTGCGCCTGCGCCTGCAGCAACGGCCGCAGGATCTGCACGTGGGCGATGCGCAGTGCCAGCGCAAGCAGCAGTACAGTCCCCAGCACCGTGGCGGCCAGCACGGCAAGACGTACCGCTTCCTTGTTGCGGGTGTGCTCGAAGCGCGCGATCGAAACGCCAAGGTAACCATCGCGCAGCGCTTCCAGCGATTGCAGGGTGGGCACGTAGCGCGCGGTGAACTCGGCCGCCGTCCAGGGTGGCGGTACGCCGCGCCGGCCATCGTCGATCAGCTTTTCCACCATCGGCAGCGACTGGCCGAAGAACTGCCGGCGCGCCATGTCCCAGTGCAGGGACAGCGCCGGTTCGCTGCGGAACACCGATTCGTGGCTGGCCGCCAATCGCCACAGCTCCAGCAGGCGGCCCTCGGTCTGCTGCGCAGCGCGTACCTGCGGCTCCCGCCACGCGCCGGGCACGGCCAGCGGCGCCATCACGTTGGATGCCAAGCGGCCACCGTGCTCGCGCAGGTCGATCAGGATCTGCCCCTGCATGGCAGGAATCGCGGCTTCGCGATCAGCCGCGACCAGATCGCTGATCTGCACCGAGGTCAGCGCCTGCAGCCGGTCATACACCGCGAACATGTTGTTGATCGCGTGCTCCACCTCCTCTGCCGAGCGTTCGCCTCTTGGCAGCGCAGCCACCCGGTCGACCGCGGCGCGCGCAGTCTGCAAGCGCCGCCGCGCTTCGTGCAGGCGCGGTGTTTCGTCCACCACCCGCGGGTCGGTCTGGAACACGGTCTGCAGGTGCTGCGTCGCTGCATCCACCCGCTGCCGGGCGACCACCAGCTGTGCGGCAAGGCGGCGTTGCTCCTGCGCATCGGTGCTGTCGGCGCCGAGCAGGCTGTTGGCCGGCCCACGCTCGGCCGATACCAGATTGGCCAGCTCGAAGGTCTGCCGCAGCTGCTGCAGGCTGACCAGGTTGGCCTCGGCTTCGGTGTAGCGCTGCGTGCCCTGCACCAGCGCGATGGCCATCAGCGGCAGCGTGCACAGCACGAACAGGCCAGCGAGGATCCAGAGCCAGGTCTGCAGTCCGTTTGGCGATGCCCTGCGGCCCATCGATGTACCCCCTGGCGTGCGGATCAGTGTAGCGCTGCACCCGCGTGAAGGTGGGTCAAATCCAGCGCTGGTCCACCAGTTCGCGCTTCACGTAGGCGTAGAACACCGGCGCAGCCACCAACCCGGGCAGGCCGAAGGCCGCTTCCATCACCAGCATGGCCAGCAGCAGCTCCCAGGCGCGTGCCTGGATCTCGCCGCCGACGATGCGCGCGTTGAGGAAGTACTCCAGCTTGTGGATCACCACCAGGTACAGCAGCGCAGCCACGGCCACATAGAACGACACCGACAGCGCGACGATGGCGATGATGGTGTTGGAGATGATGTTGCCCACCACCGGCAGCAGGCCAGCCAGGAACGTGATCAGCACCAGCGTCTTCGACAGCGGCAGGTGCACGCCGAACAGGGGCAGCACGCCCAGCAGGAAGATCGCGGTGAACACGGTGTTGAGCAGCGAGATCTTGACCTGGGCGAACACCACCTGGCGGAACGCGGTGGCCAGGCGGCTGGTGCGTCCGATCAGCTCCTGCGCCAGCGGGCCCATCTTCGGCAGCGGCAGTTCGTCGTACAGCGCGATCATCGCGCCCAGCACCATGCCGATCAGCACGCGTACGCCTACCTGCACCACCGATGTACCGGCCACGCCCAGCTGACGCTGGTGCTCGGCGGCCCATTCGTTCACGGCCGCACGCAGCGCCGTCAGGTCTTCAGGGATGTAAGGCTGCAGCAGGGCCGGTACCTGGTGCCGCGAGGTGTTGAGGATGTCCATCAACCGCGCCAGCAACACGTCCGGTCCACCGGTCTCGTTGCGGAAGAACGAGGCCACGCCGATGCCGGCCAGCACCAGTGCGCTGATGATCACCGCCGACAACACGATCACTGCGATCGCCCGTGCCCGCCCGGGGCGCAGCTTGCCTTCCACGGTGGAGGCCAGCACATGGGTCAGCTGGAACACCAGCAGGCCGGAAAGCAGGGTCACCACCAGGCCAAGCTTCAGTGCCAGCCACATGCCGAGCAGCATCATCAACCAGGCGGCGATGCGTGCGGCGGGAGGCTTGGGCAGGGTCGGGATGACGAGGGACATCGGGGCACATCCTGGAGGGGTGGCCCATGGTAGTGGATTGAGGTGATGCGCCTGCGCACGCGCGCATCCCTGCGGCCGCCGCCTGCCGTCAACGTGCAACCACCGCCCCGGCCGAGCGCGCCAGTGCGGCCGCTTCCTGATCACCCTTGCGCTCGCTGTAGCGATCCACCAGGTAGTCCGAACGGTCCCGCGTCAGCAGGGTGAGCTTGACCAGCTCCTCCATCACATCCACCACCCGGTCGTAGTACGCCGAGGGTTTCATCCGCCCGTTCTCGTCGAACTCCTGCCATGCCTTGGCCACCGAAGACTGATTGGGGATGGTCAGCATGCGCATCCACCGCCCCAGCACGCGCAGCGTGTTGACCGTGTTGAACGACTGCGAACCGCCACTGACCTGCATCACTGCCAGCGTCCTGCCCTGCGTCGGGCGCACGCTGCCATCTTCCAGCGGCAGCCAGTCGATCTGGTTCTTGAACACACCGGTGACCGTGCCGTGGCGCTCCGGGCTGATCCAGACCTGGCCTTCGGACCATTGCGACCACGCGCGCAGGCGCTGCACTTCAGGGTGATCGGCGCCGACGCTGTCGAGCATGGGCAGCGCATGCGGATCGAACACCCGGGTCTCGCAGCCGAGGTGGCGCAGCAGGTGCTCGGCCTCCAGCGCCAGCTTGCGGCTGAACGACTGCGGACGCAGCGAGCCATACAGCAGCAGGATCCGCGGCGGGTGCGCGCGGCCGGCGCCCAGCAGGGACAGGTCGGGCTGGGGAAGCGAGGCTTCGGCCAGATTCGGGAGGGCGGGACTTGCGATGGATTCATTCATTCGACTATTCTAGAAATATGGAAACGAAAAATGCAATCGCCGCCCTCACCGCCCTTGGCCATGCCACCCGCCTGGCCGCCTTCCGGTTGCTGGTGGAAGCCGGCCCAGCCGGCCGCATGGCCGGCGACATCGGCAGCGCCCTGCAGGTGCCGCCGGCCACGCTCAGCTTCCATCTGAAGGAGCTGCTGCAGGCCGGGCTGGTCGAGAGCGAGAGCCAGGGCCGCAACGTCTGCTACCGCGCCAACTTCAGTGCCATGACCGGCCTGATCGATTACCTGACCCATAACTGCTGCGCAGGCTCGCCCGACCCGGCCTGCAGCCCAGCGTCCCCTGATTGCGCCTGCTGACCGGAGATCCGCTTCGTGACCACCCAACGCGTCCTGTTCCTGTGCACGGGCAATTCCGCCCGCAGTGTTCTTGCCGAGGCCACGCTGCGGGCGTGGGCCGGCCATCGCTTCGAGGTGTTTAGCGCCGGCAGCCAGCCAGCCGGCGAGGTCAATCCATTCGCCCTGGCCCAACTGCAGGCCGAGGGCATCGCCACCGCAGGCCTGCGCAGCAAATCGTGGGACGAGTTCGCCGATGGCGCGCCGATGGACCTGGTGATCACCGTCTGCGATGCCGCGGCCGCCGAGGCGTGCCCGGTGGTGTTCGGCGACTTCGTGCGTACGCACTGGGGCTTGCCCGATCCAGCCGCCGTCGAGGGCAGCGCGGATGACAAGGCGGCCGCGTTCGCGCAGGCACACGCCATCGTCAAGGCACGGTTGCTGGCCCTGCTGGCATTGCCCGCAGCCACCTGGTCCGACCGACAGCAGTTGAAGGACGCGCTGGATCGCATTGGTTTCGTGCAACCCGGGGACGATCAGGCGTGAGCGCGCCGGCACCGATGGGGTTGTTCGAGCGCTACCTGACACTGTGGGTGGCGCTGTGCATCGTGGCCGGCACCCTGCTCGGCCACGCGCTGCCGCAACCCTTCGCTGCGCTGGCGTCGGCGGAGGTGGCCAAGGTCAACCTGCCCATCGCCGTGCTGATCTGGCTGATGATCATCCCGATGCTGTTGCGGGTGGATTTCAGCGCGATGCGCCAGCTCGGCCAGCATTGGAAAGGCATCGGCGTGACGTTGTTCATCAACTGGGCGGTCAAGCCGTTCTCGATGGCGTTGCTGGGTTGGTTCTTCCTGCGCCACGTGTTCGCCGACGCGCTGCCCGCCGCGCAGATCGACAGCTACATCGCCGGGCTGATCCTGCTGGCAGCAGCGCCCTGCACCGCGATGGTCTTCGTGTGGAGCAACCTGTGCCGCGGCGATGCCAACTTCACCCTCAGCCAGGTGGCGTTGAACGACGCGATCATGGTGGTGGCCTATGCACCGGTGGTGGCGCTGCTGCTGGGCCTGTCGGCGATCAGCGTGCCATGGGACACGCTGCTGCTGTCGGTGTCGCTGTACATCATCGCACCGGTGCTGGTGGCCGCACTGCTGCGGCGCTGGATGCTGGCCCGTCGCGGCCAGGCTGGCCTGCAGTCCGCGCTGCGCACGCTGGGCCCGGTCTCGCTGCTGGCCCTGCTGCTGACGCTTGTGCTGCTGTTCGGCTTCCAGGGCGAGCAGATCGTTCGGCAGCCGCTGGTCATCGCCATCCTGGCGGTGCCGATCCTGATCCAGGTCTACTTCAACTCAGGTCTGGCCTACCTGCTCAACCGGCGCCTGGGTGTTGCCCACTGCGTGGCCGGTCCCTCGGCGCTGATCGGCGCCAGCAACTTCTTCGAACTGGCCGTGGCCACCGCCGTGGGCCTGTTCGGCGTGCATTCCGGCGCTGCGCTGGCGACCGTGGTCGGCGTGCTGATCGAAGTACCGGTGATGCTGTCGGTGGTGCGCATCGTCAATGCATCGCGCGGTTGGTACGAGCGGCGCTGAGGCAAGGACGCACCGCGCAGGTCGCCCAAGCTGCCGACGCCATCGCTCTCAACATCCACTTCACCCGTGATGGGATTCGATGGCCGCACAGGAGCTCCTGCTGCAGCGCCCGGTCGGTTGGGCAAGGGCATACCGCCCTGCATGGTTGTTGATCATCCCCCGCCCTGCCCACCCTGAGGACGTTGCCGTGGACACATCACTTCACTCCCTTGCGAAGCTGGCCGCCCGCGTGTTGCTGATGCTGCTGTTCCTGGTATCGGGCCTGGGCAAGCTGTCCGACCCGGCGGCAACACAGGGCTACATGGCGGCGATGGGTCTTCCCGGCATCCTGTTGTGGCCCACCATCCTGTTCGAGATCGGCACGGCCCTGTGCATCCTGCTCGGTTTCCAGACCCGGGCAGTGGCCGCGGTGCTGGCCGCCTTCAGCCTGGTCACGGCCTTCATCTTCCACCACCAGCTCGCCGACCCGGTGCAGCAGATCATGTTCCTGAAAAATCTGGCCATCGCCGGCGGCTTCCTGCTGCTGGCCTGCAGCGGGCCTGGCCGCTTCAGCGTGGACGCCAGGCGCAGCAAGCCCTGAGCCGGGCAAAGCGCGGCATCCCGCCGCCCTGCCCTTGTCTCAGCGACCCTTGGGCGGGGCCGTCGAACCCCGCAGCATCACGCTGAAATCCAGCGTCTGCTGAAGCGGTACATCGACCTGTTCGATGATGGCGAGCAGCAGGTTGACCGCGCGCTCACCGATCTCCCGCATCGGTTGCCTGATGGTCGTCAACGGAGGCGTGAGGTAACGCGATGACGCCAGGTCGTCGAAGCCGACGATGGAGACGTCATCCGGCACGCGGATGCCAAGATCCCGGCAGGCTGCCAGCGCACCCAGCGCCATCTGGTCGCTGAAGCAGAAGATCGCGGTGGGTGCGGTTGCGGGCGGCAGCAGCGCCATCGCGGCCGCATGGCCGGACTCCACCGAAAAGTCACCCGGCACGACGCTGAGGTGGCGCAGGCGGCCACGCGCCCTGCCGGCGGCGCGCACGCCTTCCAGCCGTTGCGTGTGCAGGGGATTGTCGGGCGGTCCGCCCACCACAGCGATCCGCTCGTGCCCCAGTCCGTACAGGTGCTCCATCACAGCGCGCGCGGCGGCCGCGTTGTCGATGTGGACGCTGGGGATGCCCAGCGCGGGATCGAACTCGCAGCCATTGACCACCGGTGCAGCGGTACCTCGTTGCTGGACAATCTCGCGCGCCGTCGGCGGCAGGCGATGCCCCAGCACGATCAGACCATCGGCCTCGTTGCGTCGGAGCATCTGCGCGTAGCGCTCCTCGCGCTCGGGCAGGTTCTGGGTGTCGCCCAGCAGGACGGCGTAGCCAACGGCCTGCGCCGCATCTTCCGCGCCCTGCAGGATCTGCGCGAAGAACGGGTTGGCGATGTCCGGCACGGTGACCAGGATCTTGCCGCTGCGCTGGGTCTTGAGTGTCCTGGCCACCGTGTTGGGCACGTAGCCCAGCGCAACAGCGGCCTGCTCGATGCGCGCGCGTGTAGCCGGCAGCACTTTGTCCGGCCGGGAAAGCGCTCGCGACACCGTGCCTGCGGAGACGCCGACGTGCCTTGCGATGTCGTAGATGGTGGCCATGGCGTTACCTCTTCCTTCCGCTGTGCAGTGCACAACGGGTCTTTCGAATGCCCCTGCTAGGATAATGCAATCGATTGCATCGAGGGCGAATCAACGTGAAGACGCTCAAGGGTCCAGCGCTGTTCCTGGCGCAGTTCATCGGCGACACACCTCCCTTTGATCGGCTGGACACGCTGGCCGGATGGGCCGCGGGGCTGGGCTATTCTGGCGTACAAGTGCCGACCAGCGCGCCCCACCTGTTCGATCTGGCCGAGGCGGCGCGCAGCCAGGCGTACTGCGACGATGTCAGCGGCATGCTGGGCGGACATGGCCTGCAGATCACCGAGCTGTCCACCCACCTGCAGGGGCAGCTGGTTGCAGTCCATCCGGCCTATGACAGCCTGTTCGACGGATTCGCGCCGCCGGACAAGCGTGGCGATCCGGCCGCCCGCCAGGCCTGGGCGGTGGAGCAGCTGCTGCTGGCCGCCAAGGCCAGCCAGCGCCTGGGGCTGACCGCGCATGCCACGTTCTCCGGCGCACTGGCCTGGCCGTACTTATATCCCTGGCCGCAGCGGCCACCCGGTCTGGTGGAGGAAGCCTTCGCCGAACTCGGCCGCCGCTGGCGTCCCATCCTGGATGCGTTCGACGCCTGCGGCGTGGACCTGTGCTTCGAGATCCATCCGGGCGAGGACCTACATGACGGCGCGACCTTCGAGCGCTTCCTCGACGTGGTGGACCACCATCCCCGCGCGAAAATCCTGTACGACCCCAGCCACCTGCTGCTGCAGCAGATGGACTACCTCGGCTTCATCGACCGTTACCACGATCGCATCGGCATCTTCCACGTCAAGGACGCGGAATATCACCCCAGTGCCAGCAGTGGCGTGTATGGCGGCTACCAGGACTGGATCGATCGTCCGGGGCGGTTCCGATCACTCGGCGATGGGCAGATCGACTTCAAGGCGATCTTCTCGAAATTCGCCCAGTACGACTTCCCCGGCTGGGCAGTGCTGGAATGGGAGTGCTGCCTGAAGCACCCCGAAGACGGCGCGCGCGAGGGGGCCATCTTCATCCGCGACCACATCATCCGCGTGACCGAACGCGCCTTCGATGACTTTGCCGACAGCGGCACAGACGCCGCATCACTGCGCCGCATGCTGGGAATCTGAGCCGATACCGCCCCGGGAGGGCAAGCCATGACGCACACCATGTCGCGCTTGGGCGCGATGATGTTTCTGCAGTTCTTCATCTGGGGGGCATGGTTCGTCACCCTGGGAACCTATCTGGTGCAGGGCCCGCTGCAGGCCAGCGCAAGCCAGGTGGCGACGGCCTTCCTCAGCCAGTCCATCGGTGCCATCGTCGCGCCCTTCCTGGTTGGCCTGATCGCTGACCGCTACTTCGCGGCGCAGCGCATCCTCGCGGTCCTGCACCTGGCTGGCGCAGTGCTGATGTGGCTGGCGTCCACCGCAACCAGCTTCAGCATGTTCTCCGCCTGCGTCATGGGCTACATGCTGCTGTTCATGCCGACGCTGGCACTGGCCAACAGCGTGGCGATGCGGCACATGCAGTCGCCCGAGAAGCAATTCCCGCTGGTGCGGGTGGCCGGCAGCGTCGGCTGGATCGTGGCAGGCGTGCTGATCGGCTGGCTGGGCTGGGAACAGGCGCACCGGCTCGAGCTGACCTTCCGGATGGCGGCGATGGCGTCGCTGGCGCTGGGCCTGTATGCGTTCACCCTGCCGCACACCCCGCCGCTGGCACAGCAGCGCGATGCCGGGCTGGGGCAGATCCTGGGGCTGGATTCGCTGCGCCTGCTGAAGTCACGCTCGTACCTGGTGTTCTTCCTGGCGTCCATCGCGATCTGCATCCCGCTGGCGTTCTACTACAACTTCACCAACCCGTATCTCAACGACCTGGGCGTGCGCGGCGCGGCGGGCCTGCAGTCGCTGGGACAGGTCTCCGAAGTCCTGCTGATGCTGGCCATGCCGTTCCTGTTCGTGCGGCTGGGGGTGAAGACGATGCTGGCGGTAGGCATGGCCGCATGGGTCGTGCGTTACGTCATGTTCGCCTTTGGCGATGCGGGCGGCGGCTTCTCGCTGCTGGTGATCGGCATCGTGCTGCACGGCATCTGCTACGACTTCTTCTTCGTCACCGGCCAGATCTACACCGATGCGCATGCCGGCCCGGCCGCGCGCAGCAGCGCGCAGGGATTCATCACCCTGGCCACATATGGCGTGGGCATGCTGATCGGCACGTTCCTGTCCGGCGCGGTGGTGGAGCACTTCACCACTGCAGCCGGTCCGGACTGGCAGCAGATCTGGCTGTTCCCGGCAGGGGTCGCGCTGCTCGTGCTGATCGCCTTCCTGCTGCTGTTCCGCGACCGGCCAGTGGTTGCGGCCGCACCTTCCACGCCCTGAGGACCCTACCTGATGCCAAAGACTGGAATCGCCATCGTAGGCACGGGAATGATCGGTGCCGTGCACCGTCGCGCGGCGCTGCTGGCGGGTGCCGACATCCGTGGCGTGGCCGCCTCTTCTCCGCAGCGCGCACGCGACGTGGCGCAGGCGTGGGGTGTCCCGCGTGCCTATCGGGACATCGAGGAGGTGGTCGCCGATCCACAGGTGCAGGTCGTGCACGTATGCACGCCCAACCACCTGCACCGTCCCATGGCACAGGCCGCACTGGAAGCCGGCAAGCACGTGGTCTGCGAGAAGCCGCTGGCCACCACGCTGGAGGACGCCCGGGCGCTGGCAGCATTGGCGGCCGCCAACGCGCTGGTCGCCACGGTGCCCTTCGTCTACCGCTACCACCCGGTGGTCCGCGAGGCGCGCGCACGCATCGCCCATGGCGAACTGGGGCCGCTGCACCTGATTCACGGCAGCTACCTGCAGGACTGGCTGCTGGACCCGGCCAGCAACAACTGGCGCGTGGACCCGGCGCTGGGCGGCGCGTCGCGCGTGTTCGCCGACATCGGCTCGCACTGGTGCGACCTGGTGGAATGGGTCAGCGGCGAGCGCTTCACCGAGGTCAGCGCGGCGTTCGACACGGTGATCGCCGAACGCAGCACCGACACCGGGCAAAGCTTCACCACAGCAGCGGCCGGTGGCGCGATGCAGGCGGTCACCAGCGAGGACGTGGCCGCGGCGATGTTCCGTACCGGCGCCGGGACGCTGGCATCGTTGACGGTCAGCCAGGTATCGGCCGGACGCCACAACCGTCTCTGGTTCGAGATTGATGGCGCCAGGGCCAGCGTGGCGTTCAACCAGGAAGATGCCGAGCGGCTGTGGATCGGCAAGCCCGACCAGCGCGAGGAAGTCTTCGTGCGCGGACCGGGCGCCGGCAGTGCCGAACAGCGCCGGCTGTCGCTGTTGCCGGCCGGGCACGCGCAGGGCTACGGCCACTGCTTCGAGGCATTCGTCGCCGACACCTATCGCGCCATCGAAGGCGAGCGACCGGATGGCCTGCCCACCTTCGAAGACGGCGTGCGCTCGGCGCTGATCGTCGACCGCGTCATCACCTCGGCCAGGACCCGTGCCTGGACCGCCATCGGTTGAACCCCGGGAGCATCTCATGATGAACACGCCTGCCCGCAGAACTGCCACCCTCGCCCTGCTGCTGTTCGCTGCCCTGCCCGTCCTGGCACACGAAGCCGCCAGCCCGCACAAGCCCATCGCCGTGCAGATGTACACACTGCGCAACGCCGGCCCGCTCGACCAGCAGTTGAAGATCGTCCACGACGCCGGCGTGGATGCGGTGGAAACGGTGGGCACGCAGGGCGTCAGCGCGGCCGAACTCAAGCAGTTGCTGGACCGGTATTCGATCAGGGCGATTTCCTCCCACGTGCAACTGGCCGAGCTGCGCAAGGACCTGGACGGCGTGGTGTCCTTCAACCGGTCGATCGGCAACGCCACCCTGGTGGTGCCTTACCTGGACGCGAAGGATCGGCCGACCGATGCCGCAGGCTGGACCGCGCTGGGCAAGGAACTGGGCGCGATCGCCAAGCAGGTACGGGCCAAGGGCATGCGCCTGGCCTACCACAACCATGACTTCGAACTGGTCGACTTCAATGGCCGGACCGGCCTGGAACTGCTGTTCGCAGCGGCCGGGCCGGACCTGCAGACCGAGCTGGACCTGGCCTGGGTCGCGCGTGCGGGACTGGACCCGGCGGTGATGCTCGGCAAGTTCCGCGGCCGCCTGTTTGCGGTACACGCCAAGGACAATGCACCCGAGGGCCAGGCCGAAGACGAGGGCGGCTTCGCTGCCGTCGGCCAGGGTGTGCTGGACTGGCGCGCGATCCTGCCAGCCGCCGCAACGGCCGGCGTGCACTGGTACATCCTCGAGCACGACCAGCCACGCGACCCGGCCAAGGTCATCCAGACCGGCGCGGACTACCTGCGTGAACACCTGCCCGCCAACGTGTCCACCCGTGCGCAGCACTGATGCCTGAAGGAGGCCCCACATGAAGACGATCCTGGCAATGGCCGTAGTTCTTTCCTGTGCTGTGTTTACGACTGCGGCATGGTCCAAGGACGACCCTGCCGCTGGTGAAAAGCTCTACACCGCGAACTGCACGGCCTGCCATGGCGCGGACCGTGCGGGCATGCCGGGCGCGTTCCCCGCCCTCACCGACGTCAGCAAGCGGCTGCAGCCGGCACAGATCAAGGAAAAGATCAGCAAAGGTGGCGGGCTGATGCCGCCCTTCTCCCAGCTGTCGCAGCAGGAAATAGATGACATCGCCAGCTACCTGGCCAAGTAAACGGCCGGCGATCACGCCGGCCGAGTGCCGCTACAGCTCGCGCACCCAGATATTGCGGTAGCTGACCTTGGAATCATGTTCCTGCAGGTAGAGCGGCGCGCACGCATGGGGCGAATACGAGGGCGCGCCGATGTACTCGGTCTTGCCCGCCAGCACGGTGTCGTCCTGCACCAGCACGCCGTTGTGCAGGACGGTGATGCGCGCAGGCGACACAAGCCCACCGCCCACTGAGAAGCGCGGTGCCTTCCAGAGGATGTCGTGGGCCTGCCACTGCCCCGGTGCACGCGAAGCATTCACCAGCGGCATGGCCTGCTTGTAGATGGAGCCGGCCTGACCGTTGGCATAGGTCGGGTTGTTGTAGCTGTCCAGCACCTGCAGCTCATAGAGTTCATGCAGGAAGATGCCGCTGTTGCCCCGGTTCTGGCCGTCGAAACCCTTGGTCTCGACAGGTGTGCGCCACTCGACATGCAGCTGGATATCGCAGAAGCGCTGCTTGGTGCGGATGCCCTTGCTGCCCGGCACGATGGTCAGGGCGCCGTCGGCGACGGTCCAGGGCACACGCCCACCCTGCTCCGACTCCCAGGCCGAGGCATCCTTGCCATCGAACAGCACGATGGCGTCGGACGGCGCCTTGCCCGGCGGTGTGGCGACGGTTGCAGGCACGGGCGTCCATACCTCGGTCTTCGCTGGATCGCGCGCGGGATCGGCCGCGGCCTGCGCGAACGCCGATGCAGCGGCCAGCATGCCGGCGGCGATCAATAGCGGCGTGATCTTCATGGCGTGATCCATCAGCTGGTCCCCCAGGCGGGCGTGCCGGGAACATAGGCCAGGTCGCCGTCGTAGCGGCCCGGCACGGCGACGTAACGCAGCACTTCGGTCGCGCCAACCTTGGAGGTAAAGAAACCGAAGATGGTGAGCTGCTTGAACATCGTGAAGTAATGCGGCATCGGTTCTCCTGCCTCGGCGGTGCCGGTTTCGGTCACCTCGACCGCATGCTTCCTGGCCTCTGCATCCAGCGCGCGCAGCAGTTCAGTGCGGGCCTGCGGCGCAAGTGAAACGAAGCGGCCGCCGGCGCGTTTGTCGATATCGGCCAGGCCAGCACGGAACGTCGCCTGCTGCCGGGCGGTGTAGCAGTCGCTGACGAACGTCGCCATGAACGCACCGGCGCCTGTGTCTTTCGCCCCCGGCGTTTTCGTCCGCGGCAGGATGGTCCCGGCGATCTCGTCCAGCGTGCCGACATCCGCGTCCGAGAAGCGCGTCTTCGCCCATGCGGCGGGAGCCTGTGCCTGACCGAGCGCGGGCAGGCCGATCATCGCCGCACCGGTGGCGGCGACGATCATTTTCAGCAGTTCGCGGCGGTCCATCACAGGTTCCCCGCTTTCAGTTCGCGCACGGCATGGTCAGCAGCCCGCGCGGTCAGTGCCATGTAGGTCAACGAAGGATTCACGCACGCGCTGGAGGTCATGCAGGCACCGTCGGTCACATAGACGTTGGGCGCATCCCAGACCTGGTTGTGCTGGTTCAGCACGGACGTCCTGCGGTCACGGCCCATGCGCGCGGTCCCCATCTCATGGATGCCCTTGCCCGGGGCGTAGTCGTTGTCGTGCATCTCCACGTCCTTGACGCCGGCGGCCTCCAGCATCTCGGCGGCATCGGCGGCCATGTCCTTGCGCATGGCCAGTTCGTTGGCGCGCATGGCTACGTCCATCGCCAGCACCGGCAGTCCCCACTTGTCCTTGCGGTCCCGGTCCAGGCGGATCGTGTTGTCGTGGTGCGGCAGCATTTCGCCGAAGCCGGTCATGCCGATGCGCCAGTCACCGGGCACGGTCAGCGCCTCCTTCAGGTCGGCACCGATGTTCAGCTCGGCGATCTCGCGCGACCACCCCGTGCGGCTGGCACCGCCCTGGTAGCCGAAGCCGCGCAGGTAGCCGCGCCTGTCAGCGGCCACGTTGCGGAAGCGGGGAATGTAGAAGCCGCAGGGACGACGACCGAAGTAGTACTTGTCCTCAAAGCCTTCGACGCGGCCGGAGGCACCCGCGCCGAAATGATGGTCCATCACGTTGTGTCCCAGCTCACCGGACGAAGAGCCCAGCCCACCCTCCCACACATCGGTGGCCGAGTTCATCAGCAGCCAGGTCGAATTGAAGGACGATGCGTTGAGGAAGATCACCTTGGCCGTGTACTGGTAGGTCTGGCCGGTCTCCGCATCGATGACCTCCACACCGCGTGCACGCTTGCGGTCCTTGTCGTAGAGCACCTCCTTGACGATGGAGAACGGCCGCAGGGTCAGGTTGCCGGTCTTCATCGCCGCCGGCAGCGTCGCCGCCTGGGTGGAGAAATAGGCCCCGAAGGGACAGCCGAGGATGCACTTGTTGCGGTACTGGCAGTTGACGCGGCCCTGCTCGGGCATCGGCTTGGTGATGTTCGCCGTGCGCGAGTGGATCATGTGCCGGGTGCCGCCGAAGGCCTTCCGGATCCGCGCGGCCACGTCCTTCTCGACGATGTTCAACGGGATCGGCGGAAGGAACTCGCCGTCCGGCAACACGTCCAGCCCTTCGCGCGTACCGGCGATGCCGGCGAATTTCTCCACATGGTCGTACCACGGCGCGATGTCGGCGTAGCGGATGGGCCAGTCGGTGGCGATGCCGTCCTTGAGGTTCGCCTCAAAATCCAGGTCGGAGAAGCGATAGCTCTGTCGGCCCCACATCAGCGAACGGCCGCCGACATGGTAGCCGCGGAACCAGTCGAACCGTTTGGTCTCGATGTACGGCGATTCCTGTTCGTCGGCCCACATGCCCTGCAGGTTCTCGGCCAGCGCGTAGTCGCGCATCAGCACCGGGAAGGCCGCCTTCATCGCCTGTGTAGGCCGGTTGCGATGCGGGAAATCCCACGGCTCCTTCATCGCGTTGACGTAGTCCTTGACGTGCTCGATGTTGCGTCCGCGTTCCAGCATCAGGACCTTGAGGCCCTTCTCGGTCAGTTCCTTCGCCGCCCAACCGCCACTGATTCCCGAGCCAACAACAATGGCGTCGTAATGATTGTCTGCCATGGATCTCTCACCTGGTGGATATCGTTTCAGACGTCGCAGAGGCGGATGGCCTCGCGCAGCGAACCGACGGGATCCGGTGCCGCAGGCATGAATTCCTGCGCCAGATACCCATCGAAACCGGTGTCGCGGATCGCGCGACAGATGGCGGGGTAATTGAGTTCCTGCTGGTCCCCGATCTCGTGCCGGCCCGGCACGCCCGCGGTGTGGTAATGCTTGAAACAGGCGTGATGCCTGCCGATGGTGGCGATGATGTCGCCCTCCATGATCTGCATGTGATAGATGTCGTACAGCAGGCCGAAGTTGTCCGAGCCGAGCCGCTGGCACAGTTCCACGCCCCAGGCGGAGTGGTCGCACAGATAGTCGCGATGATCGACCCTGGAGTTCAGCAGCTCCATCACCAGCACCACGCCACGTTTCTCGGCCTGCCCGAGGATGCGCTTGAGGCCGGCCTCGGCATTGGCCATGCCCTCCTGCGGGTCCATGCCGTTGCGGTTGCCGGAAAAGCAGATGAGGTTGCGGTAACCGGCATCGGCCACCAGGTCGATATGCCGCGTGTAGCGCTCCACCAGCTGATCGTGGAACTCACGGCCGGCAAAGCCCTTGGTAAGGCCCAGCTCGGCGCCGTTGCACATCGAGCTGTATACGCCATGGGCCTTCAGGGTGGGCCAGTCTTCCGGGCCGACCAGGTCGATCGCGGCAAAACCGATGTCCTTCACCGTCGCGCAGAGCTGGGCGACCGACAGCTGCGGAAAGGTCCAGCGGGCCACGGAGTGCTTCAGGTTGCCCTTGAGCGGCGCAGTGGCGGCAAACGCAGGCAGAACGCCCGCCGCCGCCAAGCCAAGGCTCGCAGCGGCCGCCATGCGCAGCGCATCGCGCCGCGTGAGGCCCGGGGCCGGTCTGATCGAATGGATGGACATCCACCTGCCGGCCTCCCAACCGGTATCAAACGCAACGATTCACGGCAATGCAATCGATTGCACCATAGGGGAGGAAATTGTCTGTTTGCAAGTCGCGGTGCACGAAAATCAATGCTGCGGGGCACCACGGCAAGCCCGATTCCGGCCCCATCGCAGCTGAGCGGCCAAGGCGTGCAGCATTGCGGGAAAGCGAACGCGGGTGAAGCTCAGGGCATTCCCCGCTCACCCTGGGAGCGGGCCAACGCGCGCAGGTGTTGATGCCAGCGCGGTTCGAATTCCGCGTAGCTGCCGATCAGCTGCTGGAAGGCCGCTGGATTTCCGCCTCGGTGCAGAAGCAGCAGAGCTTGCCGACGATGGGCTTGGCCGTCGCCTTCCATCAGGAAGTGGACCAGGCTCCACCACGCCACGTAGTAGCCGTTCACGTGCGCTGCGACGGGCGGTCCGCTGTCTTCCACCAGTTGCCGCAGGGTGGGCAGCGGCGCATTTTCGAGGCTGGGCCGCCCGGCGCTATCGAAGCGCAGTTCGCTCAGCCACCAGACCGGGTAGCCGGCCGGATCCGGCGTGCCCACGTGCAGCGTTCCGCCTGAAAGCCTGCTGGCGCCGAAGTAACAGGCCATCCCTTCGTTCATCCAGCGTCGCGGGGACAGGCCACTGGCCTCGGCCAGCAGCTGATGGGTCACTTCATGCAGCATCCACTGATGGGGCGCGTCGCCCTCGCCCGGATAGGCAAAGGCGTAAGGTCGGCGGTAGTACGCCTCGGCCCATGGGCTGCTGCGGTTGTGTGCCTTGAAGTCGGCCTGGTCGCGGTACAGCACCAACTGGAAAGGCCCGGCGGTGCCCCGCTGCCCCACGGTCATCGCATACGACCGATGCAGCGCTTCCACTGCCATGCCGACCGCAGCGGTCTGTTGCGGGTTTGCGGCGCTGTGGATGAGGAAGTGCGGTGTACGCGACGCCATCGCAGGCAGGCCAGGTGGCGCGGTCGTAGCTGATTGGCGCCGGGAATCGCGGTTACCGCCGTCGCCGCAGCCGCCGAGAATCAGCAGCAGGGCGACGGTGGCTAGGCGGAAGCGCGTCATGTGCACCCACGCTACAACAAAAAACCCCGGCAGGCGCTGGGCCTTGCCGGGGTTCTGCAGGCCGGAGCCTGGCGGGAATCAGAACGGAATATCGTCGTCAGCGAAATCATCCATCGGCGGCGCCGACTGCTGCGGCGGCTGCTGCGGACGCTGCTGGCCGTAGCCGCCGCCCTGGTTGCCGCCCTGGTTGTAACCACCGCCCTGGCCGCCACGCTGGTTGCCACCGCCACCACCACCGCCGCCGTATTCCTGGCGCGGGGCCTGCTGGCGCTGCGGACGCTCGCCGCCAGCGAAGTTGCCGCCGCCACCGCCGCCGCCTTCACCGCGGCCACCCAGCATCTGCATTTCATCGGCGACGATGTCGGTGGAGTACTTCTCCACGCCGTCCTGGCCGGTGTACTTGTCGTAACGCAGGCTGCCTTCGACGTACACCGAGCTGCCCTTGCGCAGGTACTCGCCGGCGATCTCGCCGAGCTTGCCGAAGAACACCACGCGGTGCCATTCGGTACGTTCCTGCTGGTTGCCATCCTTGTCCTTGCGGACGCTGGTGGTAGCCAGGCTGATGCGGGTGATCGCCATGCCGCTCTGGGTGTACTTCACGTCCGGGTCGTTGCCGAGGTTGCCGACCAGGATGACTTTGTTGATGCCGCGCGCCATAGGTACCTTCGTCCGTTGTCCAAGGGCAGGCCGCCAGTGATAGCACGTCCCCGGGCGGGGGTGCAGAGCGCTGGGGTCGCCCCCGGGAAATTTGGGGGAATACGAGAACGGGTCATCTTACCATCCCCTCGGCCGACACCTGGGTCGGGAAAGCCCCCGGCCATGGCCGGAATCCGGCCTGCAGCCCCCGGGCAGGGCACTGCGCGCGCCCTGCCCCGGCGCGCGGCGCCAGCCCATCGGCGCCCCATGGCATCATTCCCCGATCATTTCCCTGCCGGCCCCCATGACCATCAAAGGCAAAGCCACCTCCCTGGACATCGCCCACCTGGCCGGGGTCTCCCAGCCCACGGTGTCGCGGGCCCTGCGCGGCAGCCCGATGGTCAATGCCGAGACCCGCGAGCGCATCCTGCGCATCGCCCGCGAGCTGAACTACAAGGTCGACAAGAACGCCTCCAGCCTGCGCCTGCGCAATGCCGGCACGCTGGCCCTGCTGTTCTTCGAGGACCCGACCAACGACGACTCGCTGATCAACCCGTTCTTCCACTCGATGCTGGGGTCGATCACCCGCGCCTGCGCGCTGCACGGGCAGGACCTGCTGGTGTCCTTCCAGCAGCTGTCCACCGACTGGCAGGCCGATTACGAAGACAGCAACAAGGCCGATGGCATCATCCTGCTGGGCTATGGCGACTACCACCAGTCGCGCGACCGCCTGCAGCGGCTGGTGGAACAAGGCACCCACTTCGTGCGCTGGGGCGCGGCCCTGCCCGGCCAGCCGGGGGTGTCGATCGGCAGCGACAACTTCCAGGGCGGGCATGACATCACCGCCCACCTGCTGGAACAGGGCTGCCGCCGCATCGCCTTCCTCGGCCATGCCTCCAGCCATTACCCCGAATTCCAGGAGCGCTATCGCGGCCACGTCGAAGCGCTGCGTGCGCATGGCCTGACCGCCGACCCGGCGCTGCAGCACGATGCGATCACCACCGAGGCGTCCGGGCATGAGGCGTGCCTGTCACTGCTGGCCCAGGACCGTTCCATCGATGCGGTCTGCGCGGCCAGCGACCTGATCGCCATCGGCGCGGTGCGCGCGCTGCGCGAACAGGGCCTGCGGGTGCCGCAGGACGTGGCGGTGACCGGCTTCGATGACATCCCGCTGGCAGCCTCGGTGTCGCCGCCGCTGACCACCGTGCAGCAGGACACCAAGCAGGCCGGCCAGCTGCTGGTGGAGAAGCTGCTGGCGCTGATCGGCCGGCAGCCGGTGGAAGGCCAGAGCATTCCGGTGAAGCTGGTGGTGCGCGAGTCGTCGCTGCGCACGTAGCCCTTCGGTGGAGCCAGGCCATGCCCGGCATGCATGCGTGGGACGCAAGGCCGACGACAGCCGGGCATGGCCCGGCTCTACAGGACCTGCATCGCTACGCGCCGCCCGGCATGGCCGTGCGTACCGCCATGCTGAATTCATCCAGCAGGAAGGGCTTGGCGATCATCGCCATGCCTTCGTCCAGGAAGGCCGCGCGCTCCTGTGCCTTTTCCGCATAGCCGGTCATGAACAGGATCGGCAGCGCCGGTCGCGATTGCCGCGCGATCTCCGCCAGCTGGCGCCCGTTGAGCCCCGGCAGCCCGACATCGGTGACCAGCAGATCGATGCTCTGCGCCGAAGTGAGGATGGGAATCGCCGCATCGGCATCACCCACCACCTGGGCGTGGTAGCCCAGGTCTTCCAGCACCACCGTCACCAGCATCCGTACCTGCTCGTCATCCTCCACCACCAGGATGGACTGGCCGGCGCCGCGGCGGATCGGCTGCGAGGGTGCAGGCGCGTCCTCCACAACGGCCTCCGACAACGGAATGAACAGCAGCACCGTCGTCCCTTCGCCGACATTGGACTGGATGGCGATGTGGCCACCGGACTGCTGCATGAAGCCGTACACCATCGACATGCCCAGCCCCGTTCCCTTGCCGATGGGCTTGGTGGTGAAGAAGGGCTCGAAGGCGCGCTCGACCACTTCCGGCGCCATGCCGGCACCGGTGTCGGCCACCTCCACCAATGCGTAGTCACCGGCAGGCACGGCCGTGTACTGGCCTTCCCTTACGCTTACCGACGAGGCACGCAGAGTCAGATCGCCGCCGTCCGGCATCGCATCACGCGCGTTGATGGCCAGGTTCAGCAGCGCGCTCTCGAATTGGTTGGCATCCAGCGTGGCGTGCAAGGGCAGCGGCGAGGGTTCGGCGCGGATGCGCACCGCCTCGCCCAGGGTGCTGTGCAGCAGGTGCTGCACCGAAACCAGCAGCGTGTTGAGCTCCACCGGACGCGCATCCAGCGACTGCCGCCGGGAGAACGCCAGCAGGCGCTGGGTCAGTGCCGCGGCACGCTGGGCCGAGGCGGTGGCGGTGTCCAGGAAACGTTCGAGGTCGTCGACCCGGCCCATGTCCAGGCGCAGCCGGACAATATCCAGCGCAGACAGGATGCCGGTCAGCATGTTGTTGAAATCGTGGGCGATGCCGCCGGTCAACTGGCCGATCGCCTCCATCTTCTGCGACTGCCGCAATGCAGCGTCGCTGGCCTCGCGCGCCGCCATCTGCGCTTCCAGTTCACGGGTGCGCTCGGCCACCATCGCCTCCAGCGCGTGCGCGTGCTGCTGGCTGCTGGCAAGGGCCAGCTTGGCCGCGGTGATATCGGTAACGAATACGTGGAAGCCGTCGATGCGACCCTCGCCATTGCGGCGCGGCGAGTAACGCACTTCGCAGTCCCGGCGCCCGTACACGCGATGTGGCCAGACGATCTCGAACATCGCCTCGCGACCGGCCAACGCCGCTTCCATCGCCGGGCGACGCTGCTGCCACACGGTCTCGCCGATGACCTCGCGCACGTGCCTGCCGATGACCTCTCCGGTGGCCAGTTCGAACCAGCTTTCGTAGGCCTTGTTGGCGAAGCGGAAGCACAGCGCGCGGTCCACGAATGCGATCAGCACCGGCATCGCATCGGCGATCAATCGCAGCTCGGACTCGCTGCGTGCCAATGCCGCGCGGCCGTCGGCCAAGGCGGCGACCTGGTCGCGCACCACGAACTGCTTGCCGCGCGCTCGCAGCGCGCCCTGTACCGCACTGAGCAGCGACACGCTTCCCAGTGGCCGGTCCATTTCCACCACGTTGATCGAGCCGGGCAGCAGCGGCTCGCGGGTGGAACGCCGATAGGAGCGCGCCGACCGCAGCAGGATGAACGGGATGTCGGACCAGGTGGGCTGCTGCTGCAACGCCTGCAGCAGTACCTCGCTGCCGCGTGCCACCGCTTCCTGGGTGACCACCACCAGCCCGGTGCAGTCATCAAGTTGCTCAGCCAGCACTTCCAGGCTTGGCGCGATGCCCGTCCTCAACCCTGCGCCGGCCAGCACCGCAGCGATGCTGTCGGCATCACGGCCGAAGGGAGCGACGATACGGACAACGGTGCCGCCCTCATCGCTATCGGACATCGGACTGGCCCAGCAGCGCTGCGCTGTCGCCGACGAACTCCGGCGTGCCGGTGAGGATGCCCTGGAAATCGGCCAATGCGGCGCTGACAGTGATGCCGCGCCCATCGATCTTCAGTTCGCGGATGGTGTCTTCATGCGCACCGCCGCGGTTCTTGATCACCGAGATCGCCTTGCGGATGCGTCCCTTCGCTTCGAAGAAGCGGAACAGCACCACCGCATCAGCGATGTAGGACACATTGAGGCTGCCGGTGGACATGGTGCCCACCAGCCCATGCTGCGGGTTGATCATGAAGGTCGCCACACCCTTCTGGTTGAGGTAGGACAGCATCTCGTGCAGCTGCAGCATCAGCTGTTTTTCCTGCGGCATGGCGGTCACGTAGCCGTTGAGGCTGTCGATCACCAGCACACGGCAGTTGCGCTCCTCCACGGACTTGCGCAGGTTCCAGGAGAACTCCCCGGGCGACACTTCGGCCGGGTCGATCTGCAGGATCTCCAGCATGCCGGAGCGCAGATGCTTGTCCAGATCGATATCCAGTGCCGAAGCGCGTGCCAGCAGCGTGCCCACGCGCTCGTCGAACTCGAAGATGCAGCTACGCTCGCCGCGCTCGCAGGCGGCCCACACATACTGCAGCGCCACGTTGGTCTTGCCGCTGCCGGCCGGGCCGGTCAACAGGGTGGAGGTACCGCGCAGCGGACCGCCGCCCAGCAGCCGGTCGATCTCGGCCACGCCGCTGCTGATGGGCGTTCCGACGAACCGTCCGTGATGTTCCGAGGCGATCAGGCGGGGGAAGATCTGCACGCCGCCGCGACGGATCACCATGTCGTGGTAGCCGGCAACGAAATCGACGCCCCGCAGCTTCTGCACCTGCATGCGGCGCCGCGCAGGGCCGAAGTCCAGGGTCAGGCGTTCCAGCGAGACCACGCCATGGCACAGGCTGTGCAGCTGGCCGTCGCGCTCATCGCCGGTGGACGTCAGGTCGTCCACCAGGAAAACCGTCGCACTCTTGGGCGCGAAGAACTGCTTGAGTGCGAGGATCTGGCGACGATAGCGCAGCGAATCCTGCGCCAGCAGGCGCAGTTCCGACAATGAATCGAACACCACCCGGGTCGGCCCGATGCTGTCCACCTTGGACATGATCAGGTTGACCGTCTCGTCCAGCTCCATTTCCCACGAATGCAGCACCGACTGCAGGCGGCCATTGCCCATGGCTCCTTCGGCCGAACCCAGCTCGAACAGGTGCAGACCGTCCAGCGACCAGCCGTGCGCCAACGCGACTTCGCGCAGCTCCTCGGCCGTCTCGGACAGGGTGATGTAGAGGCAGCGCTCGCCGCGCCGCAGGCCTTCCAGCAGGAACTGCAGGGACAGCGTGGTCTTGCCGGAGCCCGGCGGCCCCTCAAGCAGGTACAGCCGCGCCTGCGGCAGCCCGCCACCAATGATGCTGTCCAGTCCTTCAATTCCCGTTGTGATCCGCATGCGTGCCTGCATCGACGTCGACGTTTGAGGGGCAAAGCCTATCGGCGCCCCTGTCGACGCATTGTGTGATCCAGCGCAAGTCCAGATCCGCATTCAGAATGCCTTCACGGCGTCGGCGCGGGTTCCGGCCCTGGGCGCACACGCCAGCGCCGACGCGCGTGCGATGCGCTAGATTGGTACCACGCCGCACCATTCCACCCTTCCGGGAGAAGGCCTTTGTCCTCCGCCAGCATTTCCCACACCGCACCGGTGACGGCGGCGGACGGCGCGTTGCACCTGGGCTGAGGCCCACGCTCCTGCCCTCGTACCGGCAATGCCCTTCCGGGCAGTTCCCTGTCGAGGTTCCCATGCTCATTCCCGCGTCCGCGCACGACGTGCGCGCTCTGCTGTCCTGCACCGATCCCGCTGACGAAGCGGTCGCCCCGCCCGATGTGATCGCCATGCTGGCCGACCTCACCGCCTCCATCGAGCCCCGCTTTGCTCCAGCCGCATGGCGGATCGTCGAGGCCGGCCACACGGTTGGCCTGCTGTCCCTGACCTGCGCGCCGCGCGCCGGCGTACTCACCCTCGGCTATGGCGTCGCCCCGGCCCACCAGGGACGCGGGCTTGCCAGCGCCGCACTGGCCGCGTTCGTGCAATGGGCGTGGACCGACCCGCGCGTACGCATGCTGAAGGCGGAAACCGCCGTGGCCAACCTGCCCTCGCAGGCAGTGCTGCGCCGGAATGGTTTCTACGTGGCCGGCCAGGGCATGGATGCCGAGGACGGTGCACTGCTGTGCTGGCAGCTGGGCCGCCCGCCAACGGCACCATGACCAAAGGGGCATGACGCCGCCCCCCGTTCAGCGCGATAAACAGCAGATCAACACACGGAAAGGTGTACGTCGCATGCTGAAGATCGATTCGCTGTCCAAGACGTACGCCAACGGCGTACACGCGTTGAACGGGGTCACCCTGGATATTCCCCGCGGCATGTTCGGCCTGCTCGGGCCCAACGGCGCGGGGAAATCCTCGCTGATGCGCACGCTGGCCACCCTGCAGGAGGCCGACAGCGGCAGTGCCACCCTGAGCATTCCGGGTGAATCGCCGATCGACGTGCTGCGCGACAAGGACGCCGTGCGCCGCCGCCTGGGCTACCTTCCGCAGGATTTCGGGGTGTACCCGAAAGTCAGCGCGCTGGACCTGCTGGAGCACTTTGCCGTACTGAAGGGCTTGACCCAGCGCGGTCAGCGCCGCGAGGTGGTCGATGGCCTGCTGCAGCAGGTGAACCTGTGGGATGCACGCAAGCGCAAGCTGGGCACCTACTCCGGCGGCATGCGCCAGCGCTTCGGCATCGCCCAGGCGCTGTTGGGCGACCCGCGCCTGGTGATCGTCGACGAACCCACCGCCGGCCTTGATCCGGAAGAGCGCAACCGCTTCCTCAACCTGCTAGCGGCCATCGGCGAGAACGTGGCGGTGATCCTGTCCACCCACATCGTCGAGGACGTGACCGACCTGTGCCCGACCATGGCGATCATGAACAAGGGCCAGGTGCTGCTGACCGGTCGCCCCACCGATGCCATCGAGGCATTGCAGCAACAGGTCTGGCGCAAGCAGGTGGAGCCTTCCGAACTGGCCGACCACGAGGCGCGCTACACGGTACTGTCATCGCGCCTGGTCGGCGGCCGCCCGGTGATCCACGTGCACAGCGCCAGCGACCCCGGTGATGGCTTCACTGCGGTCGCCCCCGATCTCGAGGATGTGTACTTCCAGCGCCTGCGCCTGCAGGCGCGTGCCCGTGCAGCCTGAGCGGAGCACACCATGATCCTCACCTTCTTCCGCTTCGAGCTGCGCGAGCAGCTGCGTTCGCCGCTGCTGTGGCTGCTGGCGTTCCTGTTCGCCGCGCTGGCCTTCGCCGCCGCCTCCTCCGAAGCCGTACAGATCGGCGGCGGCGTCAACAACGTGCACAGCAATGCGCCGATCGTCATCGCGCGCTTCATGGGCATCTTCACCATGATGGGCATGCTGGTGTCCACCATGTTCGTCAGCAATGCGTTGCTGCGCGACTTCGAGCTGGGCACCTCGGAGCTGATCTTCGCAAGCCCGATCAAGCGCCGCGATTACCTGGCCGGACGCATCCTGGCAGCGATCTGCGCCAGCCTGGTGGTCTACCTGATCATCGCGCTGGGCATCTTCCTGGGGCCGTTCATGCCCTGGGTGGACAAGGCCCGCGTCGGCCCGGTTTCGCTGGCCAGCTACGCTTGGACCTTCACCTGGATCGTGCTGCCCAACGTGTTGTTCACCACCGCCCTGTTGTCGCTGCTGGCGGCGCTGACGCGCTCGATCCTGTGGGTCTACATCGGCCTGGTCGGCTACTTCGTGCTGTATGGCGTGAGTGCGTCGCTGCTGAGCGATATCGACAACGTCTGGATCGCCACGTTGACCGAGCCACTGGGCATGCGCGCGCTCGGTCGCACGGTCCGCTACTGGGCCGCCGAGCAGAGCAACACCCGCCTGCCCGAGGTGGCGGGCTACCTGCTGGCCAACCGTGCCCTGTGGCTGGGGGTGGCCGCCGTCTTGTTCACCGCCACCTTCGCTCTGTTCCGCACCGAGCGTACCGGCAGTGGGCGCAGGCGTTGGGGCCGTCGCCAGGCTGTGGTCAGCGCCGATGCGCCGCGGCCGGCGGCGATCACCGCACCGCGCGTGCGCCCCCGCTTCAGCGCGGCAACCGGCTGGCACCAGTTCGTGCGCCAGGTGCGCTTTGACACCCTCGGCGTCCTGCGCGGGGTGCCGTTCATCGTGCTGCTGGTGCTGGGCCTGGCCAACTTCATCCCCGCCGCCCTGCACCAGAGCGCGGTCTATGGCACGCCGATCTGGCCGGTCACCACCGAAATGCTGTCGGCCCTGCAGGGCGCCTACAGCTGGCTGCTGGTGATCATCGTGCTGTTCTATTCCGGCGAACTGGTCTGGAAGGAGCGCGCGGTCCGCTTGAACGAAGTCAACGACGCCATGCCCGTACCCAGCTGGGTACCGCTGCTGGCCCGGCTGACCACCCTGGTGGTGATCGTCGCCTGCTTCCAGGCCATCGGTGCGGTGGTGTCGATGGCCATGCAGCTGGTGCAGGGCTATACCCACCTGGAGCCGCTGCTGTACCTGAAGGTGCTGGCCCTCGGTTCGGTGTTCTATCTGCTGATGGGCGGCATGGCGCTGGTCCTGCAGGTCCTGACCAACAACAAGTTCTTCGGCTACGCACTGTTGATCGTGGTGATGATCGCGCAGGTCGCGCTGGGCCTGCTGGACTTCACCCAGAACCTGTACAACTTCGGCAACTGGCCCAACGCCCCGTACTCGGACATGAACGGCTACGGCCACTTCCTGCCTGGGCAGCTGGTCTTCCAGGCCTATTGGGGCCTGCTGCTGGCCGCGCTGCTGTTCCTTGCATCCGCGTTCTGGGTGCGCGGCGTCGGCGCCAGTGCGCGCGACCGGCTGAAGCTGGCGGCACGTCGCCTGCGCGGTCCGACCGGCGCGGGCTTTGCCGTATCCCTGCTCGGCTTTGTCGCGCTCGGCGGATGGTTGTACTGGAGCACCAACATCCGCAATGAATTCTTGTCTCCTGACCAGCAGCGCGACCTGCAGGTGCGCTACGAGCGCGAGCTGTCGAAGTACAGGAACCTGCCGCAACCGCGCATCATCGCCGTCGACAACCGCGTGGACCTCCATCCGGAAACCCAGTCTATGGTCATCGATGCCGACTGGACGGTGCGCAACACCCACGCTGCCCCGATCAGTGACATCCACATCGCGATGGGCGATGACCGCAATCTGGTCAAGGTCGACCTGGGCGGGCAGACCCTGGCCTTCCATGATGTCGACCTGGGTTACCGCATCTACCGCCTGGCCAAGCCGTTGCTGCCCGGCGAGCAGCGGCAGGTGCATTTCCGCGTCGAACAACGACCCAAGGGCATCGCCGCCGGCCAGGCACCCAGCAACATCGTGGACAACGGCACGTTCTTCAACAGCACCCTGCTGCCGTCTTTCGGCTACGACCCGCGCGGCGAGCTGGAGGACCGCAACGAACGGCGCAAGCGCGGGCTGGGTGAGCCGACCCGCATGCCGAAGCTGGAGGATGAAGCAGCACGTGCCAACACCTACATCTCCGACGATGCCGACTGGCTGGACTTCCGTACCACCATCTGCACGGCACCGGACCAGGTCGCGCTGGCCCCGGGCTACCTGCAGCACGAGACCACCGTGAACGGCCGCCGCTGCTTCAGCTATGCGATGGACCGGCCCATGCTCAACTTCTACGCCTATCTGTCGGCGCGCTGGCAGGTGAAGAAGGGCATGTACAAGGACATTCCGATCGAGGTGTACTTCGACCCGGCCCATGCCTACAACGTGGACCGCATGATCGAAGCGGTGCAGAAGTCGCTGGCCTACTACGAGGCGAACTTCACGCCCTACCAGCACCGCCAGGTGCGCATCATCGAGTTCCCGGGCTACCAGAGCTTTGCCCAGTCCTTCGCCAACACCATCCCCTACTCCGAGTCGATCGGCTTCATCGCCGACCTGCGTGACCCGGACAAGGTGGACTACGTGTTCTACGTCACCGCGCATGAGATCGCACACCAGTGGTGGGCGCACCAGGTGATCGGTGCCAACGTGCAGGGCGCCACGGTACTGTCCGAATCGCTGTCGCAGTACTCGGCGCTGATGGTGATGGAAAAGGAGTACGGCCGCGCGCACATGCGCCAGTTCCTGAAGACCGAACTGGACCGCTACCTGGCCGGCCGGGGCGGCGAGCGCATCGAGGAACTGCCGCTGGAACGGGTGGAGAACCAGCAGTACATCCACTATCGCAAGGGTTCGCTGGTGTTCTACCGCCTGCGTGAGGAAATCGGCGAACAGGCGCTGAACCGCGCCCTGCAGCGCTTCCTGCAGGACAAGGGCTACCAGCAGCCGCCGTACACCACCTCGCGGGAGCTGCTGGACTACCTGCGTGCGGAGACCCCGGCCGACCGACAGCAGCTGCTGACCGATCTGTTCGAGAAGATCACGCTGTACGACAACCGGCTGGAGACCGCCAGCGCGCGCAAGCGTGCCGATGGCCGCTACGACGTCACCCTGAAGCTGCACGCCGCCAAGGTCCATGCCGATGGCCAGGGCAAGGAAACGCCGGCCGCGCTGGACGACTGGGTCGAGATCGGCGTGTTCGCCAACGGTCCCTCGGGCAAGGAACGCGACCAGAAGGTGGTGTACCTGCAGCGCCATCACATCACCACGGCAGCGCCGACGATCACGGTGACGGTGGATGCCAAGCCGGACGAGGCCGGTTTCGATCCGTACAACAAGCTGATCGACCGGGTGAGCGAAGACAACCGGCGCAAGGTGACGATGTGATGTGGCGGTGCCGGCCTTCGGGCCGGCACCGACCTCCTACGGCATCCACGCATGGCGCGGATCTACGGGGATGCATCCACGCATGGCGTGGATCTACTGGAATGCATCCATGCGCGGTGTGGATGCCGTACTGCCCGGTTGACGCCCTGGGCTACGCTGCGGGGCCCTGCGAACCGGCCTTCGGCCCCAGCACCGCCAGCAGCACGTAGATCACGATCGACGCTACGGTGCCGAGTGCAGCCAGCAACATGAAGGCAAACTCCGAACGGCCCTGCAGCCCTGCCCAAACGCCCAGATGCCAGGCAGCGCCAAGATTGATCAGCCAGGCGATGACGAACACCGGCCACTGCACGATGCCGACCGCGCTCAGCAATGGCGCGGCGATGAGGGCTGCGACGATGGCGCCGATCAGGAAGACCAGGGCAAGACGGGAATGGCGGGCCGAGGCGGTGCTCATGCGCTCAACCCGCGGACCATCACCAGCACCGGGAAGCCACGCGTGTTGGACTCGACGACGGGCTTCCACCCCAATCGCGCATACAGACCACCGTCCAGCGACTCGGTCTGCAGGTAGAGCTGCGATATGCCCATCGACCGGGCGTGCTTCACTGCGCGTTCGACAAGCGTGCTGGCCAACCCTCGTCCGCGTTGGCTGTCGGCCACATACACACTTCCCAGCCAGTGCTCATACTCGGGAAAACCGGGCATCTCACCGCGCTTGAGCTGCGCGGCGCCGACCACCTGCCCATCGTCGATTGCCGCCAGCAGATGCGGGAATCCCTGCGCGTCCTTGGGCTTGCGCAGCCGCAGACGCTCATCTTCCAGAGTGAAGCCTGCATCCTTTCCCCACTGCGCGTGATACCACTGCGCCAGCTGCTCGCACTCCGGCGCCGCTGGCGCCAGCATCCTGAACTCCATGGGTAACCTCGCTGTCCTGATCGTCCTTCAGGAAAGCATGCTTCACGTCTGCAGTCACTGCAAATTGTTGCAATCAACCAAGCCGTGCATGGGATCGGCTCCGCGGCGATCTGCACCTCAGCCCTGCGCGAAGTCCTTCAGGATCTCGCCGACGCCGCTGGGCGAGATCTCGAAGCCCAGCGTAGTACCCGGGTTGATTACCACGCCGTAACCGCCCGGCACGCGACGCAGCACATCCAGCATCAGCCAGCGGACCTGATGCTCGGCCTGCTGGCTGTAGATGCCCACCCGCGCCGGATCGGTGAACACGGCCACGTGCAGGGTGCCCTGCTTGTCGAACAGCAGCGGATCGAAGCCACTCCCATCGGGCGTGACCAGGCTGCCGGTCAACAGCACCACCTGGGAAGCGACGAAGGCCTCCATGAACGCGCGGATCGGCACCGTTCCATCCATCGCGGCCTTGAGCAGGGTTTCGATCGGGGTCTGCGGGGCAAGGTCGGTCATGGCAGTACAGGCGCGGCATCAGGGGATGCCTATTGTGCCGGATGCCGCCTCACCGGGTAGTGCCGGCCGCTGGCCGGCAACTGCATTGGCTCCAACGACACGGAGGTTGCCGGCCAGCGGCCAGCATCACCGTTTGCGAGGCCCCGTGGGCGGTCAGCGCTTCAGTCGCCGATCGCGCGCCTGCTGGTCAGCCACGGCCTTGTCCAGTTCGGCCTGCAGGGCCGGCTGCTGCACGTCCGCATCCAGCACAAACACCTTCACCCCGTGCGCCGGCACCTCCGCCTTCAGGCTGCCCTTCACCGTCACCTGGCCGCCGTCCAGCGCGTCACGCCAGGTGCCGGTCTGCAGGTAGCGGTCCACATTGAAGGTCTTCGCGGCATCGCCCTTGTTCAACAACACCAGCGCAGTCTGCGCCACGTCGGCGTGCTGCAGCACGCGGAAGAACACCGCTTCATCGCCCTGCAGACGTTCGTTCACCTGCAGGCCGCGCTGCAGTGCCGGCGTGGCCTCACGCAGTTTGGCGATGCGCTGCAGCGGCGCGAAGATCGGGCTCTGCGGGGCGGCATCCACCCGCGGCTGGCCGAAGTAGGCGCGGTTGCCGGCGTGCTCGGCGCGGCCGCGCATGAAGCCGGTTTCCGATCCGTAATAGACCACCGGAATACCACGTGCGGTGAACAGCCAGTTATGCGCGTCGATGAAGCCGTTGTCGTTGGCCTGCAGACGCGGCATGTCGTGGTTGTCGTAGAAGCTCATCAGCTCGTACGGGTTGGCGTACGGGCCACCGGTCAGGTGCAGCGGCTCAGCCAGGGTTTCAAAACCCTTGCCGGCCGTGCCGAAGGTCTGCTCCAGCGCGCCGCGCAGCGGGAAGTCGAGCACGCTGACATTGGCGTTGGCCGGCCAGGTGTGTTCGGCGATGCTGGCCGCGTTGTAGTCGAACGCCTCGCCGAACATGAACATGCCCGGGTGCTGCGCGCGGATGCGATTGACGAACTCGTGCCACCACGGGTGTGGCAGCCAGCCGATGGTGTCGATGCGCAGCGCGTCCACGCCCTGCGCGGTCCACTGCAGGTAGGCACTCACCAGGTAGTCCATCACCGCCGGATTGTCCTGGTTGAAGTCGCTCAGCTCGGCCAGGTTGCCGTCGAAGATAGAGCCGTCCTTGCTGTCGACCGGACCGATGTTGTTGTAGAACGCGTGCAGCGGATTGTGCTTCGGGTCCAGCTTCTGCGGCGGCAGGTTCTGGTGGTCGGCGATCAGCGTGCCGTCCTTGCCGAAGATCTGGCCGAACTGCGGCTGCCGCTTGGGCATGGTCCATGCCGGCGACCCGTGGTTGCCGACGATGTCCAGCACCACCTTCAGGCCAGCGTCGTGCAGGCCCTTGGTCAACCCTGCAAAGTCCAGCTCCTCGCTTGGCAGGTGTTCGTCAAGTTTGTAGAAGTTGATGCCCCAGTAGCCGTGGTAGCCGGTCTTGCCACGGTCGGTCAGGGTACTGGTGCAGCTGATCGGCTTGCTGCCGGTGAAGGCTTCATCCGGGTTGTCGACGATGGGCGTGATCCACACCGCGCCGAAGCCGAGGTTGCGGATGTAGTCGGCATTGTCGAGCACGCCGCGGAAATCGCCACCGAGATAGCCGATGTTGCCGTCCACCTTGTCCGGGCACGGCACCGGGATATCGAACGTGCGGTGCTCGCCGCCCTGGTCGCGGTGATCGTTGGACGGATCGCCGTTGACGAAGCGGTCGGTGACTACGAAGTACACCGCGTCGCCGGCGAACGGTTCGGTGGTGCCAACATAGGCCGGGCGTGGCGCAGCCGAAGCATGGCCAGCGAACAGCAAAAGGGATACAGCAGCAGACAGGGCACCACGCATCACACCACCTCCGGACGGGACGGAACCCGCAACACGCACAGACCCGCAATCAACAGACTGCAGCCACCCAGCACCAGGACATGCATCGGCTGGCCACCCAGCCATGCGCGCAGGGCGAAACCGAGCGCGCTGGCCGCGACCAGCTGCGGGATCACGATGAAGAAATTGAAGATGCCCATGTACACGCCCATCTTCGCCGCCGGCACGCTGTCCGACAGCAGCGCATAGGGCAATGAAAGGATCGAGGCCCAGGCAAAACCCACGCCGACCATCGACAGCAGCAGCCACTGCGGATCGTCGATGAACATCATCGAGATCAGCCCTGCCCCGCCCAGCCACAGGTTGACCAGGTGGCTCCAACGCAGGCCGATCGCCCGCACCATCGGTGGGATCAGCAGCGCGGCCAGTGCGGCGAAGCCGTTGTAGGCACCGAACAGCACGCCCACCCAGTTGGCGCCTTCGTTGTAGGCCGCCGATTCGACGTCGGTGGAGCCGAAGTGCATGCCGGCCACTGCACGCGTGGTGAAGATCCACATCGCGAACAGGGCGAACCACGAGAAGAACTGCACCCAGGCCAGCCGGCGCATGGTGATCGGCATCGCACGCAGGTCGCCGACGATGGCGGCCAGCATGTGCGTGCCCGGCAGTACCCGTGCCGCCGCCAGCAGTGCACCGTAGCCCGCGCACAGGCCGGCCAGCACGTACAGCATCTTGTCGCCCTGGCGCCACGCGATCAGCGCCGCCAGCAGCACGCCGAGCCCCAGCCACAGCGCAACCTGCGCCCACGGCGCAGGGCCGGTGACCGCAGTGCCGGCGTGGTGCGCCGGTGGTTCGGCGTCATCGAAGCTGGCCAGCTCGTCGGGCGAATACTCACGTGTGCTGACCACCGTCCAGGTGATCGCCGCCAGCAGCACCACCGCGCCGAAGTAGAACGCATAGCGCACAGTGTCGGGCACCTCGCCCGCCGCTGCCGTGTTGGCAACGCCGAAGTGGGCCAGGATGAAGGGCAGGAAGCTGGCAACGATGGCACCGATGCCGATGAAGAAGCTCTGCATCGCATAGCCAGCCGGGCGCTGCCGCGGTGCCAGCTGGTCGCCGACGAAGGCGCGGAACGGCTCCATCGACACGTTGATCGAGGCATCCAGCACCCACAGCGTGCCGGCCGCGATCCACAGCGTTGGCGAGTTCGGCATCACCAGCAGGGCCAGCGTGGTCAGCACCGCGCCGATCATGAAGAACGGGCGGCGCCGTCCCCAGCGCGTCCAGGTGCGGTCGGACAGGTAGCCGATCACCGGCTGCACCAGCAGACCGGTCAGCGGTGCGGCGATCCACAGCCCCGGCACCGCCTCCATGTCCGCACCCAGCGTTTCGAAGATGCGGCTGGCGTTGGCGTTCTGCAGGGCAAAGCCGAACTGAATGCCAAGGAAGCCGAAGCACATGTTCCAGATCTGCCAGAACGACAACTGCGGCTTTGCAGGACGACTCATCGTGCGTCCTCTGCTGCCGCCACCGGCGCGACCTTCAGCGCCTGCACCTGGGCCTGGTTGAGCACGCCGTCGCGCCCGCCCTTGCCGCCGGTGTAGTGCGCGAAGTGCTGCAGCGCGCTCATGTTGAAGCCCTCTTCCAGGGTGACCGTGCAGCGCCCCTTGGGCACCGCGAAGGTTGCGGCGGTCGAGTCCTGCGCCGCCACGCTGTGCGGCAGCGTCACCGTGTGCCGCTGGAGCGGCTGGCCCTTGCACTGCACGGCCAGCTGTTTCACCGCCGCAGTCACACCGGTGTTGATCGGGCCGTTCGAGTTGGTGTACTGCAGGCGCAGGCGCACGTGGCCCGCCTTGGCGGCGTTGAACTGCCACTGCCGGCTGCCACGCAGCACCTGCTGCGGACCGACGCAGACCATCGGGCTGTGCAGTGATTCCAGCCCACCTTCGCGACGGGTCAGGCTCAGGCAGTGCTGCAGGCCATCATCGCCGACGCGCACCTGGCCCTTGCTGACAGTGGCCACGACACCGTCCTGCCACAGCACCTGTCCGGCGGCGACTGCGACGGTCCAGCCCTTGCCACTGCGCTTTGCCTGCGGCGCCAGCGGCGTGGCCGGCGCACGTGCATTGGCATCGGCGCGCGGCACATCACGGTTCGCCGCTGCCGGCGCGGCGACCAGCTGCACGGTCGTCGTGGCGCCGCGCGTGCGCGTCTTGCCCGCGACCAGCAAGCCAGCGCCCACCTGCTTCGGGCGCTCCAGCACATAGCGCTTGCCGGCCGCCTCCAGACTGATCCGCTTCTGCTTTCCGAACAGCTCCGGCACCAGCTCGGCCGGCAGCTTGGGCTGCACGCGACCGTCGTCCTGCACGCCGAACACGCCCTCGGTCACCATCGACAGATAGCCGGCCACCGACCACAACTGGCGCTCGGAGTTGACCACCGGACCACTCAAAGCACCTTCGTCCACGTGTACGGCCTGGGTGACCAGCTCGTAGTTCTCCATGTTGGAGCCGGCCAACGCCGCCCCCTGCATCAACGAGCGGATCTCGGCGGCAATGCGCGGCGCATCGTCCACCTTGCGCGCCGCGCGCAGCGAGTACGCGCTGACGAACGGCCAGATCGCGCGGTTGTGGTAGATCGGCTGCTGCGCCTCCTGCGGCCATACCACCGGACTGCCGGCAGCACCCATCGGATAGCCCGCCAGCGCACGGCGCGCGCGCTCAGCAGGCAGCACGTCGGCGAGGATGCCCAGCGACAGGCCGAGCAGATCGATCTTGGCGTAGGGCACCGGGTGCGCCGCTTCGCCGATGTAGCTCATGTACTGGCCCATGTCTTCGCGCCAGAAGCGCGCGTCGATCTGCACCGCCAGTGCGTCGGCCCAGGCCCTGTACTGCTCGCTGCGCTCGTCGCCCAGCTGCGCGGCCATCTGCTGCGCCAGGCGCAGCGCCTGGTAATGCAGCACGTTGGTGGACAGCGCGTAGGAATCGCCGATGAAGCGCACGTCCTCGCGCGTCCAGTCCGGATAGGTCTGCTCGCGCCAGTCAAGGAACGAGGTCTCGCCGCGATACAGGCCCATCTGCGCGTCGAAGACCATCGCCCGGTCCTGCGCCAATGTGCCCTGCAGGGCCTGCCAGACCTGCTCGGCAAACGCAGGATCATCCAGCAGGTGGCGTGCGGCGAGGAACCACACCACGCGGTCGCTGCTGATCGGCCAGCTGCCACCGGAGCCGGTGTCCTGGGCCACGAACAGGCCGGGCGTGTGCCCGTCGCGCGCAGCCGACAACTTGAACTGCAGCGACTGACGGGTGCGCTTCGGGTCCAGCTTCGCCAGCGCCAGATCGGCTGCAAAGCTGACGTCACGCGTCCACACATACGGCCAGCGCGCGCCGGTCTGGAAGCACTCGCACGGTACCGGACGGCCTTCGTCGAAGGCCGGATCGCGGATGGCATCCACCCGGTCCTGGTCCATTTCCTGCTGGGCCAGCGCGAACAGCGCGTCGAACATCACGCTACCGGTCTGGCTGCGCATGGGCGCGGCGGCGATGCGCACCTCACCCTTCGGCGCATGCAGGATGAAACTGCCCTTGGCAGCGGATTCGGCGCGCGCCTGGCGGCCGTCGAATGTCAGGTCGGCCGCGTGCGCGGTCGTCCCCAGCGCTGCCCCCAGGGCAGCGGTCAGGCAAATGATCTTCAGCATCGAAGCGGCAGACCGGCTTGCGCCCGTCGACCTCCCTCCCTCTCTGCACCGTTGTGGGTCCGCACTGCCGTTGCCGGCGTGCGGGCGCGGCACCTCCCTCAAGGTGCCTTGGCCCCATGGTAGACGCGGGGCTGTCGGCTGCGTCCAGCTGCATACGTATTCATGGCGCGCAGTACAGGCGCGCCTACCGTGCTGGCTTATGGTCCGGGTCTGTCAACGGCGCCTTGGGAGGGGAAATGCCGACGTCATCCACAACGGTACGCGCAGTGTTCGCGCACGCTTTCGGCCTGGCCCTGCTGGGATGGGCCGCGCTGGCACAGGCGGCGGCACCGCAGATCGCCAGCGTCGAATCACCGGACAAGGTGCTGAAGGTCAGCCTGGTGCTGGACGGCGGTACCGCGCGCTACCGCGTCGAGCGCCTCGGCCAGACCGTGGTGGCCGATTCGAAGCTGGGTTTTGAACTGCGCGATGGTCGCCTCGACCGCGACTTCAGCCTGCTGGCGCAGGAACGCCGCAGTGTCGACGACAGCTGGGAACAGCCCTGGGGCGAGCGCCGGCTCACCCGCAACCACTTCAACGAACTGACCGTGCACCTGGCCGAAACCACCGGCAGCAAGCGCCGGCTGGACCTGGTGTTCCGCGTCTACGACGACGGCCTGGGCTTCCGCTACGTGTTCCCCGAGCAACCGAACCTGCGCGAAGCGATCATCGATGACGAGCTGACCGAGTTCGCCATCGCGCCGGAGTCCACCGCATGGTGGATACCTGCGGGCGAGCCGATCCATTACGAATACCTGTACCAGCGCACGCCGCTGCGCGAAGTGCCGCTGGTGCACACGCCGATGACCCTGCGCAGCCACGACGGCCTGCACGTGGCCATCCATGAGGCGGCACTGGTCGACTACGCGGGCATGTGGCTGCGCCGCACCGAGGGCCAGCGCCTGCGCGCCCAGCTTTCGCCTTCGGCCGAAGGCTGGAAGGTGCGCCGCGCCCTGCCCTTCGCCACGCCATGGCGCACCCTGCAGATCGCCGACCGTGCCGGCGGCCTGGTCGAGTCCGACCTGATCCTCAACCTCAACGAGCCCAATGCGCTGGGCGATGTGAGCTGGGTGAAGCCGGCCAAGTATCTGGGCGTGTGGTGGTCGATGCACCTGGATGAAGAGAGCTGGGCCACCGGACCAAAGCATGCGGCCACCACCGCAAAGACACGGAAGGTGATCGATTTCGCCGCCGCGCACGGCTTCCGTGGTGTGCTGGTGGAAGGCTGGAATCCTGGCTGGGACGGCAACTGGGTCGGCAATGGTTACGACTTCGACTTCACCCGCGCCACGCCGGATTTCGACATCGAATCATTGTCGGCGTACGGGCTGAAGAAGGGCGTGCACCTGATCGGCCATCATGAAACCGGCTGCGCGATCGAACACTACGAAGACCAGCTGGGTGCTGCGCTGGATCTGTATGCGCGGCTGGGCGTGGACCAGTTCAAGACCGGCTACGTCTGCGACGACGGCCAGGTTGATCGCCGCAATCCGGCCGGCGGCCCGCTGTGGCGCGAGTGGCACGACGGGCAGTTCATGGCCCGCCATCACCTGAAGGTGGTGCAGGAAGCCGCCCGCCGGCACCTGTCGGTGAACCCGCACGAGCCGATCAAGGACACCGGCCTGCGCCGCACCTACCCGAACTGGATTTCCCGCGAGGGCGCACGTGGCATGGAATACAACGCCTGGGGCCAGCCACCGAACCCGCCCGAGCATGAGGTCAACCTGGTATTCACCCGCATGCTGGCCGGGCCGATGGATTACACGCCCGGCATCCTCAGCCTGAAGGGCCGCCACGGCCAGGCCATTCCCAGCACGCTGGCACGCCAGCTGGCCCTGTATGTGGTGCTGTACAGCCCGATCCAGATGGCTGCCGACCTGCCCGAGCACTACCTGCAGCACCGCGAAGCGTTCCGCTTCATCGAGGACGTGGCGGTGGACTGGGAGCAGAGCCGCGTGCTCGATGGCGAGGTCGGCGACTACGTGACGATCGTGCGCCGCGACCGCAACAGCCGTGACTGGTTCCTGGGCAGCATCACCGACGAGAACGGCCGCGTGCTGCCGGTGTCGTTGGGTTTCCTGGAGCCGGGCGTGCGCTACCGCGCCGAGGTCTACCGCGATGGCGATGGCGCGGATTTCCGCAGCAGTCCCTTCGCCTTCAAGCGCGAAACACGCGAGGTCAGCAGCACCGATTCACTCACGCTGGTGCTGGCGCCGGGCGGCGGACAGGCCATCCGCTTCACCCCGCTGTGAATGCGCAGGTAGTGCCGGCCGCTGGCCGGCATCGTTGCGACGCGGATGGTTGCCGGCCAGTGGCCGGCACTACCGGAATGATGATCTGGAAGCGATTACAACCCTGCAAACGCCATTGAATACGTATGCAGGGTGATTCCCACGAAGAACGCGCTGCCTACCATAGCGGCGACGACAGCGGCCACCGCGTCGCACGTCCTCGACACCATCGGGACGACCACGAATCGCACTACAACATTGCCTGGGAGGGGAAAATGTTGAACCACAAGCGCAGTGCGCTGAGCATCGCGTTGGCCGTCGTACTGACGCCATCGCTGGCAGCAGCGCAGTCCACGCAGAGCACGGCAACCCCGCCAGCCGGCACCGCCGCCACCAACCTGGACACCGTGCAGGTCACCGGCATCCGTCGCGGCATCGAAAGCGCCATCGCGACCAAGCAGGACGCCACCTCGGTGGTCGAAGCCATCTCCGCCGAGGACATCGGCAAGCTGCCCGACGTCAGCATCGCCGAATCGATCTCGCGCCTGCCTGGCCTTGCCGCACAGCGTGTGGCCGGTCGTGCGCAGGTGATCAGCGTGCGCGGCCTGTCGCCGGATTTCGCCACCACCCTGCTCAACGGGCGTGAAGTGGTCAGCACCGGCGACAACCGCGGCGTCGAGTTCGACCAGTATCCGTCCGAGCTGGTCAACGGCGTGACCGTGTACAAGACCCCCGACGCAGCGCTGGTCGGCCAGGGCCTGTCGGGCACCATCGACATGCAGACTGCACGTCCGCTCAGCTTCCCCGACCGCGTCATCGCCGTCAGCGGCCGCTACCAGAAGAGTTCGTTGGGCCGCGCCGCCGACACCGACCCGTACGGCAACCGCTTCAGCGCCAGCTACATCGACCAGTTCCTGGACAAGACGCTCGGCATCGCGATCGGCTACGCGCACAGCGACATGCCGATCCAGGAAAACCAGGTGGGCCTGTACGAGCCGTGGACCACCGAGCACACCACCAACGGCAACCGCCCCGGTGTTGCCGCTGGCACCTACTTCACCGACGGCATCAAGGCGCTGCGCCGCACCGGCAACAACAAGCGCGACGGTGTGATGGCCACGATCCAGTTCCGGCCCAACAACGCTTGGACCAGCACCTTCGACGCGTTCCACACCGAAGCAGAGCAGATCGACACCGCCAACCAGTTCGAGCTCAACCTCAGCAACTACAACGGCAACTACACCCCGGGCCTGCTGGTCAGCAACCCGCAGGTCAACGCCAATGGCACCTTCACCGGTGGCACCGCCAGTGGCGTGTACCCGCTGGTACGCGGCATGTACAACAAGCGCAAGGACAAGATCGATGCGTTCGGCTGGAACAACGAGTTCACCTTCGGCAGCGTCAAGCTGGTTGCCGACCTGAACTATTCCAAGGCCACCCGCGACGAACTGAACCTGGAAAACAACCTGCAGCTGACCCCGATGCCGCAGCTGGATACGGTCGGTGTGCAGTTCCGCCAGGATGGCTTCTCGCAGATCAGCCCGGGCCTGAACTACTCCAACCCGGACGCGCTGTTCCTGACCAACACCATCTACGGTTCTGGTTACGGCAAGGTGCCGAAGGTGGAAGACCGCCTGAAGGGCGGCAAGCTGGCCGCGACCATCGCCCTGCCCGAAGCAATGGCGTCGTGGGCACCGGATCTGGATATCGGCGTGAACTATGCCGACCGCCGCAAGGTGAAGACCCAGTCCGAAGGCAACATCCTGCTGGGCGCGCAGGGCGATGCCAACATCGCATCGGATCTGCAGTACCGCCCGGTCAACCTCGGCTTCGCCGGCCTGGGCACCATCCCGGCCTGGAACGTGCCTGGCGCGGTCGGTCGCTACATGACCTTCAATCCGGTCGACAACCTGGACTACCTGATTCCCAAGTCGTGGACGGTGCAGGAAAAGATCACCACCGCCTGGGCGCGCCTGAACATCAACACCGACATCGGTGTGGTGGGCGTACGCGGCAATATCGGTGTGCAGATGCAGCACACCGACCAGAGCTCGGACTCGCGCTACTGGGACAGCTCGCAGGCGGCCGGCAACAACATCCAGCCCTACTCGGACGGCCGCAAGTACAACGACTGGCTGCCCAGCTTGAACCTGGCCTTCATGTTCCCGCATGAGCAGACCCTGCGTTTTGCCGCAGCCAAGCAGGTCGCGCGCCCGCGCGTGGACCAGATGCGCGCGGGCCTGGAGTTCGGCGTGGATACCGGTACCGGTCGCCCCGGCGGCAGTGGCGGCAACCCGTTGCTGGACCCGTGGCGCGCCACCGCACTGGACCTGTCCTACGAGAAGTACTTCGGCGAGAAGGCCTACGTGGCCGCCGCGATCTTCTACAAGGACCTGAAGAGCTACGTCTACACCCAGTCGGTGGACAACTACGACTTCAGCGGCCTGCTGGGCGACTATGTGCCGCCGCCGGGCATGGTGGTGCCGGTGCTGCCGACCGGCACCTTCTCGACCCCGGTGAACGGCAAGGGCGGCACCCTGAAGGGCCTGGAGCTGACCGCGTCGTTCCCGCTGGAAATGCTGACCGACAGCCTGCGTGGCTTCGGCGTGCAGGCCAGCGCGACGTTCAACAAGAGCGACATCCAGATCCTGGATCCGGAAAGCGCGTCCAGCGTGGGTACCGACCCGATCAGCCTGCCCGGCCTGTCCAAGCGCGTGTACAACTTCACCGCCTACTACGAGCGTAGTGGCTTTGAGGCACGCGTGAGCCAGCGCCGCCGTTCGGACTTCATCGGCGAGATCGGCAACTTCAACGGCAACCGCACCCTGCGTTATGTCGTGGGCGAGAACGTGACCGATGCGCAGGTCAGCTATACCTTCAGCGACAGCAGCAGCCTGCGTGGGCTGACCCTGCTGCTGCAGGGAAGCAACCTGACCAACGAGCCGTACCGCACCTACGCCGGCACCAAGGATCGCCCGCTGGAGTACATCGAGTGGGGCCGCACCTACATGCTGGGCGTGAACTACAAGTTCTGAGGTAGCGCCGGGCCATGCCCGGCGACCCGGACTCGGTAGTGCCGGCCGCTGGCCGGTACCCAAGGGGAGCAGGACCGGAAACCCGCTGCGCAGGCAGCGGGTTTTCTTTTGTGCGCAACGCGTTGGCCAGTGAAGCGTGATCGGTACGGCCCCATCCACGCATGGCGTGGATCTACCCCGCCGCATCGCATCCATGCATGACGGGGATCCATTCTGCATACCCCCGGTAGATCCACGCCATGCGTGGATGCTCTGCACCGGAACCGCGCCCACAAAAAAGGGACGGGGCGCTTCGGCCCCGTCCCCGCAAGTACCGCCACCGGAGAAATCGGTCAGCTGCGTCGTGCGCAATACACCGCGCGCGGGGGCAGCTGCAGTTCATTGCCCTGCACCGTCCCCGCATCCGGGCCCGGTACGGCCACCTGCTGCCAGTTGCCCGCCGGCAGCGGATGGCTCACCGCTTCGGCCGACAGGTTGAAGGCCAGCAGGAGAGTTTCATCTGCAAGCATACGCTCGAACAGCAGCACTGGCTCGGCACTGTCCAGGAACCGGATGTCACCGTGCAGCAGGGCCGGCTGGGTACGGCGCCAGGCCAGAAAGCCGCGGAAGGCCGACAGCACCGACTGCGGATCCTGCGCCTGCACCGCCACGGCCGCAGCCTGGTGCTCGGCCGGGATCGGCAGCCACGGCTTGCCGGTGGTGAAGCCGGCCAGCGGCGCGTCGATCCACGGCAGCGGCGTGCGGCAGCCGTCGCGCCCCTTGAAGTTGGGCCAGAAGGTGATCCCGTACGGATCCTGCAGCGCCTCGAACGGCACTTCGGCCTCAGCCAGGCCCAGTTCCTCCCCCTGGTACAGGCAGACCGAACCGCGCAGTGAACACAGCAGCGCCACCAGCATCCGCGCCAGGCGAGGGTCGGCCGGATGACCACCCCAGCGGCTGACCGCCCGCTCCACATCATGGTTGGACACTGCCCAGCACGGCCAGCCTTCGGTCATCGCCGCTTCCAGGCGCGAAACGGTATCGCGGATGTAGGCCGCGCTGTAATCGTTGACCAGCAGCTCGAAGCTGTAGCCCATGTGCAGGCGGCCATCCTGGGTGTATTCGGCGGTGGTCGCCAGCGAATCCTCCGAGGAGATCTCGCCCAGGCTCACCGCCCCCGGGTATTCGTCCAGCAGGGCGCGCAGCTGCTCCAGGAACGGCAGGTTTTCCGGCTGGGTGTTGTTGTAATAGTGGTACTGATAGGCATAAGGATTGTCCGCGCTGAAGCCGCGGCCGACGCGCTTGTCGGCCGGCTTGGGCGGGTTGTCGCGCAGCTGCGCGTCGTGGAAGCAGAAGTTGATCGCATCCAGGCGGAAGCCATCCACACCCCGGTCCAGCCAGAAGCGCACGTTGTCCAGGGTCGCCTGCTGCACCTCCGGGTGGTGGAAATTCAGGTCCGGCTGGTCCACCAGGAAATTGTGCAGGTAGTACTGCTCGCGGCGCGGCTCCCACTGCCAGGCACCGCCGCCGAACAGCGACAGCCAGTTGTTGGGCGGCGTGCCGTCTTCGCGCGGATCCACCCACACATACCAGTCCGCCTTCGGGTTGCTGTGGTCCTGGCGGCTCTCGCGGAACCAGGCGTGCTCGATCGAGGTGTGGCTGAGCACCTGGTCGATCATCACCTTCAGGCCCAGGCCGTGGGCCTTGGCCAGCAGCCGGTCGAAGTCGTCCAGGCTGCCGAACAGCGGATCGACATCGCGGTAGTCGGCGATGTCATAGCCGAAATCGGCCATCGGCGATCGGAAGAACGGCGAGATCCAGATCGCATCCACGCCCAGCGCGGCGATATGGTCCAGGCGCTGGATGATGCCGGGCAGGTCGCCTACCCCGTCGCCGTTGGCGTCGAGGAAACTGCGCGGGTAGATCTGGTAGATGACGGCTCCGCGCCACCATGGATAGTGCGACATCGACAGCCCCCCTCCGGGCATGCGGGACCCGCTGGAAGCGGGCCGAAAACCAACTCCCGCAAGCTTAGCGGCGGCCCACGACGATGGCGCTGCCTGCATACGTATTCACGCCAGACGCCACGCCCGGTGGCGCGCGGCGGTGGCCTGGCCCCCGGTTTCCTCCCCAATTCACAGGCAACGCCTATAATCAGGGATGAGCCTGAAAGCCTGATCGCATGACCATCACTGAAGACACCCGTCCCGCCCTGGGCCTGTCCCAGATCCAGTCGCTTGCCGCAGCCGACATGGCTGCCGTCGATGCCCTGATCCGCCGCCGGCTGTCCTCGGATGTGGTGCTGATCAACCAGATCGCCGACCACATCATCTCCGCTGGCGGCAAACGCCTGCGGCCGATGCTGGTGATGCTGGCCGGCCATGCGGTCGGCGGCGCCGGCCCCGAGCACCACCAGCTGGCAGCGATCATCGAGTTCATCCACACCTCCACCCTGCTGCACGACGACGTGGTGGACGAATCCAGCCTGCGCCGCGGCCGCAGCACCGCCAATGCACTGTGGGGCAACGCGCCCAGCGTGCTGGTGGGCGACTTCCTGTACTCGCGCAGCTTCCAGCTGATGGTCGAGCTGGACCGGATGTCGGTGATGCAGATCCTGGCCGACACCACCAACCGCATTGCCGAAGGCGAAGTGCTGCAGCTGCTGCACGTGCACAACCCGGACACCGACGAAGCCGCCTACCTGCGCGTGATCGAGCGCAAGACCGCGGTGCTGTTCGCCGCCGGCACCCGTCTGGGCGCACTGGCCAGCGGCGTCGATGAATCCACCCAGCAGGCCCTGTACGACTACGGCATGCACCTGGGCTATGCCTTCCAGATCGCCGATGACGTGCTGGATTACTCGGCCAACGCCGACGAGCTGGGCAAGAACCTGGGTGACGACCTGGCCGAAGGCAAGGCGACGCTGCCGCTGATCCATGCCATGGCCCATTCCGATGAGGCCACCCGCCAGCGCCTGCGCGCGATCGTGCAGAACGGTGATGCCTCGGCGATGCCGGAAGTGCTGGCGGCGATCCATGCCACCGGCGGCCTGGAATACAGCCGCCGTCGTGCCGAGGAATATGCAGAGGCCGCCGAACGGGCGCTTGACGGCCTGGCCGACAACGATGCCGTCGCCGCCCTGCGCGGCCTGGCCCGCTACGCGGTACAGCGTTCGCATTGATGGAGGAGTGCCGACCAACGGTCGGCACCAACCAGGGCAGATGAGTGCCGACCAACGGTCGGCACCTGCAAGGACGGGTGGGTGCCGACCGTTGGTCGGCACACCTTTTCAACGTTTCTCGAACCGCTCCTCGAAGAACTCATCCAGTGCCTTCCAGGCACGCTTGGCGGCGCGTTCGTTGTACTGGCAGCCCGGCGGGCTGTTGGCATCGCGCTCGGCAAAGCAGTGCACCGCACCGCTGTAGTTGGTGAACTCCCAGTCCACCTTGGCCGCATCCATTTCCTTCTGGAAGCTGCCGATATCCTCGGCGGTCACGCTCTTGTCGTCGGCGCCATTGAGCACCAGCACCGACGGGTGGCTGCCGCCGGCCTGCGCCGGCAAGGGGGAGCCGAGCCCGCCATGCAGGCTGACCACGCCGGCCAGCGGCGCGCCGGCGCGGGCCAGTTCCAGCACCGTGGTGCCGCCAAAGCAGAAGCCCACTGCGCCGATCCGGCTGGCGTCCAGCGGTGCCTTGCCCGCCTGCGCCTTCAGTACGTTGACCGCCTCCAGCGCCCGCGCCCGCAGCAGCGGCCGGTCATTGCGCAGCTTGGTCGCCACCGGTCCGGCCTCGGCATCGGTCTTCGGCCGCACGCCCTTGCCGTACACATCAGCCACCAGCACCACGTAGTCATCGCCCGCCAGCTGCTTGGCCTTCTCGATGGCCGATTCGTTCACGCCCTTCCAGTTCGGCACCATCACCAGGCCGGGACGCTTGTCAGCATCTCCATCGTCATAGACCAGCACGCCACTGAAGGTCGTGCCCTGGTGCTTCCACTCCACCGGCTGGGTCTTCATCGCCGCCCACGCTGGCATCGCTGCCAGCCCCAGTACCATCGCCACCCCGCAACGCCAACGGTTCATGCGCCTGCTCCACCAAGAGGGAATCTGGAGTGTACGAGCCCGGTGTGAAGCTGGAGCAGGCAGTGCAGCCCGCACTTCAGATCCAGGCAAAAAAGGCCGATAGGTAGTGTCCAACCATGCCCCCCCCTTCTCCAACAAGGATGTCCTTCTTCGTGAACACCCTGGGTTCCGCCGTATTTGTCTCGCTCTCCCTTCTGCTCCCCGCCGCCCAGCTGACCGCCAGCCCCCTGGACGAAACTTTCACCGCGTTCAGCCGCTGCGATGCCAGTTTCTTCTCCAGCCTGCACCAGCACGCAGATGCATGGGCCGCGCACGCATCGCTGGGCGGCACGGGCACGATCAGCTGGATCGAGAGCAAGGACCGTTCCGATGCCACAAACGAAGTCCAGCTCCGCGGCGGACCACGTATTGCCGGCCTGCCGGTCACCGCTTACTTCGACAACGCCTCCGACCTGGGCGTGCTGGGGCGCTATGTGGCCTGGGGATTCACCTTCGACGCGCCACTGGACGCAGTGGTCAAGCAGCTGTCGCCATTGATCGAACACGCTGACCGCCTGCAGGGTGATCGCGGAATGCAGGTCCGCAGCGAAGTCCGCGCGGGTGATCAGTGGCTGCCCACATCCAATCGCGGTGGTATCGCCGCCGGGCGCATGCTTCTGGAACGCGTACTGATGATGGAATCCAGCGACGGCAGGACCCGGGTGGGATGTTCGCTGCAGGGCGCGGTGGATGCAGATGTCATGGCCCTGCTGCGCCCTGACGTACCGGCGGCTGATCGCCCGCAACCGCAGGCGGCCGGTCGCCGGCTGGAGGATGTCCCCGTTTCCAAGGCGGTTGTTGATGGCGTGGACAACCCGTTGCTGGCACCTCGTTTTACATCACTGACCTACCGTTACCGGATCAAGGGAAAGCCAGCCTCGACCACGCCGACAACCATCACGATGGTGGCCGACAACGGGTTGTTGAAGATTACCGAGGACTACACTTCGTTCACCATGCAGCGGCTGTCAAAGGCCAATCTCTTCCAGCTGGCGTCAATGCGCAATGCCGGGATGACGCTGCAGACCCGCTCGCTGAAGCAGGATCTTCCCGCCACGTGGACGCCCGGCAACCGCTTCCGCGCTGAAACGACGATGGTGTTCTATCCGGAACGTGGCACTTCAAAGCCACTCAGCACCGAGCTGTCCTGCGTGATCGGAGAGCGATTCCCGGCGCGCGAGGTATCTGCTTCGCTTTCTGGCGATGCGATCAGGCTGGAGTGCAAGGTGGATGGCGATCGCAGTGTACGTGCCTTCATCGAGGATCTCGGCATCGCGGTTGCGCTGGAATCGCATGGCAAGTACGGCTCATCGCTCTACGACATCATCGATTTCGAGGTGGTACGCTGAGAATCTGCTCTGCACGGTCGGCTTCAACGCACGAAGCCGACTGTGCCTGCCCTGCCATTGGCGTCTTCCGATGATACTTGTTGATCGTTTCCTCTCTGGCCTGATTCCGCGCCTGCCTGCCGAGGATGCTCTGCAATGGGCGCATGTCCTGGGCGCCAGCACCGAAGACCTGCGGCGGCTGCGCGCGCAGTGGCCGCAGGTGCCGGACAGTCTTGTCGCGCTGCTGTCGCAGGTGGATGGCACCCACTTCCGCGAGTATCCCGGCGGCGAGGTCTGCATACTGATGCTCGGCTCCGACGTCGGCGACTATCCGTATTACCTGCGCTCGGTCGCGCAGATCTTCGAAGACCAGCAGCAGTGGGACGACAGCATCCGTTCCATCTACGAAGAATGGCTGGATGAAGAGCCGGACATCCTCGGCGCCGGCATCGATGCCGACCTGCCGATGAGCCGCCGACTGTGCTTCTCGCACTGCATGAACAACGGCGGCACCTCGATGTTGTATCTGGATTTCGAACCTGCACCCGGCGGCAGTGTTGGACAGGTGGTGCGCTACCTGCACGATCCGGACAGCTACGCGGCCATCGCCCCCAGCTTCGATGCGTACCTGCAGCAGCTGATCGACCGCGACTACAGCTTCCTCGACGAGTAGATCCACGCCATGCGTGGATGGGTGCACAGGATTCAGCAGGGGTCAGAGCCCTTTTCTGCGGAAAGGGATCCGACCCTGATCCCGCCGATCAGGCGATCCCGATGCCTGGAATCGCGCTGATGGTGTCCGGGTCGAACCCGGCCAGCTCGGCGAAATGCCGCCCGCGTGCAACGTAATCGCGGTAGGCGCCATAGCTCGGCGCGCCCGGCGACAGCAGCACCACCCCACCCTGTTCGCCCAGTGCGCGACGCGCCAGCGTCATCGCATCAGGCAGATCGGCAGCGGCATGCAGGCCGAAACGGCCGGCATCGGCCAACGGCTGCAGCATCGCGTGGATGCGCGGGCCGTTGCTGCCCATGGTCACGATCTCCACCGGCGGCACGTCGTGCGCCATGTGCTGCATGAAATCAGTCCAGTCCAGGCCACGATCATGCCCGCCCACCAGCAACGCGATGCGCTGGCCGGCAAAGCAGTCCAGCGCCGCCAGGCTGGCATGCGGCGTGGTGCTGATCGAATCGTTGACGTAGGTAAGGCCATCGGCCTGGCCGATGCGTTGCAGGCGGTTCGGCAGCGGCCGGAAATCCTGCACCGCCGGCGCCAGCGCCACGGCATCCAGGCCCAGTGCCTCCAGCGCGGCCAGCACCGCGCACAGGTTGCCGCGGTTGTGGCGGCCCGGCAGTGGCGTATTGCGGGTATCGAATACCGCCTGCCCGCCGCGATGCACGATGTCACCGCGCATGTGCCAGCCCCGCGGCTGGTTGAACCAGATCACCTCGCTGCCGGGCAGTGACAGCGCCGCAAGATGAGGGTCTGCAGCATTGAGCACGGCAACGCGCGGCGCGGCGCCGGTCACCAGCTGCAGCTTGTCTTCGATGTAGCGCTGTTCGCTGCCGTGCCAGTCCAGGTGTTCCGGGAACAGGTTCAGCACCACCGCCACCTGCGGGTGCGCACCACTGCGCGCGACCTCGCCGGTCTGGTAGCTGGACAGCTCCACCGCCCAGTACGCAGGCGCCGGTTGCGGGTCCAGCACTTCCAGCAGTGGCAGGCCGATGTTGCCGACCAGGCCGGCGCGATGCCCCGCTGCGCGCAGCAGGTGCGCGACCAGCGCGGTGGTGGTGCTTTTGCCCTTGGTGCCGGTCACGCAGATCGTGTCGCGCACGGTGCCATCGGCATCGGCATGTTCGGCAAACCACAACGCCGTGCCGCCGATGAAGCGAGTGCCCTGCTCCGCCGCCGCCAACGCGATCGGCAGGTACGGGCTGATCCCCGGCGACTTGATCACCACCTCGAATGCCGCCAAGGCCTCGGCCGACGGTTCACCACGCACGTCCAGCACGCCCTGCGTTTCCGCACGCGCGGCCGCGACCTCGGTGGCCGGGCAGAACAGGCTCAGGCCAAGCGATGGCAGGCGCGCGCGCAGCACCGCATACGCAGCACGCCCCTCACGTCCCCAGCCCCACAGCGCTACGCGCTTGCCTTCAAGCTGCGAAATCTTCACGCACCCGTTCCCACAGCGTCGCCGGAATACGATGTTCGCCCTGCAGCTGCATCAGCGGTGCCAGCTCCAGCTCGGCCGCATCCAGCTGCGGCTGGATTTCATTGCAGAAGCGCTTCACCAGCACGTCTTCCTTCCACTCCGGGCGCTGCGCCAGGGTGGCCATCGCCGCACGCGATTCGCGGCCTTCGCCCACGCATTCGAACGGCTTGTGGTCCTGGAATTCCAGCAGCGCATCGAAGCCACCAGCCTGCTCGATGTCGTCCAGCAGGTTGCGGCCGAAGATGCGCACCAGGCGGGTCTTCGGCATGAACGGGGCCAGCGCCAGGAACACGAAGTGGCACTTCGGGCAGACGCCGCACCAACGGTTCACCGGGCGCTCGCCAAGGATGTGGAAGTTGCGGTTGCAGCTGGAGAAATGCGCGTCGTAGAAATCGCTCTTGGCGAACTGGCGGGCCACCGCCAGCTCCGACATCGGCCGCAGCAACGAGTAGTACTGCAGGTCGGCGGCCACGTACTTGCGCACGTGGTTGCCGAAGGCCTGCTCGCAGGCCCAGCCCTTGGACCACTGGTGGTTCACTTCACCGGTGCCTGGAATCTGGCTGCCGTAGCTGGCCGAGCGCTCGTTGGAGAACACCACCTGGTCCACACCGTGCAGCAGCGCGGCCAGCACCATGATCGCCGAGTTCACCACGGTGACCGGGATGTGCCCGTTCCATGCGCCCTGGCGGTTGAGTTCGAACAGTTCCGGCGCCAGCGCGCGGCCCAGGTTCAACGTCGGTAGCCCGGTGCGCTCGGCACAGGCACGGATCAACTGCGAACCCCCAATCCAGGTCACCGTCTCGTCCACGCCGGCGCGGCGCAGCGCTTCGATGCTGACCAGCGAATCCTTGCCGCCGCCGATGGCGACCAGCGCGTGCGATTGCAGGCCCAGCACCGGCGCCTGCACCACCTCGCCCTGCACCGGCAGGCGGAAGCGCCCACGCAGGTTCAGGCCGTTGCGGTAGGCGAATTCGCCCAGGCCGTTGAGGTAGATGGTCTCCACCAGCGCTGCGGTATCGGCATCGATGCTGTAGCTGTCGATGCTGACCGTATCGGGCACGCCGGCCTTGTAGTAGCTCACACCGGCAATCAGGTGCAGCAGCCGCAGCGCGCGCTGCACGGCATCGGCACGGGCCGGTTCCAGCACGAACGGAGCGCCGGGCACGGTAACGGTTTCCACCATTTCCGGGCCGTCATCGAAGGCGTAGACCAGCTTGGCCACGCCGGTGTCCGCAGCGAGTTCGCAGCGGACGAAACGGAAGCGGGAAACCTGGTGTTTATCGAAAGCAGTCATGGCGAATCCAGTTCAAGCGCGGTCAGGCACGTGCCCGCGCGCAGGCACGGGACGTGTCGGTGGGCGGGTGCAGGGCGCGGAAGGCGGCGATCATTCGATCACGTCTTCGCGCGGCATCGCCCGCTGGTTGTAGGTGTTGGACATCACATAGCCGTAGGCACCGGCGTCGGCGATCAGCATCACATCGTCCGGCGCGGTCGACACCGGCAGCTTGCGGCGCTTGCCGAACACATCGCTGGATTCGCAGATCGGGCCGACCACATCGAACGCCGCTTCGGCGTAACCGCCCTGGCGGCTGAGGTTCTCGATGTCGTGCCAGGCGTCGTACAGGGCCGGGCGCATCAGCGTGTTCATGCCGGCATCCAGGCCGACGCGGCGCACGCCGTCCTTCTCCACCACCTGGGTGGCGTGGGTCAGCAGCACGCCCGATTCGGCCACCAGGAAGCGACCCGGCTCGATCGCCAGGCGGAACGCCGGATGCAGCGCCTTGACCTCGGCCAAGCCCTCGGCCCAGGCATCCAGGTCGAACGGCTCGTCTTCGTCGCTGTACGGAATCGGCAGGCCACCACCGATGTCGATGGTATGCACGCTGCCGATACGGCGCGCGAAGCCAGCCAGCTCATCACACATCAGGCGCCAGTGCTGGGCAGTTTCCACGCCACTGCCAAGGTGCGCATGCAGGCCGACCACGCGGGTGCCCAGCTCGGTGGCCGCGCGCACGAACTCGTCCACGCGCGCGATCGGCAGGCCGAACTTGGATTCCTTGCCACCGGTGCGGACCTTGGCGTGATGGCCTTCGCCACGGCCCAGGTCCACGCGCAGCCACAGCTCGCGGTTGCGGAACAGGTCCGGCCAGCGTTGCAGGGCTTCGACGTTGTCGACAGTGACGGTCACGCCCAGCGCGAACGCCGCTTCGTACTCGCTGCGCGGGCAGAAGCTGGGGGTGAACAGCACGCGCTTGGGCGACAGTTCCGGAATGGCCTGGAACACATGCTTCAGCTCACCGTGCGACACGCACTCCAGGCCGAAACCTTCGGCTTCCAGCAACTGCAGGATGGCCGGATGACTGTTGGCCTTGATCGCGTAGTAACGCTGGTCGATCGGCTTGATCGCCGCCAGCGCGCGGGCACGCGCCCGAACCGTCGGCAGGTGGTAGACGTAGCGCGGGGTGCCGGCATCGGCCAGCTGCAGCAGGTGCGCACGCTGGCCACGCCACCACGGCGTACCACGCGGGCGCACGGTGCCGGCGATTTCGCGCCAGCGGGGGCCGAACACTTCGGTCTCTTCCACCGGCATCGCGCCGCTGTCGATCAGTTCGGCGTGCAGGATCGGCAGCAGGCCATCGGCATCGGCTTCGTCGATGACGAAGGTCAGGTTCAGGTCGTTGGACGACTGCGAGATCATGTGCACGCGCTCACGACCGAAGGTCGCCCACACGTCCGACAGCTTGTGCAGCAGCGAGCGCATGCCCAGGCCGACCAGGGTGATCGCCGCGCACGGCACGATCACCTTGACCTTGCAGATCTGCGACAGGTCGGCCGACAGCGCGGCCAGCACATCGGTGTTGACCAGGTTCTCGGACGGATCCAGCGATACGGTGACGTTGGTCTCGGCCGAACCGATCAAGTCCACCGACAGGCCGTGCTTCTTGAACAGGCCGAATACATCGGCGAGGAAGCCGACCTGCTGCCACATGCCGATACCTTCCATCGACACCAGCACGATGCCGTTGCGGCGGCTGATCGCTTTCACGCCCGGCACCGGCGCGGCATTGCCGTCGATGCTGGTGCCCGGCAGTTCCGGACGCTCGGTATCGAGGATCGCCATCGGCACGCCCGCATCGCGGCACGGCTTGATCGAGCGCGGGTGCAGCACCTTGGCACCGGTGGTGGCGATTTCCTGCGCTTCGTAATAGTCCAGTCGGGTCAGCAGACGCGCGTCCGGCACGTCCTTGGGATTGGCGCTGAACATGCCTGGCACATCGGTCCAGATCTCCACGCGGCTGGCGCCGAGCAGCGCACCGAAGTACGCCGCCGAGGTATCCGAGCCGCCGCGGCCGAGGATGGCAGTGCCACCGTCGGCGTGACGCGAGATGAACCCCTGGGTGATCAGCAGGCGCGTGGGCTGCGCGCGGAAGCGCTGCGCCCACTCGGCATCGGCACGCCACTGGCAGTTCACCGACAGGCGCTGCGACCAGTCGCTCTGGTTCGGCTGCGGCGGCAGCGCGTCCAGCCACTGGCGCGCATCCATCCAGCCGAAATCCAGGCCGCTGGCACGCAGGTAGGCCGCGCCCAGGCTGGAAGACAGCAGTTCACCCTGGCCGAGCACTTCGGCCTGCCAGTCCAGTGGGCGGCTGGGTGCACGCGGGTCGTCCAGCAGGCCCTGCAGCGCGGCCAGCCGCTCGGCCAGCACCTCCGCGCCCAGGCCCAGCTCGTCCAGGAAGGCCTGGTGGCGTTCGACCAGCGCCGCCACGCGATCGCGGCTGTCCGGCGCGCCATCGGCAATCGCGGTCAGTTCATTGGTGACCCCGGACAGCGCCGAAACCACCACCAGAACGCGCGAACCGGTCTCTTCGGCCCGTTTTTTCGCCAGCTTCCCGATCGTGTCCCAGCGGTGGCGACGCGACACCGAGGTGCCGCCGAACTTCAGTACGATCCAACGATCGACAAGGGGGGAAGCTGACATGGATAGGCTATGTGTAATGTGGGGAAGCCGCCCTCGGGGGCGGAACCTTCGATTCTAAGCCCAATACACCCGTCAATGACCGCCTACCGCTACCTGCAGCTCGATGTCTTCGCCCACCAGCCCGGTACCGGCAACCCGCTCGGTGTCGTGTTCGACGCGGATGGACTGTCCACCGACCGCATGCAGGCCCTGGCCGCCTGGCTGAACCTGTCCGAGACCGTGTTCTTCCTTCGCCCCACCGTTGCCGGCGCCGACTACCACGTGCGCATCTTCACCCCTGCCAGCGAGCTGCCCTTCGCCGGGCACCCCAGCGTGGGTGCCGCCTGGGCTGCGGTCACCTGCGGCCTGGTGCAGCCACGCGACGGGGCCCTGGTGCAACACTGCGCGGCCGGCCTGCTGCCGGTGCGGGTTACCGGGCCGGCCAACGCGCCCACCATCCAGCTGGCCAGTCCAGCGGCGCGGCCGCTGCCGGCAGTGCCAGACGGCATTCCTGATGCCCTGCGCGCTGCTGCCGCCGAGGGCCAGCGCGCCGAGCTGTGGGACAACGGACCGCGCTGGTGGCTGCTGCCGCTGCGCGACGCCGAGGCCGTACGCACGCTCGCACCGGACATGGCGGCCCTGCGCGACTGGAGCATTGCCACCGACGCGCTCGGCATCGCCGTGTTCGCGCTCGAACCCGATACCGGGCACGACCTGGTGGTGCGCGCGTTCTGCCCCGCCGATGCGCCCAACGTGCCGGAAGACCCGGTGACCGGCAGCGCCAACGCGCTGATCGGCGCCTGGCTGCGGCAGCGCAATGCCCTGCCCGGCGAGAACGGGACCTATGTGGCCAGCCAGGGCCGCGAGATCGGCCGCGACGGCCGTGTCCAGGTCACCGTCGACGCGCAGGGCACGGTGTGGATCGGTGGTCAGGTGCAGCCGGTGATCGACGGCAACATCCGCTGGTAGTACCGGGCCACGCCCGGCGGCCTGCCGCGCTGCGCGCTCGCGGGGCATGGCCCCGCGCTACCCTATGCCGCCTGTTTCCTGGAGTTCCTGCCCGATGACCACCCGCCGTTTCCTGCAGCTGGATGTGTTTTCCCCGCGCCCGGGCGCCGGCAATCCGCTGGCCGTCGTGCTCGATGCCGAAGGCCTGGACGATGCAGCGATGCAGGCCATCGCCCGCTGGACCCGCCTGCCCGAAACCACCTTCGTGTTCCCGGCACAGACGGCCGGCGCCAGCTATCGGCTGCGCATGTTCAGCCCGCTGAAGGAAGTGCCGTTCGCCGGACATCCAAGCGTCGGCACCGCCCATGCGGTGCTGCAGGCAGGCCTCGCCTTGCCTGTCGACGGGGTTCTGGTACAGGACGGCATCGCAGGCGCCCTGCCACTGCGCGTGACGGGCGAAGGCGCACAGCAACGCATCGCCATCCGTACACCGCGTGCACAGCTGGCCGAGATCGCCGCTGCCGAGGATCCGCGCCTGCAGCCCGCATTGCGCACCTGGCCGCTGGGTTCGCTGCCGCCGGCCCGCATGCAGGGCGGCCGCAGCTGGTGGGTCGTGCAGGTTGCGGATGAGACCGCATTGCGCACCCTGCGTCCGGACTGGGATGCGATCGCCACACTGGCTGAATCGACCGACAGCATGGGCGTGTTCGCCTACGCCTTTGCCGAAGGCAGCGAAGGCTACGATCTGGCCGTGCGCGCGTTCGTCGGCAATGGACGCCGCTTCGAGGATGCGGCTTCAGGTGCGGCCAATGCCGTGCTGGCGGCCTGGCTGGACCTGCGCGATGCCCTTCCGCGCGGCCGCCAGCCCTTCGAAGTCAGCCAAGGCCGCGAAGTCGGCCACGATGCGCGGCTGACGCTGCTGGTGGATGAAGACGGCGAGGTCTGGTCCGGTGGCCAGGTGCAGACCGTAATTTCCGGCACCATCGATTGGTGAACGCAAGGCGGTAGAGCCGGCCGCTGGCCGGCTGCCACCTTATACCCGGTTTCATGTGGTTGCCGGCCAGCGGCCGGCACTACCTTCTCAGCCCAGCTCGGCTTCGAGGCTGATCGGCACTGCACTCAGTGCCTTGGAAACCGGGCAGTTCTGCTTGGCGTCATCAGCGATCGCGCGGAACTGCGTCGCATCAATTCCCGGTACTACCGCCTTCACTTTCAGTCGGATCTGCGACAGCTGCGGGCCGCCTTCCATCGACAGATCGACTTTGGCTTCGGTATCCAACGAGGTTGGGGTGAAACCGGCTTCGCCGAGCTTGGCCGACAGCGCCATGGTGAAACATCCGGCGTGCGCGGCGGCGATCAGCTCTTCGGGATTGGTGCCCTTTTCATCACCGAAACGGCTGTTGAAGCCGTAGCGGGTTTTGTCCAGCAGGCCACTCTGTGGCGTGCTCAACTGGCCCTTGCCCGACTTCAGGTCGCCTTCCCAATGCGCGGTAGCGTGTCGCGAGATTCCCATGTCCTGCTCCGTTGTGGCTGCGATGAACCAATACCGTGGCACGCACCGCGTTAGCCCTGCGTCGCCCCGCCGCATGCGCCGCGCCTGTCCCGAGCCAGCGAGTGGACACTTCTTCGCCACCAATCCGGCGATTTCTCCCTTGTTTTCAGTCATTTCGCCAACCCGACCGAAAACACGAATACTGCGGTGCAGTGCACCAGGACACCCGTTTCCGCCACTACCGGTCATGTACTGAATCGGCCTGGATATGAAAAAACATGCACTTTCAGCGCTCCAGGCTATTGGCGGCGCCCAAGAGTTGCCCTACATTGCGCTTGCCGACGGGGTTCGGCGCCGACCAAACAACCAACCGTTCACGGAACAGGAAACCATGGCAAAGACCGCTAAGAAGGCTGCCCCGAAGAAGGCAGTGAAGAAAGTCGCGACGAAGGCTGCTGCCGCCAAGCCGGCCGCTCCGAAGCCGATCAAGGAAGTGCTGACCAAGTCGGGCCTGGTTGCACACATCGCTGAAGTCTCCGGCGTTGTCGCCAAGGACGTCCGCGCTGTGCTGGCCTCGCTGGAAGGCGCTGTCGCCGCTTCGGTGCACAAGAAGGGCGCAGGCTCGTTCACCCTGCCGGGCCTGCTGAAGATCAGCACCGTCAATGTGGCAGCCAAGCCGAAGCGCAAGGGCATCAACCCGTTCACCAAGGAAGAGCAGTGGTTCGCCGCCAAGCCGGCCACCACCAAGCTCAAGGTTCGCCCGCTGAAGAAGCTCAAGGACGCTGCGCTCTAAGCGCGCGCCCTGCAGCGGATACCTGACGGGACGGCCTTGGCCGTCCCGTTTTTTTTGCCCCGCATCCGCGCACGCTCTGCAGTAGATCCACGCCATGCGTGGATGCCGTCCACTGCGCCCTCCGCAACACAGCGTTTCCCGCGCCCAGGCAATCTCCCGCACAGGCCCGCCGCCCATGGCCTCGCCGCTGTTTTTCCAGTGCGGGAACGAACCGGGTGGAACACTGCGTGCAGCCCCGGCCATCGCCGCCGGCCAATGCCTTGCCTATGGTGGACACATTCCTCCCCCCAGCGCGAGCACCCCCATGGCCAGCCCCTCGACCCGCTACCGGATCTCGGTGACCCCGATCGAAAAGGACGGGCACCAGTGCACCGGGCGCTGCACCATCGAACTGGAACACCGAGCCAGCCGCGACCTGATGCGCCTGCTGGAATCGGCCCCACGCACGGCAGGCCTGAGCGGCGACGAACGCGCCACCCTGGTGGTGGCCACCCAACTGCTGCGTGACATCGTGCAGCGCCATGCAGACACCGACGGCCATGCACTGGCAGCGATCGCGGTACAGGTCCTGCCGGCGCTGGATGCGCTGGAGCAGCTTCCCTCTTCGCGCTGACCACTTCACGCTGAGCGGCCCCCGGCCGCTACACTGCCGCCTTCCAGGTCGCCTCGGGGAGGAGGCAGACATGCGTGGTTTTCTTGCCTTGTTGATCCCGTTGCTTGCGGTGGCGTGCTCCAACCCGCCCCCTCCAGCTGAGTCCAGCATGCCGGATTCCCCCCCCGCCGCACCCGCCCCTTCCGCGCCTACGACGAACAGGGCCCCGGAATCTGCGACCGTCGACGCCATCACCATCGACCCGCTGTATGGCGCTGTTGCCATCGGCAGCGAATCGCCCGCGGGAATGCTCAACCGCTACATGCTCGACCTGCTCAACCAGAACAAGGTGCGCAGCGATGCTGCCTGGGCCTATGCCCCGGCCGACCCGCGCCATGCCGACGATGCCGTGCTGCGCCTGCTGCCCGACGTGCGCAACCTGCGCCTGGACAGTGACGTGGCGTTGCCACGCGACGATGGGCAGCCGCCACGCCTGCTGGAGGTGCCAGTGAAGATCCGCGCGGTGACCGCCGACGGCACCTTCCGCTACCACGGCTGGTACCGGGTACAGCCCAGTGCTGACGGCCGCGCCTGGCAGATCCAGTCGGCCAGCCTGCAGCCAACGCTGGACTGAACCGTTGCACTCGTGTGTACCCGCGATTCAGCGGGCAAAGCTACTCTGTAGGCCTCTTGGATCCTTCTTCCGGTCACCGCCATGCGCCTGCGTTCCCTGATGACCCGCCTTGCCGCCTCGACCGTGCTGATTGCTGCCGCGATCGGTGTGCAGGCCGCCCCTTCGATCTCCGGTCGTGAACTGGCGGTTGGCGCCAGCGACGTGCAGCAGTATCTGGACGGAAGCTTCCCGCGTACCCAGGATGCGCTGGGCGGCCTGATCGCGCTGACCATGAGCCACCCGCAGCTGAGCCTGCCGGCAGGCGAGCGATTGAACCTGGGCATGGACGTGGCATTGGCCACCGCCGGCGGCAACCCGGCCCAGCTGGGCACGGTGAAGCTCAGCAGTGGCCTGCGCTATGACGCGCAGACTCAAGGCTTCCACCTGCAGCAGCCGACCGTGGATGACTTCACTCCGGCCAACCAGGGTGGCCGCCTCGACTCCCGCACCCGCGGCCTGCTCAATGCGTGGCTGAGCGACTACGCCCAGCGCGAACCGATCTACAAGCTGGACCCGGCCGTGGCCGGCCTGCTTGGTGCCCTGCAGGTGCAGTCGGCGCAGGTGAAGAACGGCAAGCTGGTGGTGACCTTCAACCAGAACCTGGGCGACCTGGTGCCGGCGGGCATCCTCGGCAAATAAGGTAGTGCCGGCCGCTGGCCGGCAATCCTTTCACGCACGTGCCGGCCAGCGGCCGGCACTACCAGCACAACATCACGCCGCCAGCGCTTTCACCACCGCCTCGCTGAAGGCCGGAATGTCATCCGGTTTGCGGCTGGTGATCAGGTTGCCGTCCACTACCACTTCCGCGTCGCGCCAGCGCGCGCCGGCATTGGCCAGATCCTGCTGCAGTGACGGCCACGATGTTACCTCGTGTCCCTTGGCCAGCCCGCTGTTGATCAGCAGCCAGGGGCCGTGGCAGATCGCCGCCACCGGCTTGCCGGCATCGGCCACGACGCGAATGAAATTCAATGCCGCTTCATTGGTACGCAGGGTGTCCGGATTGATCACGCCGCCGGGCAGCACCAGCGCATCGAAGCGGCCGGCATCGGCTTCATCCAGCGGTTGATCCACGGCGACCGAGTCGCCCCAGTCCTTGTCCTTCCAGCCCTTGATGCTCGCCTCTTTGGCCGGCGACACCACGCTCACCCGCGCGCCCTCCGCTTCCAGCAGGCGCTTGGGCTCGATCAGTTCGGATTGCTCGAAACCGTGCGTGGCGAGGATGGCGATCTGCTTGCCGCGTAGACGCTGAGTCATGTCGTGCTCCAGATAGGGGGAGCGGACAGGGTGGCCGAGTTGCCCTTGAACGGCGGTGACCCTCACGTGCACGGCAGGTGGAGAAACGCCGGGGTAGCGCCGGCCAGCAGCCGGCACTACCCAACACATTCAGCGCTTGGGCTGCAGCATCGTGCCGGTGCACTTGGGCGAGCCACAGCGGCACTCCCAGATCTTCTTCAGCTTGGCCGTGTGGCGCTCGGCCAGGGTGATGCCGTAGTTGTACGTCAACTCTTCACCGGCCTTGATATCGCGCAGCGCCTCGATGAAGACCTTGTCGCCGCGGCTGTCACCGTCTTCGTCTTCCTCGATCACCGCCTCGCAGTTCGGGTCGCAGCTGTGGTTGATCCAGCGCGCGTCGTTGCCCTTGTAGTTGGCATCGATCACCCAGTCATCGTTGAGGGTGAACAGGAAGGTATGGCCACTTTCCACATCGCCACTGTCATCGGCATCGACATCGCCGTGGCTGCGCAGCAGGCCCTTGTACTGGATCACGCGCTCGCCCTGCTTGATCGGGGCCACGGAAAACACACCGTTGCCGTGGATGGCGGACTTGCGGGCTTGGATCTTCTTGGGCATCGGCAAGAGACGTTTGCAGCGAAAGGAACGTTGATTCTCGCCCATTCCGGGTGATTGCGAAAATCACCCCCATGCCCCAGCATGTCGCCCCGATGGCGGTCCTTGGCGACTGCCCTCCGGCCGGGCCCAAGCGCCCGCTGAATGGCCGGGTTGGATGCCGGCGAATAAAAGCGTACAATTTCAGTCCGCTTTAAGAACCACTCGCATCCCATGTTGCGCGTCACCAAGCTCACCGATTACGCCACCGTCGTACTGACCGTACTCGCCGCCCGTCCGGGCGAGGTGCTCAGTGCCACCGAGCTGGCCGAATTCACCGGTCTGGAGCCGCCCACCGTCAGCAAGGTGCTCAAGCCACTGGCCCAGGCCGGCCTGGTCGAAGGCCTGCGCGGCGTCCGCGGCGGCTACCGGCTGACCCGCCCATCGATCGAGATCTCGCTGTTTGAAGTGGTCGAAGCCATGGAAGGGCCGTTGGCCCTGACCGAGTGCAGCCACGACCACCACCAGTGCGGCATGGCGCCCAAGTGCGGCGCGCGCAGCAGCTGGCGGCTGATCAATGACGTGGTCTCCGAGGCCCTGCGCGATGTCAGCCTGGCGCAGATCCTGCCCCCTCTTCCCCTTGTCGACGAAGAACAGCGCCGCACCATCGCTGTCGACGTCGTCTCCTGATCCGTAGGCAGCCCCCCATGGCCACCGAAACCATCGAAACCGTCGCCAGCGACGACACCCCCAACCGCGAGATCCATGAGCAGCTCGGCCGCAAGTATTCGGCCGGCTTCATCACGGACATCGAGTCGGACTCCCTTCCCGCCGGCCTGGACGAGGACACCATCCGCGCCCTGTCGGCCAAGAAGGAAGAGCCGGAATGGATGACGCAGTGGCGCCTGGACGCCTACCGCCACTTCCTGACCATGCCGATGCCGAACTGGGCCAAGCTGCAGATCGCCCCGATCGACCTGCAGGCGCTCAGCTACTACTCCGCGCCGAAGGGCCCGAAGTACGCCTCGCTGGATGACGTGCCCAAGGAACTGCTGGACACCTACGACAAGCTGGGCGTGCCGCTGCACGAGCGCGCCAAGCTGGCCGGCGTAGCGGTGGACGCGGTGTTCGATTCGGTGTCCGTCGGTACCACCTTCCGCAAGGAGCTGGCCGAAAAGGGCATCGTGTTCTGCTCGATGTCCGAAGCCATCAAGGAGCACCCGGAACTGGTCAAACAGTACCTGGGCACCGTGGTGCCGGTGGGCGACAACTACTTCGCCGCGCTCAATTCGGCGGTGTTCTCCGATGGCAGCTTCGTGTTCATTCCCAAGGGCGTGCGTTGCCCGATGGAACTGAGCACCTACTTCCGCATCAACGCCGGCCACACCGGCCAGTTCGAGCGCACGCTGATCATCTGCGAAGAGAAGGCGTACGTGTCCTACCTGGAAGGCTGCACCGCGCCGATGCGCGATGAGAACCAGCTGCATGCGGCGGTGGTCGAGCTGGTGACGCTGGACGATGCCGAGATCAAGTACTCCACCGTGCAGAACTGGTACCCGGGCGATGAGAACGGCGTCGGCGGCATCTACAACTTCGTCACCAAGCGTGCCGAATGCCGTGGTGCACGCAGCAAGGTCACCTGGACCCAGGTCGAGACCGGCTCGGCGATCACCTGGAAGTACCCGTCCTGCGTGCTGCTGGGCGACGACTCGGTCGGTGAGTTCCACTCGGTGGCGCTGACCCACCATCGCCAGCAGGCCGACACCGGCACCAAGATGATCCACGTCGGCAAGCGCACCAAGAGCAAGATCATCAGCAAGGGCATCAGCGCCGGCCGCGGCCAGAACACCTACCGCGGCCTGGTGAAGATCGACCGCAATGCCGACGGCGCGCGCAACTACACCCAGTGCGATTCGCTGCTGATCGGCAAGCAGTGTGGCGCCCACACCTTCCCCTACATCGAGGTGAAGAACCCGGGCGCCACCGTCGAGCACGAGGCCACCACCTCGAAGATCTCCGACGACCAGCTGTTCTACTGCCGCGCCCGTGGCATCAGCCAGGAAGACGCGGTGTCGATGATCGTCGACGGCTTCTGCAAGCAGGTGTTCCGCGAACTGCCGATGGAATTCGCGGTGGAAGCCAAGAAGCTGCTGGAAGTCTCGCTGGAAGGTTCGGTGGGCTGATCGCCCGCCCCGCCCTCGCACAACGCATTCTCTTTACCGGCGGGCCCCGGCCCGCACCACGGAAACCCCCATCATGCTGAAGATCGAAAACCTCCACGCCCGCATCGGCGACAAGGAAATCCTCAAGGGCCTGTCCCTGGAAGTGAAGCCGGGCCAGGTGCACGCCATCATGGGCCCCAACGGCGCCGGCAAGTCCACCCTGGGCAATGTCCTGGCTGGCCGCGACGGCTATGAGGTCAGCGAAGGCAGCGTGCAGTTCGAAGGCGTCGACCTGCTCGACCAGGACCCGGAAGCGCGCGCCGCTGCCGGCCTGTTCCTGGCGTTCCAGTACCCGGTGGAAATCCCCGGCGTGAACAACACCTACTTCCTGCGCGCCGCGCTGAATGCACAGCGCAAGGCGCGCGGCGAGGAAGAACTGGATTCCATGCAGTTCCTCAAGCTGGTGCGGCAGAAGCTGGCCGTGCTGCACCTGAAGGACGAACTGCTGCACCGTGGCGTCAACGAAGGCTTCTCCGGTGGCGAGAAGAAGCGCAACGAGATCTTCCAGCTGGCCGTGCTCGAGCCGAAGCTGGCGATCCTGGACGAAACCGATTCGGGCCTGGACATCGATGCGCTGAAGAGCGTGGCCGACGGCGTCAACGCGCTGCGCAGCGCCGACCGCTCGTTCCTGGTCATCACCCACTACCAGCGCCTGCTGGACTACATCAAGCCGGACGTCGTGCACGTGCTGGCCGATGGCCGCATCGTCAAGAGCGGCGGCCCGGAACTGGCGCTGGAACTGGAAGCGCACGGCTATGACTTCCTGAAGGACCGGGTCGTGCCCGAGGCGGCGGTCTGATGAGCGCCCTGCTCGATTCCATGGCCCAGGCCTTCTGCGGCAGCGATGCGCGCCGCGAAGTGCTCGACAGCGTGCTGCGCGACGGCCTGCCCGGCGCACGCAGCGAAACCTGGAAGTACACCTCGCTGCGCCAGCTGGAGCGTCGCAGCTTTGCGGCCGCACCGTTGGCCCCGGCGCTGCTGGATGCCGCCGCGCTGGAGGACATCCCGGCACCGCGCCTGGTGTTCGTCAATGGCCGCCTCAACGACGCGCTGAGCGACGTGCAGGGCCTGCCGGCCGGCGTGCAGCTGGAGACGTTGTCCTCCGCACTGGCCGCTGGCGAGGACGCCGTGCGCTTCCTCGGCCGCCGCTACGATCGCAGCGACGATGTGTTCGCCCGCCTCAACGCCGCCCTCGCCGATGAAGGCGTGGTGCTGCGCGTGGACGACGGCGTGCAGGTCGAGGTGCCGCTGCAGCTGGTATTCGCCAGCGTGGCCGGCGACACCGATCTGGCCTGGCACCACCGCCACCTGATCGAACTGCGTGCCGGCGCCAGCCTGGGCGTGGTCGAGCACCGCTTCAGCGTCGGTGATTCGGCGCATCTGGACAACACGGTACTGCACGCCCACGTCGCCCGCGATGCGGTGCTCAAGCACGCCCGCGTGCAGGCCGGCAGCGCGCGCCAGACCAGCTTCCTGCGTACCGACGCGGTGCTGGCCAAGGACGCGCAGTACCACCGCGTGGACCTGGAGCTGGGTGCCGCGCTCAGCCGCCATGAGCTGAACGTGCGCCTGGAAGGCGACAACGCCCAGCTGACCGCCAATGGCGTGCTGCTCGGCAACGGTCGCCGCCACGTCGATACCCGGCTGGGCATCGACCACATCGCCCGCGACACCAGCGCCGAGCTGCAGTGGCGTGGCGTGGCCGCCAACCGCAGCCGCGTGGTGTTCCATGGCGGCATCCAGATCCGTGCCGGTGCCGATGGCACCGACGCAAACCTGTCCAACAAGAACCTGCTGCTGTCGGCCGACGCCGAGATCGATACCCAGCCGACGCTGGTGATCGACGCCGACGAAGTGAAGGCCGCACACGGTGCCACCGTCGGCCAGCTCGACGCCAACGCGCTGTTCTACCTGCGCTCGCGTGGCCTGCCGCAGGCCCAGGCGCAGGCGCTGCTGAGCGCCGCGTTCTGCCACGAGCCGCTGAGGGTGCTGCCCGAAGCGCTGCGCGAACAGCTGGCACGCCGGCTGGACAAGGCGCTGGCCGAGGCGGGCGTGGCATGAACCTGTCCACCCCGCGACCGATCGAAGCACCCGCCGACGCCCCCGACTGGGCGCGCGTGCGCCTGGACTTCCCGCTGCTGATGCGCGAAGTGCACGGCAAGCCGCTGGTCTATTTCGACAACGCCAACACCGGCCAGAAGCCGGTGCAGGTGATCGGCGCGGTGGACGAGTTCTACCGCCGCTACAACGCCAACGTCAGCCGTGCGGTGCATGCGCTGGGTACCGAGGCCACCGACGCCTACGAGGGCGCGCGCAACAAGCTGGCCCGATTCCTCAACGTGCGCAGCAATGATCTGGTGCTGTGCAGCGGCACCACCTTCGCGATCAATCTCGTTGCCTACTCCTGGGCCCTGCCGCGACTGAAGGCCGGTGACGTGATCCTGGTTTCGCGCATGGAGCATCATGCCAACATCGTGCCGTGGCAGCTGGTTGCCCAGCGCACCGGCGCGACCATCCGCGTGGCCGAGATCACCCCCGACGGCGCGCTGGACCTGGACGCACTGCGCGCGGCGATGACCCCCGAGGTCAAGCTGCTGGCCGTGGCCCATGTCTCCAACGTGCTCGGCACCATCAACCCGGTGCGCGAGATCTGCCGCGAAGCCCGCAAGCGCGGCATCATCACGGTGGTCGACGGCTCGCAGGCCGCACCGCACCGCAAGGTCGATGTCACCGCGATCGGTTGCGACTTCTACGCCATCACCGGCCACAAGATGTGCGGCCCGACCGGTACCGGTGCGCTGTGGGCGCGTCGCGAGCACCTGGACGCGATGCCACCGTTCCTGGGTGGCGGCGAGATGATCAAGGAAGTCAGCTTCGACGGCACCGTGTTCAACGATGCCCCGCACAAGTTTGAAGCCGGCACCCCCAACATCGCCGGCTTCATCGGCCTGGGCGTGGCGGCGGACTATCTGCAGAACGTCGGCCTGGACCACGTGGAAGCGCGTGAAGCCGAGCTGCTGGCCCACTTCACCGAAGAGCTGCGTCGGGTCGATGGCCTGCGCATCATCGGCGAGGCACCGGAAAAGGCCGCGGTGGTGTCATTCCTGATCGACGGCGCACACGCGCACGACCTGGCCACCCTGCTGGATCTGGAAGGTGTGGCCGTGCGTTCCGGCCAGCACTGTGCGCATCCGCTGCTCCAGTACTACGGCGTGGCGGCGACCTGCCGTGCCTCGCTGGCGTTCTACAACACGCATGAAGAGATCGAGCGATTCATGACTGCGTTGACGAAGGTGCGGAAGTTGCTGGGGTAAGGCTTCAGTAACCGCTGGAAAGATACGTGCGCCACGGGAGACCGTGGCGTTTTTTTTCCGTGGTTGCCCATGCTGCGCCACTGCACGACGACCGCAAACGTCATCTGCAGAGGCATGTAACGACCTATCGGCACCGCCTCGGACACCAGCAGAATCATTCCTGTTATCACAAACTGCTTTATCGAAGGCGCGCTTGATACCTGGAATTCATTTCAGATCTTCGAGATCAACGGACACGTCTCCGAAGGTCGCTTTTGGAATCGGACCTGGGATCCTCAAAGATTGAACGTCAAGTGGGGCATGCATTTCACCGAGAAGAAGATCATCCGTCGACCCGTCCGTCCTCCTAAGCCTGAACACCCCAGTCACTGATACCCACGAATAGGCATACCGATCAAACACGCCACGCTGGAGATCTATTGGGCCCCTGATGCGAACTTCGGTCTCATCGGTCACTCCAGCCTCGAACAGCTCCTTGCTGGAGCTCAATACAAAGAGCCCCCGACTAACTCCGAGATAGCCCTCCATGCGTATCGATTTCCCATCGAATAGCCGAGGGGTCGCAGCCAGCGCCCGGAAGCTGACTCGACAAACTGGATTCTGGCCGATCCCACAGACCTTTGCGGACGGTGTCTGCCCTCCTTGCTGAAGACCGCAACCGACCACGGAAATCACCAAGAAGAAGGCCACGCAAAGCTGATAATTTAGTTTCATTTCACAACCTCCGACTCACCATCTTTATTCAGCCTGTAGACACCCGACGGGTCCGAAACACAGTTGATCGAAATAGTCGACTTATAGGTTTCAACACCCCAATAGGCGAATGGCGAGTAGGCACGCCGGCGTCCATCCAATGCTGGATGCGTGTGAAAATTACCAACTATGAGGGGCCTCCCGGCGGTTGCGCCCAGCCAGCACATCCCGAACCCGAGTGGTTATCCCAATATCGAAAATATGAAAATTACCAATATTCTTCATCACAATTTCCGCACTCCCCCATCCGAATCTAATAGAGTATTTTTGATAAACCCTTGAAAAAAATCTTGGCAGCACTGTCTCAATTTGCGTTCGGAGTTGACTCTATCTTGTCCTTCGTAGCATCAACAACACCGCCCTTCATAGCATCATATCGAGTCTCGGCCTGGGCCAGGTGGAAGCCCGCGAAGCCAAGCTGCTGGCGCACTTCACCGCAGAGCTGCACCGTGTCGACGGCCTGCGCATCATCAGCGAAGCGCAGGAGAAGGCCGCCATGGTCTCGTTCCTGATTACGGCGCGCATGTCCACGACCTAGCTACGCTTCTGGATCTGGAGGGCGTGCCCGTGCGTTCGGGCCAGCACTGCGCGCATCCGCTAAAGCAGGTACTACGGCGTGGCGGCGACTTGCCGTGCGTCACACACGCATGAAGAGATCGAGCGGTTCATGACGGCGTTGACGAAGGTGCGGAAGTTGCTGGGGTGAGGCTTCAGCGACAGCCGGATGAAGCCAAAGCGCCACGGAAACCCGTGGCGCTCTTTTTTTCGATTGGACTATACGCTCTTAGCCGGGCCGCCGGAAAACACAAACAATCGCGAAGGCAGACCCTTATCACTGATACCCAAGTTCACCGACTACAGCCTTGCACTTTGAATCTAAATCAACATGAAATGACTTGAGCTCCTCGGAAGGCAGCTTACCTTTGTCTTCGTGATGCATTACTGCATACCCACGAAGCCCCCGGCTTCTACCCTCAGGAACAACATCGTAGACACCTTCAACCCATCCGCGAGATGCCTTTATATATGCGTTTATGACCGGCAAACAGGCATCAACGCGCTCGCTATTTTTTTCTTCACGGGCCGAACAACCTGTCACCACTGCAAGGCACAGCGCTAATCCAAGTATCAACTTGCAAAATTTCATCAGCGCCCCCCTGGAATAGGAATAAATTCATAGCCCTCGTGCCCCCTAATCATGCCAGGAACCCCCTGCTGTAACTGATAATCGTAGTCATAGCCATTTGTGCCAGGGAAGTACCCTTCAGCCCTTGTATTAGGGTGCGTATGAAAGTAGCCCTTGACTATGCATCCACATTCAAACTCCGAGGGCTTCCTAGCAGATTCAATCGACATTCTGTCCCTTGTGCCGGCAGGTGACCGAACCAGTTCATGCCCTCGTTCCCCCGCGAACTGAACAATCCACCCTCCGTTCTCTCGTTTCAGAGATCCAGATTCCCCTCTGCGTACGGCTGGCGCAAATGGGTTTGAGTCATTCCATGCATCCTCCATTTGCCCTCTTACTTTCGGGTCTCGAGTCCATTGCGGATCGGATGCCCGTGGCTCTCGCCCGTACCCTCCGCTGGATCCGGCTCCAGCATTTGTAGCGCCTAGAGTTCCCATACGGCTCCCTGCTGCCACCATCCCGTTCTTTATTCTACTCCCCACAATTGCGGGTCTTCGACGGTTCTTTTCTTCGGAAGCACGCCCATCCGGATCCACAAATCTATATGGACCGTTGTTCGCGTAGAGGTAGCGCCCGAACAGCGCTTCCGATGCAACGATTGGGTCTGTACTCAGAAACAGCCCCAGTTCAGAGTCATAGTACCGCTGCTGCATGTAACTCAGCCCCGTGCCCGAGTCCGTCACGTGCCCGGTATACCCAGGCCCATCCTTCAGCGACCGATTGACCACGGCCCCATACGGCTCATACACCGTACGCTCGATGACATTGCCGCTGGCATCGGTGATTGCCACCGGTGAGCCCAGTGCGTCGGTGTGGATGTATTCCACAACTTCCTGGGCCGCAGCCGGTTCAGCACCGGCCATCGTCGCCACCACAAGAAGCGCTGTGCGAATCAGTAGAGAAGTGATTCCATTCATGGCTCAGTCCCAGCTCAGTACGCCGCGGGTGACGGTGCGGTCCGCCGACCACGACGAGCAACCGCCTGCATTGCAGGCACGCACGCGATAGTTGCCGGCACAATACGCATTGCCGTTTGCACTCACATAGGCGTTGGGCCCGGTATACAGTCGCTTGCCGCCGCCGCCGCTCTCAAGCTGGAACTCGGTGGCATCGGCCACTTGGTTCCAACCCACCGAGCACTGCACCTGATAGGGCGCCTTGCGCGTGGTCAGCCATTCGGCCAGATAGAAATGGGGCGTCCCTGGCGGAAGTGCCACTATTACCGTCACGATGCCCGAGTAAGGGCTGCACCCCACGAAGTTGCAGGCACGCACCCGATAGGCATAGCTGCCCTTGCCGCGGTCCGCGCCGAAGCTGTTCGCACCGCCGTTATGCACCACGGCCCATCCAGCGCCGTTGGCGCTCTCCTCGAGAATGAAGCTCTCACTATTGGCGGGTACAGACCAGCTGAAGCTGTATTGCGGCACATTCACCAGTCCCGGTGCACTGATCACCGGTTCGATCGTCGGCGCGCCGATCACGGCAACTGTTGCAGATCCCGACCACGGCCCGCATCCAGCGCCGTTGCAGGCGGCGACGCGGTAGGCATAGCTGCCCACTCCACGTGCAGGCGTGGCATAGGAACCCGCATTGCCATCGAACAGGGTCACCCAACCGCCGCCATTGGCGCTTTCCTGCAGCGTGTAGCGGTCAGCACCGCCAATCCCGTTCCAGCCGATGCCAATACTGCCGGGTGCCGAACGAGCCGGCGCTGACACTCCTGGAGCACTGGCAGGCGGGTAGACCACCGCCACCGCAGCGCTACCGCTGTAGCTGGTACACCCCACCGGATTACACGCGCGGACACGGTAGTTGAAGCTGCCTCCCGGTTTGCCGGTGAACCCCTTGGATTGGCCCACCGCATTGTGGACCTGGGTCCAGGCACCACCATTGGCACTCTCGTCGAGCTCAAAGCGCTCTGCACCGGCAGAGGCCGACCAACTGACGCTGTAGATGCCGTTGAAGGCGGTTGCCGGTACGGTCAGCACAGGCACCGTAGCCGGCGGCAGTTCGACGGCAACCGAAGCGGTGTTGCTCCACTCACCACAGACCACGCGACAACCACGCACACGGAACTGATAGGTACCGGTAGCCAGACCGGTACTGGTGAACGCCTGCACCGCACCGTCGAAGATCGTGCTCCAAGTACCCGCTTGGGCACGCTGCAGCTCATAGCGGTTGGCGCCACCGGCCGGACTCCATGTCAAGTTAACGCTGCCTTGGGTGATGTAGCCTGGGGCGCTCAGCGCCGGAATGCTGGGTGCGGCCTCGCCGTGCACCTGCGCCACCAGACTGCCGGACAGGTACAGATAGTCTGTCTGCTTTCCCGTGCGCTCATTGCGCTGGAAACGCAGCACGCCGCCATTGTCATAGAACGAGTAGATGGCGCCCGACTCGCTGTTCCAGGCTTTCACCCGGCGTCCATGCGCGTCGTATAGATAGGCTTCCGTTGCCCCCACCGTACGCAGGCGGTTGCCGTAGTCGAAACCAAACGCCTGGCCATTGCGGATCGAAAGATTGCCCTGCACGTCATAGCCGAGACCGACAACGGTCGCGCTGTTACCAGTATCGACAACATTGACCAGACGATTGGTCGGATCGAAATAATGCGTGCGGTCCCGACTACCGACCTTGGCCCGGCGCAGGTTGTCCAGTGCGTCGTACTCATACAGCGCATTGCCAAAACCAGGTGCGGTAACCGAGCGCAGTCGATCCAGCCCGTCGTAGGCCATGTCACGATTGCCTGGCGCACCCGGCAAGCCATCAGAGATGGCCATCACGTTGCCACCCGCATCGTAGTCGTAGCTGTCATCGAGCACTGCGGCCGCAGCGGTTGCATCGCGACTTCGATCAGGAAGACCACGTGCATTCTGGGTCATCGTATGGACAACGCCATTGCCATAGACGAAGCGCGCCAAGGCACCATTGGCAAAATAGCTGGCCTCCTTCGCATAGCCCGCCACCGATGTGGCGCGGCCGAGTGCATCCGGGGCGTAGCTGGCGATACGCCCGCCCGGATACGTGTTGCTCGCAAGCGTGCCATTGCCATCGTAACCATAGGCGAAGTTCACCGTTCCCAGATCCAGATGCTGCAGCGTCTCGCTGCTGAGCAGACGACGATGGTTGTACTGGTAGCGATTGATGACGAGCGGACGGCCGGCATCGTTCTGCGTACTGATTTCTGCGGGCAGGCCGTCCGGCGTGTATGACCAGGTCTGGTTGCCGCGGCCATCGGGGAAGATCAACGCCAGCAGTCGATTGGCAGCGTCATAGCTGCGCTGCACCGCACGCCCGCTGGCAAGCGCCTCGGCGCGATTGCAGTCGCTGGCGTTGGTCAAACCCGTGCCAGCAGCCGACCACAGGACATTGCCGGCAGCATCGTAGTCCTGCACCGTCGCCCCGGTTTCCGGCTCGATGGTCTTGCAGAGCTGCTGGTAGCCGTCATAGACATAGCGACGGGTCAGCGCCTGGCTGCCGTCGGCGCTGCGACGGGTGATCGCCAGCGGCTTGCCGAGAGCGTCGCGCTGGATCTCGGTCACTACCCCTTCTGGATGCTGCAGCGTCAGCGGCATCTCATAGGTGGGCTGGTCATAGGCCAGGTGCCGTGTTGTTGTCGACTGGCCGCGTGGATTGGTCACCTTCACCGACAGGTTGCCCACGAACTCGGAGCGAGTCACCAAGGCGCCAAGTTCGGACGACTGGCTGACCACGACCGGTCGACCCAGCGCATCGTACTGCGTGCTGGTGCCACCAAGTGACGCGTTGATGTCGGAAAGCGAGCGAACAGGATAGGACGCGAACACCGTTTTACCACTGGTGTCGTAGCGGGTCACCACTGCGCTATCGAGAACGTTGTCGGCATTTTCAGTGAGCAGCACCGGGCGGAACATGGCGTCCAGATAGGTGTCGGTCCGTCGTCCGCCCTGGGTTCGGGAATGTTTCCAGGCACCGGCCGGCACGCCGAACTGCGCGCTGCCCAACCGCTGCAGGTCCATGGTGACCGCATTCCAGCTCACGGTGTCGCCACCGGGGAACTGCTGGCTGCGCAGGCGCCCCATGCTGTCGTAGCTGAAACTGGTGGTCGCACCGATTTCATCGGTCAACGAGGTGATCCAACCGTTGTCGTCCACCACAACGTTGCGCGTCGCTCCATTGGGAGATTCAGTCGTGGCTGGCATCCGCAACTGCTGCGGCACACCGCGTTTCCAACCGGAAAGATGGCTGGTGTTGCCACGGCCGTCGGCGACCGACGCAACCGTACCGTCGGCTGCGTAGGTCACCTGCTGTGCCAGACGCCCGAAGGCATACGCCCGTATCGGCAACGCATTGGTCGTGTCGAACTCGGTGCGTGATTGCTCAACACCATTGACTACGCTACGCGCTGACTGACCGTTCACCCATAGCGCCAGGTTGTCGTAGTAGGTGGTTGTGCTGGTGCGGCTCTGTCCGGCTGAATTGCCCTCGACGACGCTCACCTCACGTGCAAAGGCATCGAACGTCTGCACCGTGCGGGTGAACTGCACGCCGTCCTGATCCACGACAGTGGACTGGACAGGACGGTTGTAGTGCGCCTTGAGATCGTTCGCACCGTACTTGAAGTCCTTGCCGGCTTCCTTCGGGAATGGCGCCGAGTCCAGCTGGGCGTCGGGATAGTAGTTGTTGCGATCAACGCGCACGACAGTGCCGCCCGAACGCGTCGTGGTCGACAACAGCAGACCATCATTGTAGGCAACCTCCTTGCCGAACTCGTACACACGCACGACGCCGTCGGGCAGCGTTTCGGTGGTGATCTTCGGTTCTGCCTGGCCCGGAGGAATGGCCGGTCCACCGAGATCCTGCGCGTAGGCGCCATCAAGATTGGTGTACTGATAGGTCCACTGCGCAGTGGGCATACCTGGACCACTGATTGTTTTCGCTACCAGCGACTGTGCGTCGCGATAGATCGGCGTGTAGTTCCAACCATCAGCAAACAGGTGATTGTCGCCGGAAGTCTGGCAGTCCAACTTGACGTTCTTCCGGCCGTGACGGAATGGCCGGAACAGGAACGACCCCACGGCGCCCGAAGGATGCTGGACAGTCGCGGTGATTTCAGTTGGCACAATCTTGTTCATCCGTGAACAGGTAGCCGGATAACTCATGTACTCCCAAATGTTCTGTCCCGTGTACTCGGGGTACTTGTGTGTGACCCACAGGGGCGGCAGGTTGTAGATCCACTGCGTACCATCGGGCAGTGTCACCGTTCGCATAATGTTCGCTTCGGTATAACCGTAGGTCCACGTCCGACCTGCTGCGGTAGCCGAAGCGATCAACCCGTTTGCGGTGTACGCCAGGCTGATCTCGCGTCCGTCGCTGGCGACCATGCGCTGCAGCCGGTCGCCGCTCCACTCATAGCGCACCCAGTTGCCAAAGCGATCGACGATCTGCGATGGGTACAGGAACACGCGTTTGCGTTTCAGCATTGCGTTGCTTTCCGGGCCATACGGCTGCAGGGTTGCCTCGGTGTTGTAACGGGCCACCATCCAGTCGAAGTAGTACTTTGTGCCATCCGGTGCATGGCCGAGGAATCCCTCACCCGGCTGACCGCTCTTCAATGCGGTCAAACAGCTGAAGGTCCATCCGCCTTTCGTGTTCCAAGGTGCCGGCTGACCAAACTGCGGCTGCGGCTGGCGCGGGTCACCGTTGCCGCCGAGCACCGGCTCTCCGCCGCCCCCCGGCAGGGAGAGGCGCACGCCGTCCCAGAACGTATGGGTACTGAATGTAACGATCTGGGTATTGCGGCGATTCCAGACATCGAGCGCCGGCGGCGCGCCCACCGTCGAACAGCGCGCTGCTGGCGCCCAATAGCCGGCAGCAGCAGTTTCTGGCAGGTCGCCGTAGACACCAGACAACGACGGAATATCCAGGCCCCAATCGGAGAAAGGGCTCTCGCTGCTGCCGTCACCATCGCTGTAGCTGCGGCTCAGCGTCATCGGCAAGCTGCCATTGCCCGGGATCGAAATATCCGTCGCCTTGAAGCTGATCGAACCGTCATACAGGTTGACCTGCTCACCAAAGATCTCGCCCTTCAAGGGCTCGACCAGGTCGCCGTACTTCAAGCGCTTGTCGTACTCCTCGCGCCAGGTCGGCACGATCTGGGCAGAGGCGGCGACCGGTGCGAGTACGCACAAGGCCAGTGCTGTCAGAAGCAGGCGCTTGGCGGCGCTGGCGGCGCGCGGATTGGAGGTGGCACGTGACTGCATGAAGATCCTCCCTGGATCGACCTTCCTTGAGAGCCCCGCCCACATCGCGCCACTGTCGATGATCAGATCGGACGGTGCCCACTCCGGCAGACAACCACACGCTTGAACACGGTGGGCGGGCATTGCTTCATTTATGAATGAAAAATGAAGGATGTGTCAACAAGGCGTATCCGACACACTTGGCAAAGCCAGCCGGATCAGCAACCTCCCCGCCTGCCCCCACCCCACCTAGAATGCCCCCATGAGCACCCTGACCTTCCGCGCCGCCACGCCGGCCGACATCCCCGCCCTGATCTCCCTGGTCACCTCGGCCTACCGCGGCGACGCCAGCCGCGTTGGCTGGACCACCGAAGCCGACCTGCTGGACGGCGCCCGCATCGACGCCGAAGGCATCCAGGGCGACCTGGATCGCCCGCGCTCGACCATCCTGCTGGCCGAACGCGACGGCCAGCTGGTGGCCTGTGCCCACGTCGCCGACGTCGACGGCAAGGGCTACTTCGGCATGTTCTCGGTCGACCCGGCCCAGCAGGGCGGCGGCGTTGGCAAGCAGCTGATGGACGCGGCCGAGGCCCACGCCGCGCGCGAATGGAACGTGCCGGTGATGCAGATGACGGTGATCGACGTGCGCGATGAACTGATCGCCTTCTATGAGCGCCGCGGTTACCAGCGCACCGGCATCAAGAAGCCGTTCCCGTATGGCGACGAACGCTTTGGCATCCCCAAGCGCGACGACCTGCGCTTCGAGATCCTGGAAAAGCCACTGGCCGGGGCCACCGCGTGAGCGAGGCCTGGACCTTTGTCTGCGCCGGCGCCGAACTGCTGCCGGGCGAAATGAAGAGCGTGTTCGACGAAGTGACCGGTACGCCGATCGTGGTGTTCAACCTCGACGGCGAACTGTATGCCCTGGAAGACCAGTGCACGCATGAGGAATTCGAGCTGTCCTCGGGCGAGTTCAACACCACCGAAGGCAGCGTGGAGTGCGTGCTGCACGGGGCGCGCTTCGACGTGCGCGATGGCCGTGCGCTGTGTGCCCCGGCCTATACCGCAGTGCCGAAGTTTCCGGTGAAGCGCGAGCACGACGCGGTGTGGACCCGCGACGACCGCGATTGAAGTCCAGGGCATCCACCCATGGGGTGGATCTACTGGAACAGTCTGAGGGGCCTTTCAGGGGCCCTGCGGGCCACCCGGAACCGGACGCCGGGCCCGTACATGCGAATCATTATCGTTGATGTTATCCTACGTAACATCTTCGTAATGCCCCCGCCTGTGCCATGGCTTCGTCCGCGCCCACCGCCACGCTGTGCCAGCTCGCCCGTCAGGGGTGGCCGCTGCTCGTGGCCGCGCTGCTGACGCTGCTGCTGGGCTGGTCGGCGCTGCACGAAGGACGCGGCGGTGGTCACGCCGCCAACGCAGGCTGGCAAGCGCATCTGCACGATATCGAGCAGGTCGCTCCGCTGCCGGCGCCTTCCGGCGACGAATGCCCACACCACGCCGCCCCCGCCCCGGAACCTCCGGTGGATGGTGAAGGCGGCACGCCCTGCGCCGGCACTGCCCCGCCGCGTGCTGCGCTGGTGGCCCACATCCCGTTGTGGCACTCCGATGCCCTGCGCTGGCAGCTGCACGACCCCTCGCTGCGCCTGAATCCCGGCCACGCACCTCCGGCACCACGCGCCATCTGAGGCGCCCTGCGGCCGTTGTCGCGCGCCTGATTGCGTTTCCGGCCAGCCGAGCCTGGCTCGGCTCCATAGAACCCGCCTCCTGCCTGCCGCCGCGCGCCCAGCCGTGCTGGCCGGCCCTCGCTCATTCCCTATCCAAGCCACCGCCAACCTGCCCATGACCCACATCAAGACCCGCAAGTACGCACCTCGCGTTTCGGTACTGGCCACCGCCACCCTCGCCGCCGGCTTCGCGCCGCTGGCGGCACAGGCGGCCGACGACGCCGGCGCCAGCCAGGCCACCGAACTGGACAAGGTCCAGGTGCGCGGCAGCTGGTTCAACCCGTCCTCGCCGAAGTTCACCGCCGCGCTGCTGGACACCCCGAAGTCGGTCTCGATCGTCTCGGAGAAGCTGATCGCCGAAACCGGTGCGACCAACCTGCAGGATGCGCTGCGCATGGTCCCGGGCATCACCTTCGGCGCCGGCGAAGGCGGCAACCCGACCGGTGACCGCCCCTTCATCCGCGGCTTCGACTCGCAGAGCAACATGTTCGTCGATGGCCTGCGCGACGTCGGTTCGCAGACCCGCGAAGTGTTCGACCTGGAGCAGGTGGAAGTGGTCAAGGGCCCGAGCTCGGCCTACGGCGGTCGCGACTCCGGTGGTGGCAGCCTCAACCTGGTCAGCAAGACCCCGAAGCTGAAGAACGAGACCACTGCCAGCATGGGCATCGGTACCGACAGCTACGCACGCGGCACCGTGGATGCCAACTACGTGCTGGGCGATGGCATCGCCGCACGCCTGAACCTGATGAAGCACGAGTCGGACATTGCCGGTCGTGACGCGGCCAACGTCAGCCGCTGGGGCATCGCGCCGTCGATCGCGTTCGGCCTGAACGGCCCGGCGCAGCTGATCGCCAGCCACTACCACATGCAGAGCGACGACCTGCCCGACGCAGGCGGCTTCCCGTATGGCAACCCGAACGGCGCGCCGGTGTCGAAGTGGGTCGACGGCCGCCCGATGGTGCCCGACCGCAACAACTACTACGGCCTGGTGGACCGCGATTTCCAGCGCACCCGCGCCGACATCAGCACGCTGGACGGCAGCTACGACTTCGGCAGCCACAAGCTGCGCAACATCGCGCGCCTGGGCAACACCAGCAACGATTACCTGTGGACCCAGCCGGACGACAGCCAGGGCAACCCGAACAACTACGGCACCTTGTGGCGCCGTACCAACAGCCGCGCCGTCGACGTCAAGAGCTTCGCCGACCAGCTGAGCCTGACCGGCAGCTTCCAAACCGGTGCACTGAAGCACAGCTACAGCGCCGGCGCGGAATACAGCGACGAGAAGATGACCCGTGGCAGCTACCTGATGACCCCGGGCACCAACAATCCGCTGACCAACAGCAGCAAGTGCCCGACCATCGGCGCGGCCACCGGCTACAACTGCACCAGCTTCGACAACCCGAACCCGAACGATCCGTGGGCGGCCACCCATGCGGTGTACCGCAGCGACAAGGCGCTGGACGTCGAGCAGCGCACCAAGACCAAGTCCGCTTACCTGTTCGACACCATCGAACTGAACGCGCAGTGGATGATCAACGTCGGCCTGCGTTACGACGACTTCTCCACCACCCTGACCACCCCGGTGGCCGGCAAGGCGCCGACCCGCGTGCGCAATGACAATGACTTCCTGAACTACCAGGCCGGCATTGTCTTCAAGCCGACCGCCAACGGCAGCATCTACCTGTCCTACGGCACCTCCTCCACCCCGCCGGGCATGGACGGTGGCGATGGTTCCGATGGCCTCAGCGCGGCCGTGGCCGACCTCAAGCCGCAGGACACCAAGAACCTCGAACTGGGTACCAAGTGGGACCTGTTCGACAACCGCCTGAACCTGACCGCGGCGATCTTCCACACCGTGATGGACAACGCGCGCGTGACCGTCGACAACGGCACCAGCCAGAACGCCGGCAAGAAGGAAATCAACGGCGTGGAACTGGGCTTCACCGGCCAGCTGACCGACGCCTGGAGCCTGTACGGCGGCTACACCTACCTGGATTCGGAACTGAAGGACAACGGCTTCGTCTGCGCCGTGTCCGGCCGTACCTGCCCGTCCAACATCTACGTGCCCTCGCCGTACAACGGCAACGTGTTCCCGAACACCGCCAAGCACAGCGCCACCCTGTGGACCACCTATCGCTTCCCGTTCGGCCTGACCGTCGGCGCCGGCGCCAACTACTCCGACAAGCAGTACGGTGATGTGGCCAACACCAAGTGGATCCCCAGCTACACCCGCTTCGATGCGATGGCCAGCTACGCGATCCAGGACAACATCAGCCTGCAGTTGAACGTGCAGAACCTGACCGACAAAACCTACTTCACCAAGGCCTACGCGTCGCACTACGCGAGCATCGCCCCGGGTCGTTCGGCCACCCTGGCACTGAACGTGAAGTTCTGATGTAACCCGCAGCACCCACGCGGCGGCAGGATCTCCTGCCGCCGTTTTTGTTTCCGGCGATACTCCGCGCATGGCTTCCAACATCCCCTTTGATTCCGACGCCCTGACCGACCTGCTGCTGCACGATCCGCAGGCTGCCTTCGCGCGCGTCCGCGATGCGGCGCAGGCCGGGCAGGTGGAGGCGCAACTGCTGCTGGCGCAGATGCACATGGAAGGCAAAGGCACGCCCCAGGACGCTGCTGCGGCCCTGCTCTGGTACGAGACCGCAGCCAACAACGGCGCACCGATGGCGATGAACATGCTTGGCCGCTGCCATGAGCTGGGCCAGGGCACCACCGCCAATCCTTCGCTTGCAGCGGTCTGGTACCGGCGCGCCGCCGACACCGGTCTGGACTGGGGCCTGTACAACCTGGCCAACCTGCTGGCCACCGGCCGCGGCGTACCACAGGACCGTGCACAGGCACTGGCGCTGTACACCCGCGCGGCACATCTGGGCCACGCCAAATCGATGAACCTGCTTGCCCGGCATCTGGAAGATGGATTGGACACCGGTCGCGATCCGCAGGCTGCACTGGGCTGGTATCGGCGCGCGGCCGAGGCCGGCGATTTCCGCGGCCAGGCCAACTACGCCTCCATCCTTCTGCAGGCCGGTGAGATCGAACAGGCCGTGCACTGGCTGCAGTTGGCGCTGCAGCACGGCAGTCCCGCGTTCATGGCACATATCGTGCCCGAGCTGGCCGCCTCACCCCACCCGCAGGTGCGCGCGCTGGTCGCACCGTCTGCTTGCTGAGGACTTCCGCATGCTGCTGCACATCCCCGACATCCTCAGCGCCGGACAGGTGGCTGACATCCGCCGCAGGCTCGACGCAGCCGACTGGACCGATGGCCGCGAGACCGTCGGCCACCTCGGCGCGCAGGCCAAGCACAACCAGCAGCTGCCTGAAGCTTCGCCGCTGCGCCGCGAACTGGGCGAAACCATTCTGGTGGCCCTGGCACGGCATCCGCTGTTCTTCAGCGCCGCGCTGCCCTTGAAGTACCTGCCACCGCGCTTCAACCGCTACAGCGGCGGCGGCACGTACGGCTTCCACGTCGATGGCGCGGTGATGAACCTGGCCAACGGCGAGCAGCTGCGCTCGGACATCTCCTGCACGCTGTTCCTGTCCGACCCGGACGAGTACGACGGCGGCGAGCTGATCATCAGTGATACCTACGGCGAGCACGAAGTGAAATTGCCGGCCGGTGATCTGATCGTGTATCCCTCCAGCAGCCTGCACAAGGTCAATCCGGTCACCCGCGGTGCGCGCGTGGCCTCGTTCTTCTGGGTGCAGAGCATGATCCGCGACGATGTGCAGCGTCGTCTGCTGTGGGAGATGGATACCTCCATCGAGCGCCTGCGGCAGACCGATGGCGATGCCGACGCGGTGCTGCAGCTGACCGGGGTGTACCACAACCTGCTGCGGCGCTGGAGCGAGGTCTGAGCCGATCAGGCCACCCTTGCGGCAATTTGGCAATCATTCTCATTTGCAACGGCTAACGGGTCTCATTACAATCACGCCCCGTTGACGCCGGATGTTCCGGCCAGCCAGGGATCTCCGCTTGCGTCGCCCGTTCCGCCCCCGCCCGCTTCGGCTTGTACAGCTCGGCACCGCCATGCGCGGCCGTCGGCCTGCGCTGGCCAGCCTGCTGGCGTGGGTGGCGATGCTGACGCTGTTGCTGGGCACCCTGCCGCTGCTGCCGGTCGCCCACGCTGCCGCGCCCCAGGCGCTGCAGCAGCCGCTGGAAGAGCGCGGCGGCGAAGGCCCTTTGCAGGAAGAAGCGCCGGCCAAACTGCGGCGCTGCGCCTCGGCACCGGCCAAGTCCACGGACAAGCCGATCCCGCCGCTGTTGCTGGCCAGCCACTGGCTGCGCACCGAACTTGATCTGGTTCCCTCTGCGTCGGTTCCCTCCGGCGCGCGTCCGCACTGGCCGCTGGCCGTACCGGACATGCCCTGGGCCGATGCGCCCGGGCGCCGCCAGCAACGCGGCCAGGCGCCGCCGCTCGCCTGATCCACGGCACGCCGTGACCGCCTGCGCGGTTGCGACGGCTCGCCGCTGCCTGTTTCGCCCCTGCCGCCCCTGACCGGGCCATCCCTGCCCTGCCGTGCGCGTTCCGCGCCCTGCATCGCGCTGCCCTACATCCTTCGAGGTATCTGCCATGGCCCAGCGCCATCGTGTCCGTTCGTCCCTGTCCCGACATCTGTTGACCAGCGCTGTGCTGGCTGCGGTCGCGGCGCCCGCTTACGCCAATGGTGCCGCCAGCGGCGCGCCGCAGACGCTGGACAAGGTGGTGGTGACCGCCTCCGGTTTCGAGCAGAAGGTGGTCGATGCACCGGCCAGCATCAGCGTGGTCAGCCGCGAAGAGCTGAGCAAGCGCCCCTATACCAGCCTGGTCGACGCCCTGCGCGACGTCGAAGGCATCGACGTCGGCCTGGAAGCCACCGACAAGAACGGCCGCGCCACCATCTCCATGCGCGGCCTGCCGTCCGAGTACACCCTGGTGCTGATCGACGGTCGCCGCCAGAGCAACGCCGGCCAGCTGTATCCGAACAACTTCGGTGGTGGCCAGTTCGCCTACCTGCCGCCGCTGGATGCGATCGAGCGCATCGAAGTGGTGCGTGGCCCGATGTCCACGCTGTACGGCTCGGACGCAATGGGCGGCGTCATCAACATCATCACCCGCCGCAACCAGGACAGCTGGCACGGCGCGGTCACCCAGGGCTTCACCGTGCAGCAGGACGACCAGTTCGGCGACGCGCGCAGCACCGATCTGTACCTGAGCGGCCCGCTGGTCAAGGATCGCCTGGGCCTGGCCGTGCGCGGCAGCTACTACGACGCCAAGGCATCCAATCCCGAATGGGATGCACTGACCCTGCCCGACGGCACCCTGTGGGAACGCAGCATCGGTTTCGGTGGCGGCGGCAAGTCGGTAGCCAACACCAACTGGAACACCGGCGTGCGCCTGAACTTCCACGTCAACGACGACCACGAACTGTGGCTGGACTACGACGTATCGCGGCAGAAGTACGACAACAGCGAAGGCCAGACCGGCACGCTCGACAGCCTGGCCAGCCTGTGGCGCGTCGGCAATGCGGTGATTCCCAACCCGAATGGCAGCGGCACCGTCACCCGCCGCGTGGTGCAGCCGCGCGTGGGCTACACCGCCTACCAGCGCTATGAGCGCGACCAGCTCTCGCTGACCCATCAAGGCCGCTACAGCTTCGGCACCTGGCAGACCTCGCTGACCCACAGCAAGAGCAACAACCTCGGCCGCTCGCTGCCGCTGACGCTGGACGAGCGCGCCGGCCTGCAGATCCTGTGGAACGACGTCTGCCGCCGCACCGGTGCCGCCAACAACTGTGCCGCCGGCCGCAACAACGGCCTGGCCGCACTCAACGCCAGCGAACAGGCACGCCTGCAGGCGTTCCTGCCGCGGCCGCTGCGCACCATGGAACTGGAAGGCTACGTGCTGGACACGATGCTCGACCTCGACTTCGGTGCGCACAAGCTGACCGTGGGCGGCCAGTACAACGACACCGACATGGTGGACGGTGTGTTCGGCATGGACGGTGCCGGCTACCGCAGCAACACCAAGCAGAAGCACCGCATGTGGGCGCTGTTCGCCGAGGACAACTGGTCGCTGACCGACACACTGACTGCCACCTTCGGCCTGCGCTACGACGACCACAACATCTTCGGCAGCCACCTCAGCCCGCGCGGCTACCTGGTCTGGAATGCCACCGATGCCTGGACCTTCAAGGGTGGCGTCAGCACCGGCTACAAGACCCCGCGTCCGGACCAGCTGTTCCCCGGCATCACCGGCTTTGGTGGCCAGGGCGTGCTGCCGCTGGTGGGCTCGCCCAACCTGAAGCCGGAAACGAGCACCAACTACGAGCTGGCCGCCTATTACGAGGGCCAGCGCTGGGGCTTCAACGTCACCGGTTTCATCAACAAGTTCGAAGACAAGATCGCCAGCGGCGGCACGTTCCCCAACTGTGAAGTCGCGCCGGCCGGCAGTGGCTACTGCGTGGACATTGGCCCGGGCTGGGCGTCGCTGGGCTACAGCACCTTCACCCAGAGCGTGAACATCGACAAGGCCGAGACACGTGGCGCAGAACTGGCCGGCCACGTCGACCTGCTGGACACCCTGCAGCTGCGCGGCAACTACACCTGGACCAAGAGCGAGCAGACCGCCGGTTCCGGCAAGGGCCTGCCGATCACCGGCACCATGCCGGCCAAGCACATGGCCAACGCCAGCCTCAACTGGCAGCTCAACGACGCCATCAGCCTGTCGTTGATCGGCGAAGGCCGCTACGACCGCTACCGCGACACGATCCTCGATGCCGCCGGTGCCAGTCACACCCGTTACTACGAGGACTACACCATCTTCCACCTCGGTGGCAGCTGGAAGGCCACGCAGTGGCTGACGGTCAACGCGCGAGTCAACAACCTGTTCGGCAAGAACTTCGTCTCGCAGTCGTGCCTGCTGACCAGCCCCAGCGAATACAACTGCGTGGACGACTACGCCACCAAGGACCAGCGACGCAGCTACTGGATCTCGCTCAACGCGAAGTTCTGATCGTCGCTCTGGTGGGTGCCGACCTTGGTCGGCACCGCTCCATCCACGCATGGCGTGGATCTACCGGTCAGCGGTAGTGGTAGTGGTAGTGGTAGTGGTAGTGGTAGTGGTAGTGGTAGTGCCGGCCGCTGGCCGGCAACCGCGCGATGTTTTCAGGTGTCATGGGATTGCCGGCCAGCGGCCGGCACTACCCCTTCAGAGATACACAACGACATCTAATTGCGAGCAATTCTCATCAATGATGTAATGGCCAGTATTCATCCGTCCCGAACCGTGCCGTGAGCCGTCCCGCATCTTCCACCGTGCAGCAGCAGAGCCGCGGCTTCTGGCTGCGTACCCTGCACCAGTGGCACTGGATCAGCTCTGCGGTCTGCCTGATCGGCATGCTGCTGTTCGCGGTGACCGGCCTGACGCTGAACCATGCCGCGAAGATCGAGGCCAAGCCACAGGTGCAGAACCAGCACCTGGAACTGCCGGCGGAACTGCTCGGCGGTCTGGGCTCCCGCGAGGACGGCAATGCACCACTGCCACGCCCGGCCCGGCAATGGCTCGACGATCAGCTGGGCATCTCCATTGGCGGTCGACCCGCCGAATGGTCGGCCGAGGAAATCTATCTGTCACTGCCACGCCCCGGCGGCGACGCCTGGCTGAGCATCGACCGCGAAACCGGCGCGGTGGAGTACGAATCCACCTCGCGCGGCGCGGTGTCCTATCTCAACGACCTGCACAAGGGCCGCAATGCCGGCCCCGCATGGGGCTGGTTCCTGGACGTGTTCGCCGTGGCCTGCCTGGTGTTCTGCATCACCGGCCTGTTCCTGCTGCACCTGCATGCGCGGCAGCGGCGCATGACCTGGCCACTGGTCGGCCTGGGCCTGATGATCCCGCTGCTGATCGCCCTGCTGCTGATCCACTGACTTCCACCGTGTATTCCATCCGTTCTTCCGGAGCCGCCCCATGCGCGTCACCCTGACCATCGCCCTAAGCGGCCTGCTGGCCACCTCGCCGGCCTACGCCACCACCCTCGACATCAACGTCGAAGTGCCCAAGCTCAACGTGGCCGAATACCACCGCCCGTACGTGGCGGTGTGGCTGGAAGGCGCCGACCAGAAGGTCGCCGCCAACCTGTCGGTCTGGTACCAGCAGACCAGCAACAGCGAAGGCCATGGCACCAAGTGGCTGCCCGACCTGCGCCAGTGGTGGCGCAAGAGCGGTCGCACCCTGCAGGTGCCGGTGGACGGCGTGACCGGCCCGACCCGCCCGGCCGGCAAGCACGCGCTGTCGTTCAACGACAAGCAGCCGGCACTGAAGCAGCTGGCCCCGGGCAACTACACCCTGGTGGTGGAAGCGGTGCGCGAAGTCGGCGGCCGTGAACTGCTGAAGATCCCCTTCACCTGGCCGGCCAGCGCCGCACAGAACGGCCGCGCGCAGGGCGCCACCGAACTGGGCCAGGTCACCCTCGCCGTCAAACCCTGATTGAGTGGGGTCGGATCCCTTCCGCAGGAAGGGCTCTGACCCCATCGCCCTACCCTCGGGGTCAGAGCCCTTTCCGTTGGAAAGGGATCCGCTCCCTCCCAACTGGAGTCTTCCGCATGAAGCGCACGCTCGTCCTCGCCGCCGCTCTGGCCGCTGCCCTTCCCTTCTCTGCCCTGGCCCACAAGGCCTGGCTGCTGCCCTCGCAGACCGTGATCGCCGGCAACACGCCGTGGATCACCGTCGACGGTGCGGTCTCCAACGACCTGTTCTACTTCAATCACGTGCCGCTGCGCCTGGAATCGGTGGTGATCACCGCCCCGGATGGCAGCACCGTGCAGGCGCAGAACGCGGCCACCGGCAAGTACCGCAGCGTGTTCGACCTCGAGCTGAAGCAGCAGGGCACCTACCGCATCGCCTCGGTCAACGACGGCCTGTCGGCCACCTATGAGCTGAACGGCGAGCGCAAGCGCTGGCGCGGTACCGCCGCTACCTTCGGCGAACTGCCCAAGGATGCGAAGAAGCTGGAAGTGAGCCAGTCGGTCGGCCGCGTGGAGACCTTCGTCACCAACGGGGCGCCGAACGACACCGCGCTGAAGCCGACCAACCGCGGCATCGAACTGGTGGCCGTCGGTCACCCGAACGACCTGTTCGCCGGCGAGGAAGCCACCTTCCGCGTATTGGTCGACGGCAAGCCGACCGCAGGCCTGGAGTTCGAGATCGTGCGCGGCGGCACCCGCTACCGCAACGCGCAGGACGAGCAGAAGCTGACCAGCGACGCCAAGGGCGAGATCAAGGTGACCTGGCCGGAAGCCGGCATGTACTGGCTGGAAACCGGCACCGAGGACAAGAAGACCTCGGTCAAGCAGGCCGCCAAGCGCCGCCTCAGCTACGTCGCCACGCTGGAAGTGCTGCCGCAGTAAAGACAGCGCTGCGATACCCGGCACGCCCTGGTATCGCAGCCTGCCACGCATGCCGATGACCTCTACCGCACTCGACATCACCCGGCTGGGCGGCACCACCATGGGCACCACCTGGAGCGTGTCACTGGTCGTACCGCGCCAGCGCGACCTGCATCCACTGCATGCTGGCATCCAGGCACGTCTGGATGAAGTGGTCGCACAGATGAGCACCTGGGAAGCGGGTTCCGACCTGAGCCGCTACAACCGTGCCGACGCAGGTCAGTACCTCGTGCTTCCCATCGAAACACGCCATGTGTTGGCCTGCGCGCAGGCCATCGCTGCAGCCAGCGGCGGTGCGTTCGACCCCACCGTCGGCCCGCTCGTGGCGCTGTGGGGCTTCGGCGCCCATGCCGGCGCACGGCGCGCACCCGATGCCGCCACGTTGCAGGCAACCCGTGCACGCTGCGGCTGGCAGCGCCTGCACTGGGAGGAGGATGCGCTGCTGCAGCCCGGTGGCCTGGAGCTGGATCTTTCGGCGATCGCCAAGGGCTTCGGTGTCGACCACGTCGCTGCCTGGCTGCGCGGCCAGGGTGTCGATGCCGCACTGATTGAAGTCGGTGGGGAACTGGCCGGTTACGGCCGCAAGCCCGACGGCCAGCCGTGGCGCGTGCTGGTGGAGTCGGCGCCGGAAGAAGATGCCCACACCGAAACGCCACCGCGTGTCCTGGCGCTGGACGGAAAGGCGGTGGCCACCTCCGGCGATCGCTGGCACCACTATCACGACGATGACGTGGCCTACAGCCACAGCCTTGACCCGCGCAGCGGCACGCCGGTACGGCAGGTCGCAGCCGCCGTCACCGTGGTCGCCAGCGACGCGATGCACGCTGACGCGTGGGCCACCGCGCTGACCGTGCTCGGTCGCGACGCGGGCATCGCCCTGGCAGAACGCGAAGGGCTGGCCGTGCGCTACCTGGAACGCTCCGCCGATGGCCCATGCGAAACCCTCAGCAGTGCCTTCCAGCAGCTGCTGGATGAGCAGGCTGGATGAGCATGCGTTTCCCGCGCGCGACCGTTGGCAACGTCATGGTACTGGCCCTGCTGGCCGTGATCGGCGGGGCACTGCTGCGTCTGCACCTGGGCGAAGCGTGGTGGCAGGGTGCGCCGCCGGCCCGGCAATGGGGCATCGCGCTCGCCGCCACCGCGCTGTATCTGCTGGCGTGTGGCGTGCTGTGGTGGCGCAGCCGTCCGCACGACGACACGTCCGAAGGCGGCAACCCACCGATGCTGCTGGTCTGGTCCAGCCAGACCGGCTTCGCCCGCGAACTGGCCGAGCGCAGTGCGCAGGCTCTGCGCTCGGCCGGCATGTCGGTGCGCCTGCGCGGTCTGCACGAAGTCGATGCCCCCCTGCTGGCGGGCAGCGCGCGTGCACTGTTCATCGTCAGCACCACCGGCGAAGGCGATGCACCCGACCATGCCCTGCCCTTCCTGCGCAAGGTGATGGGCACGCCGCCGCCGCTGCACCACGTGCAGTACGGCGTGCTCGCACTGGGTGATCGCAGCTACGGGCATTTCTGCGCGTTCGGCCACCAGCTGCACGACTGGCTGCGCCAGCACGGAGCACATCCGCTGTTCGATGCCATTGAAGTCGACAACGCCGATCCAGCTGCCCTGCGCCACTGGCAGCAACTGCTTGGCCAGCTCGGCGGCGACGCGAGCGAACTTCCCGATTGGACACCGGCCGAGTACCAGCCGTGGACGCTGCTGCAGCGTACCCACCTCAACCCCGGCAGCGCCGGTGGTCCGGTCTATTGGCTGCGCCTGCAGCCCCCGACCGGCAGCGGCGCGCAGTGGCAGGCCGGTGACATCGCCGAGGTCGGTCCGCAGCATGCCGAACAGAGTACGCGCGACTGGCTGCAGACGCAGGGCTTCGATGCGGACACCGTGTTGGACGACGGCACTACGCTGCTCGCCCGCGTTGCGCGCTCGCACCTGCCGTCATTGGTTGCAGCAGGCGATCTGCCTGGGCTGTTGGCGGCACTGCAGCCCCTGCCACATCGCGAATACTCCATCGCCTCGGTGATGGACGACGGCGCGGTGGAACTGCTGCTGCGCCGGCAGCTGCGTGCCGATGGCACGCCGGGCATCGGCAGTGGCTGGTTGTGCGACCACGCCGTCATCGGCGAACCGCTGCAGGTGCGACTGCGCCGCAACGAGAATTTCCATGGCGTCGCCGCCGACGTTCCATTGCTGCTGATCGGCAACGGCACCGGTATCGCCGGCCTGCGCGCGCACCTGCACGAACGCGCACGCATTGGCGGTGCCCGCACCTGGCTGTTGTTCGGCGAACGCACGGCCGCGCATGATTTCCACTTCGGCGATGAACTGCAGGCGATGCTCGGCAACGGCACGCTGACCCGCCTGGATACGGTATTCAGCCGTGATGGCGGCGCACATCGCTACGTTCAGGATCGCCTGCTGGCCGAAGCATCCACGCTGCGGCAGTGGGTCGATGACGGCGCGACGATCCTGGTGTGCGGCAGCCTGCAGGGCATGGCCCCGGCAGTGGATGCGGTGATCGAGCAGGTGCTCGGTGCCGACGGCAAGGAAGCGCTGCTGCTGGCCGGTCGTTACCGGCGCGACGTGTATTGAGCGAACGTTTGGGGCAAACCGCCTCTTGTGGGTGTGAACCTCGGTTCGCACCCTGCTGCGATATCGGCTGCCACATCCACGCATGGCGTGGATCTACTGAACGGCTGGCGGCGATCCCTTGTTGGCACCCTGCTGCGATATCGGCTGCTGCATCCACGCATGGCGTGGATCTACTGAACGGCTGGCGGCGATCCCTTGTTGGCACCCTGCTGCGATATCGGCTGCTGCATCCACGCATGGCGTGGATCTACGCGGATCCAGGGTGACAACCATGCTGCAGTAGATCCACGCCATGCGTGGATGATTGCCTCCGGGCGCCGACTCTGGCTCAGCCGCCCGCCGCGCTCACCCGTATCGCCAACAACTCGCCGCCGCCCTGCAATGCATGCCGCTGACGCTCACCGGCGGCCAACCACGCGGTATCGCCGGCCTGCATCGCGGGCAATCCACTGTCCGCGCCGAACATGGCCTGCCCGCCCAACAGGTGCAGGGCCCAGGCCACGCCCGGCTCGCAGAAGAAGAACATCGGCCCGACCAGTGGACGATGCAGCAGCTCGGCCTGCAGCAGTCCGCGCTTCCACATCAGGTTGAAATCGTGGGTGGTGCCGTCCACCAGCTCGCCGTGCAGCGCAGCCTCACCGGCAAAACGCACGCGCCCATGCGGTGGCAGCACCTCGGCTACGCGGCCGTCCTCGAAACGCAGGCGCACGCCATTGCCCTGCAGCAGCACCAGTTCGCGCTCGACGCCCGGGAATGCGGAAAACGCGGCGTCCTGCTCGATCTCGGCCACCGACAGGCGCAACGCCCAATCATCGCCCTGCGCTGGCAACCGCAGGATCTCGCGGGTCCAGCCGAGGCCGTTGCGCCAGCGTTCGCGGCGGTAGTCCAGGCTGGAAATCACCTGGCTCGGGGTCTGCAGCAGGGAGTCGATGTTCATGCGCGCATTGCATCATGCCGCGCGCCGCAACGCATCAACGCGTTGCAAGACCCGCAGCCGTACCGCAATCGCCGCCCAGCAGCTGTGAGTGCTTGAGCCAGTCCTTGTCGGGGTAGTACGCAAACACCATCGTGCCGCCTCGCAGCGCGTCGATCAGCGGCTTGGCCACCGACAACCGCACCGCCGGGCAGCCCAGACTGCGCCCCAACCGCCCCTGCAACTGCGCAGTGGACGGATTCACATACGGCGCACCGTGGATGACGATGGCGCGCTCGCGTGCACGATCGTTGAACCCCGGCTCCAACCCTGCCAGCCGCAGCGAATAGCCGTTGCCGCCCATGTAGGTTTCCTGCGCGGTGAACGCACCGATGCTGGACATGAAGCTGCCATCGCGGTTGGAGAAATGTTCGGTGCGGTTCTCGCCGCTGTTGCGGCCGTGCGCCACCCACTCCTCAAACAACAGCCGCTGGCGGGCGAGATCGAAGACCCACATCCGCGGCTCGGTGGACGGCCGCGAGTAATCGATCACGCTCAGGCGTTCACTGCTGACTCCCAGCTCCGGCCGCTGCAGTGCGCAGCGCATGGCGTGGGCAGCCAACTGCAGAACCCGACGGTCGGCCTTGGGCGCGGTGCGTGCCAGCTGCGCGGCGAGGTCGTCGGCGCTGATGGCGGCAATGGGCGTCTGTGCCCCGGCCGGGGCACTGGCAGTGGTTGCCAGCAGGACAAGGGCGGCCAGCCGGCACAGGCGGGAAGCAGACATGGGCACGTAGGGAGGTCTCAGGATCCCTTGAGGGTGGACGCTGGCGGCTCTGATTCCAAGACCGGCTGCATTCCCGATTCAGCCGCGCTTGGGCGCACCGCCGGCAGCGACGTCACCAGCAGGGTCGTGCCCGGCACCAGCACCTGGTACAGCTGACGGGCGAAATCAGCCGGCAGTGCCATCGGTAACGACGGCGTGGCCAGCAGGTCCGGCGTGGCCTGGGCGCGGTCCTGGCCGAGCAGCGGATACGCCGTCCACTGGTGCAGGCGCTGCTGTGCATCAAGCGGGCTGGGCGTATCGCTGTAGCCCTGGCCCATCACGAACAGGGTGGTGCCCTGGAACGCTGGCAGCGCGTCGGCCTTCAGCGGCGACTCACCGATCATCACGCCATCGCGCAGCACGTACAGGCGCTGGTCGTGCAGGCTGACCAGGATGCCGACCTGGCCACTGGGTGCCGCCGCATCATCCCACCAGGCCTTGTCGGGAGCTCCGCCCTCGCCTTCCGGCAGGGCTTGGCCGCGTGCATTCACCGGCGCCAGTACCGCCGGATAGGCCAGCGTCATCGGCGCGCTCTTGGCATCGGCCACGACCACCGTATCGCCGCGCTTGGTTTCGCTGAACAGCTTCTGGGCGAAGGCCTGCGGCAGGCGCACGCAGCCATGCGAGGCCGGGTGCCCGGGCAGGCTGCCGCCGTGAAGGGCGATGCCGTCCCAGGTCAGCCGCTGCATGTACGGCATGGGTGCGCTGTTGTAGAGGTTGGAGCGGTGGTCCTTGTCCTTCTGCAGGATGGTGAACACACCGGTCGGCGTCTCATGGCCGGTCTTGCCCGAGCTGATCGTGGTCAGGCCGATGGCAATGCCATTGCGGTACACGTAAGCCCGTTGCTCATCCAGGCTCACCACCAGCACGATCGGACCGGCCGGCGAGACTTCCGGATGCCACAGGTACTCGCCCGGCTTGAGGTCGGTCGGCCCGCGTACTTCGGAAGTCGTGGCCACGACAGGCTTGGAGGGGGCGGCCGCCTGTGCGGCGCACGGCAGTGCCAAGGCCACGGCGAGCATCAAGGTCAAACGGTGCAGGTGCATCCAGCAGGTTCCATTCCATGCGAAGGCCCCACCGTACACCATGGGCACGTCGCAGCCGCGCCAAAAGAAATTGCCCGGCGACACAGCCATGTGTCGTACCGGGCAATCGTCACGTCCCTGTCGGCCTGCTGCCACCCCCTCGCATCCTGCGAAGCGGGGGCGGCGTTGCGTCCTGCACGCGGCCGCGTCTGTCCTGTTTGTATCTCAGCCCCTTCCACAGGTCTGTGATGCCACCATCCTGGTGATTGGTGCCGCATCCCTGCGACGGTCGGCGGCTGCAGCCATCCTGTCCGCAGCCATTGAACCTGCATCCTGCAGATTCCGACGATTCCTGTTGTCAGCGCCTGGGTACGGTTCGCACCGGTACCGATCCGGGTACCGGATCCGCAGGCAACATCGTGTTGCCAACGGTGATCCGTCGTCGATTCCGTTCGACGATCGATGTCCCTATCCCCTTCACCTGCGTCAGGTCCTCGACGCGGTGAAACGGGCCGTGTCTGCGCCGGTGCTCGACGATCGCCGCTGCCTTGGTGGCCCCGACCATCGTCAATCCCTGCTGCAGCGCCTGGGCATCGGCCCGGTTGATGTCGATCGGCTCGGCAGCTTGCGCTCCCGCGATCCACATTCCCAGCACCAGCGCCCTTAACACGACAAACCAAGGCACTACGTGTATCTCCTTGTGGTTCTGACCGTCCCGACCGGCAATCCCGTCGGTCGAAACAGTGTCCGTCACCACATGCACACAGCGTATAGGTTTCACGGATTTCTAAAAGCCAGCCAAATACCCGACGTGATGTAGGGAAAACCCTACCCTTGGCCGAGGCGTAGAATGGGCGGATCAGCCATGCAACCGGAGTTTCAGATGGACAGCGCCAAGCTCGGCCAATTCGTCAATGACAAGTGGGACAGCGAAATCGTCCCGCAGTTGGTCGACTACATCCGCATTCCCAACAAGTCGCCGATGTTCGACGCCAACTGGGTGCAGAACGGCTACATGGAGCAGGCGGTCACCCTGATGGAAAGCTGGGCCAAGGCCCAGGACCTGCCCGGGCTGAACGTCGAAGTGGTCCGCCTGGAAGGCCGTACCCCGCTGATTCTGCTGGAAATTCCGGCTACCGGCGCCGAAACCGGCGACGACACCATCCTGCTCTACGGGCACTTGGACAAGCAGCCGGAGATGACCGGCTGGGACGACGACCTGGGCCCGTGGACCCCGGTCCTGCGCGGCGACAAGCTGTATGGCCGTGGCGGTGCCGATGACGGCTACGCCATCTTCGGCTCGCTGGCCGCCGTGCTGGCACTGCAGGCCCAGGGCTTGCCGCATGCCCGCTGCGTGGTGCTGATCGAAGCCTGTGAAGAGTCGGGCAGCTACGACCTGCCGGCCTACGTGGACCATCTGGCTGACCGCATCGGCAAGCCGTCGCTGGTGGTCTGCCTGGATTCGGGCTGTGCCAACTACGACCAGTTGTGGTGCACCACTTCGCTGCGCGGCCTGACCGGCGGCAACTTCTCGGTGAAGGTGCTCAACGAAGGCGTGCACTCCGGTGACGCCTCCGGCGTGGTGCCGTCCAGCTTCCGCCTGCTGCGCCAGCTGCTGTCGCGCATCGAGGACCAGGACACCGGCCGCATCCTGATCGACGGCATGAACGTGGAGATTCCGGCCGAGCGCCTGGAACAGGCCAAGCGCGCCGCCGACGTGGTCGATACCGCGATCTTCGAAAAATTCCCGCTGGTCGACGGCCTCAAGCCGATGAACGACGACCTGACCGAGCTGGTGCTCAACCGCACCTGGCGCCCTGCCCTGTCGGTGACCGGCATCGGCGGCATGCCGCCGCTGGAATCGGCCGGCAACGTGTTGCGCCCGCATACTGCGGTGAAGCTGTCGCTGCGCCTGCCGCCGACCGCCGATGGCAAGACCTGCGGCGAGCTGCTGAAGGAAGCGCTGCTGCGCGATCCGCCGAACGGCGCGCAGGTCACCCTGGACCTGGAAAAGGCCTCCACCGGCTGGAACGCGCCGGCGATGGCACCGTGGCTGACCAAGGCCATCGACGATGCCAGCCAGACCTTCTTCGGCAAGCCGGCGATGTACATGGGCGAAGGCGGCTCGATCCCGTTCATGGGCATGCTGGGCGAGAAGTTCCCGGGCGCCCAGTTCATGATCACCGGCGTGCTCGGCCCACACTCCAACGCCCACGGTCCGAACGAGTTCCTGCACATTCCGATGGGCAAGAAGGTCACCTCGTGCGTGTCCAAGGTGATCAGCGAGCACTACGCGGCAAGCCTGCGTGGCGAGACCAGCGGTTCGCCGGTGGCTGCCGACAGCGGCACCCGCCACGGCGACCACGGCTGCTGCTGATCCAGACACACCGTGACGGACGCAGCCCGGCCTTGCTAGGCTGCGTCCATCCTTCGAGAGCACTGATTGCATGAACGGTCTGTTTGGCAGCACCAGCTGGCTCTACATCATCCTGGTCGGCTTCTTCGTCGGCCTGCTGGGACGCTTCTTCATGCCCGGCAACAACCGCATGGGCTGCCTGCTGACCATCGTGCTGGGCATCATCGGCGCGCTGCTGGCCGGCTGGTTCGGCCAGTACATGGGCTGGTACGCGCCCGGTGAACCGGCCGGCTTCCTCGGCGCGGTGCTGGGTGCGGTCGTCGTGCTGGCGATCCTGCGCCTGTTCAGCGGCCGCCGCTGAGCCGCCACCTCCTTTTTCATTCTGCCCCGACGTTGGCGCGCCCGGCGCGCCCGGATATGCCTGCATGACCGAACCCGCCTCTGATCCCCTGCGCAGCGCACAGCGTCTGCAATGGGCCCGCACCCAGCTCGACGACGGCAACGCCGTGGTCGAACGCGCCTCGGTCGATGCCGGCATGCGCAGCTACTGGCGCACCACCAGCCAGCGCGGCAGCCACATCGTGATGGACGCCCCACCGGGGCTGGAAGACCCCACGCCGTGGCTGCGCATGCGCGGCCTGCTGCACGATCACGGCCTGCGCGTACCCGCGCTGCTTGCCCAGGACCTCGACGCCGGCTTCCTGCTGCTGGAAGACTTGGGCGGCCCGACGCTGGCGAAGATCCTCGACGAACGCAATGCCGACGAGTGGTTCAGCCGATCCATCGATCAGCTGCTGCGCCTGCAGGCCATTCCGGTGCCGGCCGATTTCGGCCAGTTCGGCGAAGCGCTGCTGCAGCGTGATGCCGGCCTGTTCGACGAGTGGTTCCTGCAACGCCATCTTGGCCTTGAACTGGACTGCGGCGAGATCGAAGGCCTGCAGCTGGTGCACCGTCGGCTGATGGACAACGCGCTGGGCCAGGCCCAGCTGATGACCCACCGCGACTACATGCCGCGCAACCTGATGCCGGTGGATGGCGGCCCCGCGGTGCTGGATTTCCAGGACCTGGTGCGTGGCCCGATCGCCTACGACGCGGTAAGTCTGTTCAAGGATGCCTTCCTGAGCTGGCCGCTGCAGCGCGTGGACGAATGGCTGGCGCAGTATCACCAGCGCGCGCGCGACGCCGGCTTGCCGATACCCGACCGTGCCACCTTCCTGCGCGATGCCGACTGGATGGGCATCCAGCGCCACGTGAAGATCCTCGGCCTGTTCTGTCGCCTGCGCTATCGCGACAACAAGGGCCACTACCTGGACGATGCGCCGCGCTTCATCGCCTACCTCGATGAAGTGCTGCCGCGCTACCGCGAACTGGCGCCCCTGCAGCAGTTGCTGGAAACGCGCATCAAACCGGCACTGGCCGAGCTGTCCGCGCCGATGCGCGTGCTGCGCTGAAGGCCGCATCGATGAAGGCACTGATTTTCGCCGCCGGCCTGGGCGAGCGCATGCGTCCCCTCACCCTGCACACGCCCAAGCCGCTGCTGTCGGTGGCCGGCAAACCCCTGATCGTGTGGCATCTGGAGCGATTGGCTGCGCTCGGCATCCACGATGTGGTGATCAATACCGCATGGCTCGCCGAGCAGTTCCCGGCCGCATTGGGCGATGGCAGCCAGTGGGGCCTGCGCCTGCATTTCATGCACGAAGGCGATACCCCGCTGGAAACCGGTGGCGGCATCCTCAATGCATTGCCGGTGCTGGGGGACGATCCGTTCCTGGTAGTGAACGGCGATATCTGGACCGATTTCGATTTCGCCACGCTGCCGCGTGAACCGGCCAGCCAAGCGCATCTGGTACTGGTCGACAACCCGGCGCAGCACCCCAATGGTGACTACCGGCTGGACGCGCACGGTGTGCTGCACCATGACCGCGAAGGCCCGTGCCTGACCTATGCGGGCATCGGCGTCTATCGTCCTTCGATCGTGGCCGATTGGCGCGCGGTGATCGGTGAGGCACCTGGCAGCGAGCGCGTGCCACCGAAGTTCTCGGTGGTGCCGTTACAGAAGCATTTCATGGCACAGGGGTTGATGACGGGGCAGCACCATCGCGGGCGCTGGACCGATGTCGGGACGGTGGATCGCCTGCGCGCGCTGGATGTTGAGTTGGCTGCGAGCGGCTGAGCCCCTCGTGGTTGGTCGCATCTGAAGCAGAAGCCTTGCTTGGCCGGGCGGGATGGGCTGCGCAGGGGACGCTGCAAGTACGTCCATGTAAGCTCGGTCGCCGCATCCATGCGGCTCACGCCCCTGCGCAACCCACCCCGCCCGGCCTCTGACAGTTTCCGTGGGCGTCCAGCCACGGAAGAAAGAAAAAAGCAGAAGCGGGTCGCCTCGCTGCGCTTGCTCTGGTGACGACCAACGGTCGCCACCCACCACAAGCAGAGAACGTCGGATCCAAGGCAGTCCTTCCCCGGAAAGTCTCATCCACGCATGGCGTGGATCTACTTGTCGCCATCATGGCGCCAACGCCCCTGCATGGCTCACCCGCCCGGCCTCTGACAGTCTGCGTGTGCGTCCAGCCACGGAAAAGAAGGAAAAGCAGAAGCGGGTCGCTTCGCTCTGGTGACGACCAACGGTCGTCACCCACCACAAGCAAGACACGTGTCGACCAAGGTCGACACCCACCAACAGCAGTGCAGAACGCCGACACACCAGATCGCGGGAACCTGTCGAAGGCGGGGTGGCTCAGGTTGCGGGGGCGTGAGCGCCATGGATGGCGCGACCGAGGCTACATGGACGTACTTGCGCCGTCCCCCGCAACCTGAGCCGCCCCGCCATCCCTCAGGAAGCCAGCTTTTGACGTTGACGTTGCTTCGGCGGGTGCAGGGCGCAGCCCTGCCGGACAACATCCCTCAGTAGCGGGGACGGCCTTCTTCCAGTACCTGGCGCAGGAACGGCACGGTGATCCGCCGCTTCGCCGCCAGCGATTCGCGATCCAGCCAGTCCAGCAACGTGATCAGCCCACCCAGCTCGCGCCCGGTGTGCGACAGCAGCCACTCGATGGCGGCCTCGTCGATCGCCAGCCCCCTGCGCAGCGCGCGCTCGCGCAACACCGCCGCGCGGCCTTCCTCGTCCAGCGGCTGCAGCAGCACGCGCACGCATTGGCCCAGGCGCGAGCGCAGGTCCGGCAGCACCAGGCCCAGTTCGCCCGGTGACTTCTGTGCGGTGTACAGCACCGTCACGTCGGCAGCGCGCGCGCGGTTGTGGAAATCGAACAGCGCGATTTCGTCCTCACGATTGCCTGCCACCGCATCCAGGCCATCCAGCGCCACCAGCTCGCGCTGCTCCAGCCCTTCCAGCGCCACCCGCACCCGGCCGACCACGCTGGCCAGCGGTACATAGGTCGGCAGGCGCCCGGCCTGCTCGGCGCTGGAACACATCGCCAGCGCCTGGTGGGTCTTGCCGGTGCCGGCCGCGCCTTCCAGGTACACCCAGTCGTGGCTGGCCCCTACCGCGATGGCATGCAGCTGCGCCAGCGCGCCGTCCGGCGCGCCGATGAAGCTTTCCAGCCGCTGGTCCCGCGGGTAATGCAGGGCCAGCGGAAGTTGCGGCACACCAATCACTTCAGTTCCGGACCCTTGTCATTGCCAGGCACGATGATATGGGGCTGGTCGATCACACCATCAAGCACGATCGCGGGCTTCTCGCCGGCGTACAGCTCACTCTGGCGGTAACGCTGGTGCGCATAGCGCAACAGCACATTGCTGACCGCCGCCACCGGCAGCGCCAGCAGCATGCCCAGGAAGCCGAACAGCTGGCCACCGGCCATCACCGCGAAGATCACCGCCACCGGGTGCAGGCCGATCTTGTCGCCGACGATGCGCGGGGTCAGCACGTAGCTCTCCAGCAGCTGGCCAACGGTGAACACCACGCCCACCAGGATCAGCAGTTTCAGGTCGAACCCCTGCGCCTGCACCAGCGCAGCCACGATCGCCATCAGGATGCCGGTGGTCGCGCCCAGGTAGGGAATGAAGCTGATCAGGCCGGCGATCAGGCCAATCAACAGGCCCAGCTTGAGCCCGACCAGCGACAGGCCACCGGCGTAGATCACACCCAGCGCCAGCATCACCAGGAACTGCCCGCGGATGAACGCACCGAGCACTTCGTTGGATTCACGCGCCAGCGCGGTGATCGTGCCGATCTGGTTGCGCGGAATCACCGACGCCACGCGCTCGACCAGCTTGTCCCAATCACGCAGGAAGTAGAACGCCAGGATCGGCAGCAGCAGCAGGTTGACCACCCATGTGACCACCGTGAACCCCGAGCGCGAAACATAGCCCATGAAGGTCGTTGCGAACCCGCCGGCCTGCTGCCAATGGCTGCGCACCCACTCGATCAGGCGGTCCGGGTCCATCCACTGCATCACTTCCAGCCCGGTCTTCTGCTCGAACCAGGGAATGCCCTTCTCCATCAGCCAGGCCTGCGCCTGCGGGGCCGCTGCGATCAGCGTGGTGATCTGGCGCTCGATCATCGGCACCAGCACCAGCAACAGTGCCGTGATCACCAGCACCATCGCCACGAACACCAGCACCACACCGGTCATGCGCGAGCGGCCAGTGGCCTCGATGCGGTCCACCAGCGGGTCGCCCAGCCAGGCCAGCGCCAGCGCCAGCACGAACGGGGTCAGGATCGGTGCCAGCAGCCAGACGATCCAGCCGATCAGGCCCGCCAGCAGGATGTACTTCAGCCGTCGCAGGAACTGCGCGATTTCCGCTTCCGGGGACAGGATCATCGCAGGCGGTACTCGTTGCTGACCGGCGCCGGTGCCGGTGCACCGGTCGTATCGTCGATCGGGGTCGGCAAGGCCGGCAGGGTCGCCGACGGCACCAGCACGCCGTTGTCGCCGAGCATGCGGTTGAAGCCGGCCAGGCCGGTGGTCAGTTCCAGATTCAGCTCCAGATGGTCGGCGGTCGCGCGCAGCGGAGTGACGTTGCGCACCACCGCGACTTCACGCAGGCCAGCGGCCAGGCGCAGGTATTCGTCCGCGCTGTTGATGCCGGTCACCACCACGCGGTAGGTGCCCGCCTGGCCGGTGGCCGCACCGGCCTTGGCATAACGCTTGACCAGCGCGTCGGCAGCGCCATCGGCACCGGCGGCCATCGCGCGCATGGCGTTGGCGTCCTTGCTGGTCCACTTGTTCAGTTCACGGCCGTTGTCGACGAACACCCAGTCCGCCTGCCAGCCGCCATTGGCACGGTACAGCTTGCCGATCAGCTGCATCGGCGGCGAGTAGCGCGACGAGGCCCGGGCGACAGCGGCGCTGTCCTGGCGCCAGATGGCACCGGCCAGGGCCTGCTCGGCGGCGCCACCACTGGGCAGGCCGAGCTTGTAGCCGCGCTCGATGGCCCGGCTCAGCAGCGGCCGCGCAGCATTGGCCTGCTGCACGCTGACCAGGCGCGGACCACTGCCGTCGTCGACGGCCAGCCACAGCACCGGCTTCGGCCGGGGCTGCGGCCATAGCGGCAGGCCCAGGGCCGACACCAGCCCGTCCACGTCATCCTCGCGGAAGCGCGCGACCAGCAGGGTACGGAAGCTCGGCGCACCGCTGGCGCCCACGCTCTGGTCCTGCTTGTAGTCGTAGCTGGCCACGTAGTCCTTGGCATTGCGCAACGCCTGCGCCACGCCGGGGCGCGACATGACGCTGCGATCGCCGGATAATTTGCCCAGTACAACGCTCAACGCGCGGGCAAGTGCACCGTTGCGGTCAGCCTCGGCTTGGCTGTTGACGGGCACTTCGGCCTCGTACGCACCACTGGCAGTGGCAACATCCCCCTCGGTTCGCATGCCGCTCTGGGCCATCGTGGCCACCGGCAGGCACAGCGCAAGGAGCAGGGTCAAAAACAGGCTGCGGCGCATCAGGACATCCATTGGCTCGACGTATCCGGGGGGAATTGTTGCCCGAATACGGCCTTTGCGCCAATGCGGCCTGTTAAAATCGGCGATTCAACCCCTGCCAGCGCCGACGCCCGTGACCAACAGCCCGTCTTCCGCCCCTTCTCCCCTCACCTACCGTGACGCGGGTGTCGACATCGACGCCGGCAACGAACTGGTCGAGCGGATCAAGCCCCTGGTCAAGCGCAGCTTCCGTCCGGAGGTGATGGGCGGCCTGGGTGGCTTCGGTGCCCTGTTCGACCTGTCCAACAAGTACCGCGAACCGGTGCTGGTGTCGGGCACCGACGGCGTCGGCACCAAGCTGAAGCTGGCCCACCAGCTGAACCGCCACGATACGATCGGCATCGACCTGGTCGCCATGTGCGTGAACGACGTGCTGGTGCAGGGCGCCGAGCCGTTGTTCTTCCTGGACTACTTCGCCACCGGCAAGCTGGACATCGACACCGCCGCCGCGGTCGTGGGCGGCATCGCCAATGGCTGCACCGAGGCCGGCTGCGCCCTGATCGGTGGCGAAACCGCCGAGATGCCCGACATGTACGCGCCGGGTGAGTACGACCTGGCCGGCTTCACCGTCGCTGCAGTGGAAAAGAGCGAGCTGAAGGACGGCGCCCATGTCGCCGCCGGCGACGTGCTGATCGGCATCGCCTCGTCCGGCCCGCACTCCAACGGCTATTCGCTGGTCCGTCGCATCTACGACCGCGCCGGCCGCCCGGCCGAGCTGGAACTGGAAGGCGGGGTCAAGCTGGTCGATGCGCTGATGGCCCCCACCCGCCTGTACGTCAAGCCGATCCTGTCGTTGCTGAAGTCGCACGGCGATGCCATCCACGGCATGGCCCACATCACCGGTGGCGGCCTGACCGAGAACATCATCCGCGTGGTGCCCGAAGGCCTCGGCCTGGACATCCAGGCCTCGTCGTGGACCCTGCCGCCGGTGTTCCAGTGGCTGCAGAAGGAAGGCGCGGTGGCAGACAGCGAGATGTGGCGCACCTTCAACTGCGGCATCGGCTTCGTGCTGATCATCGCTGCGGAACAGCTCGAGGCCGTATCCGCTGCGGTCAAGGCGGAAGGCCTGGAGCACTGGACGATCGGCCAGGTGGTCACCGCCCAGGGCGGCGAACGCGTCCACATCGCCTGATCCACTGGACAAAGGAACCCGCATGGACGCACCTCCTCCCTTGTCGACGCCGCCGGCTCCGCCGGTGCTGCCGCCGAACCCGGCCGTGCCGGTGTTCGGCCCGCAGGACGCCACCCAGCTGCGCCAGCTGGCGATCGGCCACTATGTGGTCGCTGGCCTGATGGCGGTGTTCTCGCTGGTCTTCGTCCTGCACATCGTGCTGGGCATCGCCATGCTGTCCGGCTCGCTGCCGATGAAGTCCGGCGGTGAACCGTCATCGCCGGAAGAGCAGCAGTTCGTCGGCTGGCTGTTCACCGTGATGGGCGTCTGCATCGTGCTCGGCGGGCTGACCCTGGCAGGCTTCGTGGCCTATGCCGGCCGCTGCCTGTCACAGCAGCGCCGCTACCTGCTGTGCATGATCGTGGCGGGGCTGGCGTGCCTGTTCACCCCCATCGGCACCATCCTCGGCGTGTTCACCCTGGTCGTGCTGCTGCGCCCGCAGGTGAAGGCCACCTTCGCTGGCCAGGCGGGTGTGGCATGAGCGATGGCATGAAGCCACCGCCGCTGCCACGGCAGCCCCTGGCGGACCTGCAGACCGCAAGCCACCTGCGCAACCTGAAGATCCTGTTCTACGCGCTGGCCGGCTTCCATTGGCTGGCAGCGCTGGTGTTCCTCGGCTTTGTCGGCATCGTCGCCTTCGAACGCGGAATGGACGACGGCGCGGTGCTGGCGACGGTGTACGGCGCGGTGTCGCTGCTGGCCATCGGCTTGGGCTTCCTGCAACTGCGCACCGCGCGGCTGCTTGGCCAGCGCAGCCACCTGGCTTGGTGTCGCGGCGCGGCCTGGGCAGCGGTGATGGCCGGCCCACTGGGCATGGCCCTGACCGCCTACGCGGTGTATTTCCTGCGCAAGCCGGAGATCGCCGCACTGTTCGACCGTGGCGACCACGTCAGCGTCTGAGCTGGCAAGCGCATGTTCCGTCTCTTCTGCTGATCGCCCCGACATGTCCACGCCCGCTGCCCCCACGCTCGCCCGCAACCGCGCCAGCCACTCACTGTCGGCACCGAAGAAGGCCGCACTGGTCGCGGTGCTGGGCATCTTCGCCGCCACCTGGATCCATCCCCTGTGGCCGCTCGAGCAGACCCTGCACAGTTCGCTGACGGTGATCGGCCTGCTGGCCCTGTGGTGGGTGGACCGGCGCTGGCAGCTGGGCAACGGCGCGTTCATCGCCATCTGCGGCTTCATCGCCATCCACTGCGTGGCCGCGCGCTGGCTGTACTCCAACGTCCCGTATGACGCATGGCTGCAGTCGCTGCTCGGGTGGTCGCCGGACGCAGCCTTTGGCTGGCAGCGCAACCACTTCGATCGCCTGATCCACTTCCTCTATGGCGTCTGCTTCACCCCGGCGTTGCTGCAGCTGGCGCGACATTCCTGGCCTGCGCTGCGCATCGGCCAGGCATTCACCCTGTCACTGATGGCGGTGATGTGCTCCAGCCTGGTGTATGAGTGGCTGGAATGGGGCATCGCCCTTGCCCTGTCGCCGGAAGCGGCCGAGGCCTACAACGGCCAGCAGGGCGACATGTGGGACGCGCATGCGGACATGCTGCTGGCGACCCTGGGCAGCCTGTTGCTGTGGCCGCTGGTACGCCGGAGCGTGGTGCGATGAGCATCTGCCGAATCGCCGTGCTGGCATCCGGGCGCGGCAGCAACCTGCAGGCCATTGTCGACGCCATCGCGGCAGGGCGACTGCAGGCCGAGATTGTCGGCGTGTTCTCCGATCGTCCCGATGCGACCGCCCTGGAGCGGGTGGCAACGGATCGGCGCTGGGGGCATGCGCCGAAGGAATTCAGCAACCGCGCCGCCTACGAGCAGGCGCTGGGTGATGCGCTGGCAGCATCCACGCCGGACTGGATCGTCTGCGCCGGCTACATGCGTATCCTCGGCGCCGATTTCGTACAGCGGTTCAATGGCCGCCTGGTCAACATCCATCCCTCGCTGCTGCCGCTGCACAAGGGCCTGCACACCCATGCACGGGCGCTTGAAGCCGGTGACGTCGAGCACGGCGCCAGCGTCCACCTGGTGGTACCGGAACTGGATGCCGGCGCGGTGCTGGCGCAGGCGCGGGTTCCGGTGCTTGCAGGCGATGATGCGCAGACCCTGGCAGAACGCGTGCTCGCAGTGGAGCATCCGCTGCTGATCGGGACGCTGGAACTGCTCTGTGCAGGCCGCCTGACTGAACGGGAAGGCCAGCCGACATTCGACGGTCACCCCCTGTTTAGCCCGTTGGCTCTAGATTCCGCCGGGAACCTGAACCGGTAACGCCCGTGCACACGCCCCGCTGACTGCGCGGCTGGCATCCTGCTCCCCTCCTGCGGTTCCTGTCGGCCATGAAGACCACGTCCCTGCTGCGTACAACCCTGCTGCTGCCGCTTGCCGTCCTTGCCTGTGCGGGCTGGGGCCAGGCAACGGCGCCTGCTGCGCCGGCACCTGCCGAGGTGGCACCGCCGGTGCTGCCCGCCCTGGCTTGGGAGCCGCCGCCGCTGCAGCCGTTCAGCGCGACCTATCAGGCGTTCTACAGGGGCAAGGAAGCAGGCGATGCGACCATGCAGGTGACCCACACCGGCGGCAGCCAGTGGCGGGTGGACATGCAGGTGGTCGGCCGCCGCGGCTTTGCCAGCGTGCTCGGCCTGAACATCGAGCAGAGCACGGTGTTCGAAGAGCGCAGCGGTGTGTACGCGCCGCTCAGCCAGAGCACGGTGCGCAAGGGCCTGTTCCTCGGCAAGAAGGCGGTCGGCACCTACAACTGGCAGGCCGGCACCGCGCAGTGGAGCGGCGACGTGGAAAAGAAGCGCGCCCAGCCGATTCCACTGCAGGCCGGCGACCAGAGCGCGTTGCTGATCAACCTGGCGATCATGCGCGACGCGCGTCCCGGCGCGGCTATGCACTATCGCTACGTCGACATGGGCAAGGTGCGCCAGCACGATTACCAGGCCGCGCCGCAGACCGAGAACGTCGAGGTCGGCGACCTGTCCTACAACGCGCTGCGGGTGTATCGCACCAACGGCGGCAACAATGAAACCATTCTCTGGATCGCCAACGGTGTCCCCACCCCGGTGCGCATCCTGCAACGTGAAGACGGCGAAGATCGCGTCGATCTGCGCCTGATCGAATACCAAGGAGTCTGAGCATGAACACCCTGACCCGCCCCCTGACCTGGATCGCCGCTGCCGCACTGTCGGTGGCCAGCCTGCCGGCCATGGCCCTGCAGCCGTTCAAGGCCGACTACCTCGCCAGCTACATGGGCATGCAGGCCAACGGCAGCATGACCCTGGCCAGCGAAGGCACCAACAAGTGGCGTTACAGCCTGCAGGTCAAGAACCAGCTGGCGGACCTGAGCCAGACCACCGTGTTCGAGGAAGTGCGTGGGCAGCTGCGTCCGCTCAGCAGTCAGGACCGCTCTGCGCTGCTGGTGAAAAAGCGCAATGTGCAGGCCAACTACAACTGGACCAGCAACCAGGCCACCTGGACCGGCGACATCAAGCCTGACCGCGCCGGACCGATCGCCCTGAAGGCCGGCGACATGGACGCGCTGCTGATCAATCTGGCCATCGCCCGCGACCTGGCTGCCGGCAAGCCGCTGACCTATCGCATGGTCGACGAGGGCCGCATCAAGAACATGACCTACCGCGTGGTGGGCAAGGAATCGGTCACCGTTGGCGGCAAGAGCTACGAGGCGACCAAGGTCTCGCGCGTCGACGGCAACAAGGAGCTGATTGCCTGGATCGTGCCGGAGTTCCCGGTGCCGGCGCGCATGCTGCAGCGTGAGAGCGGCCGCGATGCGCTGGACCTGACCATCAAAGCGATGAACTGACCGACGATGCGCGCCATCCACGCATGGCGTGGATCTACTGGGACGCAAAGTAGATCCACGCCATGCGTGGATGGATGTCCCAGAAAAAACGCCCGCTTTCGCGGGCGTTTTCTTTATTTCTTCGGCGTTTCCGCCGGCGCGAACTCGGTGCGGCAGTCCACCCGGATCTGCTCGCCCGTGGATCGACGCACGAAGGTACGGCAATGGCGGTTGCCGTCCTGGCTGTCGTTGACCGCCACCGCGTAGAACGACTGGATGATCTCGTCACGGGTTACCGTGCCGTCGCCGTTCCAGTCCATGTCCTTCTGCTCGATGCCCTTGGTGATGGCGATGTTGGCGTACCAGGCATAGCCCAGCCACGCCAGCACGATCAGCACCAGCACCAGAAGCGCCTTGCGGCGACGGCTGAACCTGCCGCGCAGGATCATGCGGCCACGCGCCGGATGGTGGCGCCGAGCGAAGACAGCTTCTCTTCGATGTTCTCGTAGCCGCGATCAAGGTGGTAGATGCGATCGATGGTGGTATCGCCATCGGCCATCAAGCCGGCCAGGATCAGCGACGCGGACGCGCGCAGGTCGGTTGCCATCACCGGTGCACCGCTCAGGCGCTCGTGACCACGCACGATGGCCGTGTGGCCTTCCACCTGCACATCCGCGCCGAGGCGCAGCAGCTCGTTGACGTGCATGAAACGGTTCTCGAAGATCGTTTCATTGATCACGCCTACGCCGTCGGCGACGCAGTTGAGCGCCATGAACTGCGCCTGCATGTCGGTCGGGAACGCCGGATACGGCGCGGTGGTCAGGTTGACTGCCTTCGGCCGCTTGCCGTGCATGTCCAGGGTGATGCTGTCTTCGGTGGTCTCGATGGTCGCGCCGGCTTCCACCAGCTTGGCCAGCACCGCGTCCATGGTGTTCGGGCGCGCGCGGTTGACGGTGACCTTGCCACCGGTCATCGCTGCAGCCACCAGGAAGGTGCCGGTTTCGATGCGGTCGGGCAGCACTTCATGGCGGCCACCGGACAGGCGTTCGACGCCTTCGATGACCAGGCGGGCGGTGCCCAGGCCTTCGATCTTCGCGCCGAGAGCGATCAGGCAATGCGCCAGGTCGGTGACTTCCGGTTCCATCGCCGCGTTGTCGAGGATGGTGGTGCCTTCGGCCAGCACTGCGGCCATCAGCACGTTCTCGGTACCGGTCACGCTAACCATGTCGAAGGTGAAGTGGCCACCCTTCAGGCGCTTGGCGGTGGCCTTGATGAAGCCGTTCTCGACCACGATGTCGGCACCGAGTGCCTGCAGGCCCTTGATGTGCTGGTCGACCGGGCGCGAACCGATCGCGCAGCCGCCGGGCAGCGATACTTCGGCGGCGCCGAAGCGGGCCAGCAGCGGGCCCAGCACCAGGATCGAGGCACGCATGGTCCTGACCAGCTCATACGGAGCCACATGCTGGTTGACCGGGCGCGGGTCGACCACGATCGCGCTGCCGCGCGACAGCGTGCCCTGGTCGATGGTCACTTTCGCGCCCAGTTCGCCCAGCAGCTTCACCGTGGTCACCACGTCGTGCAGATGCGGCACGTTGGTGATCTCCACCGGCGCGTCGGCCAGCAGGGTTGCGCACAGGATGGGGAGGACGGCGTTCTTGGCGCCGGAGATGCTTACTTCACCGTGCAGCGCAGCGCCGCCGGTCACAACGATCTTGGCCATGTATTGGGGATCTTCTGCGGTTCAGCCGGCTTCGGCCGGGGTCACGGTTTTCAATGCGAGCGCGTGGATCGCGCCGCCCATCAGGTCGCCCAGAGTGGCATACACCATCCGGTGGCGGGCCAGCGGCATCTTGCCGGTAAAGGCCTCGCTGACCACGGTCGCTTCGAAATGCACGCCATCGTCACCCTGCACGTCGGCGCGGGCGCCGGGCAGGCCGGTTTCGATCAGATTGCGGATGGTGTCGGCGTCCAACGGGCTTTCCTAATAAAATGTGCGTCCATTCTACTTCCGCTGCGTGGCGTCCGCATGGCCGAATCCCTGTTGCCCCCCCGTTCCGCCGACCCTGCCGCCCTGGTCGCCAGTGGCCGGCGCGTGTTCGAGATCGAACGGCAGGCGCTGGACGCCGTGGCCGACCGCCTCGGCGACGCCTTCCAGCAGGCCTGCCGGGCGATCCTGGGCGGCCGCGGCCGGGTGGTCGCCACCGGCATGGGCAAGTCCGGCCATGTCGCGCGCAAGATCGCCGCCACCCTGGCCTCCACCGGCACCCCGGCGTTCTACGTGCACCCGGGCGAGGCCGGCCACGGCGACCTGGGCATGATCACCGAGGACGACGTGGTGCTGGCCCTCTCCTATTCGGGTGAATCGGATGAGCTGCTGATGCTGCTGCCGGTGCTCAAGCGCCAGGGCAATGTGCTGATCGCCATGACCGGCCGCCCGCAGTCGAGCCTGGCCAGCGCCGCCGATTTCCACCTGGATGTGAGCGTGCCGGCCGAAGCCTGCCCGCTGGCGCTGGCGCCCACCTCCAGCACCACCGCCTCGCTGGCGATGGGCGACGCCCTGGCGGTGGCCCTGCTGGACGCGCGCGGCTTCACCGCCGACGATTTCGCCCGCTCGCACCCGGCCGGCAGCCTCGGCCGCCGACTGCTGCTGCACATCACCGACGTCATGCACACCGGTGAGGACCTGCCCAAGGTCGATGTCGGCGCCAGCCTCAGCGAAGCGCTGATGGAGATGAGCCGCAAGCGCCTGGGCATGACCGCGGTTGTCGACGACCAGGGTGTGCTGATCGGCCTGTTCACCGACGGCGACCTGCGCCGCGCCCTGGACACCGACCTGGACGTGCGCACCGCGAAGATTGCCGATGTGATGACCCGGCAACCGCGCACCATCAGCGCCGACAAGCTGGCGGTAGAGGCTGCGCGGCTGATGGAAACCCACAAGATCACCGGCCTGATCGTGGTCGACAGCCAGGGCCGCGCGGTCGGCGCCCTGAACATTCATGACCTGTTGCGGGCCCGGGTGGTTTAACCGACAGTCCGTAGACCCCATTCAGTCTGTACCAACGAGCCCGCAACCACTGAGTCCGATGCCCTGATGCCCTGGTCCCCCCTGCCCGCCTTCCCCGCCCATCTGCATGCCGTTGCGGCCAATATCCGCCTGGCCTGCTTCGACGTGGACGGCACCCTCACCGACGGTCGGCTGTACTACGACAAGGATGGCAACGAGAGCAAGGCGTACTTCGTGCAGGATGGCCTGGGCCTGAAACTGCTGCAGCAGCACGGTATCCACCCCGTGCTGATCACCGCGCGCAACAGCCAGTCCGCGCTCAAGCGCGGCGCCGACCTGGGCATTGACACCCAGATTGCCGTCGGCGACAAGCTGGCCAGCGTGCAGGCGCTGTGCGCGCAGCACGGCATCGGCCTGGGGCAGGTGGCCTTCATGGGTGACGACCTGCCGGACCTGGCGCCGCTGGGCGCGGTCGGCCTGGCCGTAGCCCCGGCCAATGCGCATCCGTGGATCGCCGAGCGCGTGCACTGGATCACCCGCGCCGACGGTGGCCGTGGTGCCGCGCGCGAGCTGTGCGACGTGCTGCTGGCCGCACAGGGCCGCCTGGACGCCGTGCTGGCGAGGTTCGGCGCATGAATGCCCCCTCCTTGAACTGGCGGATGATCCTCGGCGTCGGCCTGCTGCTGGCTGCCCTGCTGAGCAGTTGGGCCGCGCTGCGCAACCGTGAAAAGGCACCTGTCGTCGAAGGCCAGGACGCCGGTGTGGACTACATCCTGCACGACTTCCAGATCGTCGCCCTGGACGAACACGGCAAGGAATCGACCACCCTGCGCGCGCCCCTGCTGGAACGCCAGCGTGGCGACCAGACGCTCAACATCACCACCCCGCTGTTCGAAATGCCCGACAAGGATGGCAAGCACTGGACGCTGCGTGCCGAGACCGGCTGGCTCAGTGCCAAGGGCGATGAGATGAAGCTGCGGGGCAACGTCGCCGGCGACAGCCCGGCCGATCCCGGCGTGGTCCCGACCACTTTCCGCACCGACCACCTGGATGTATTCCCGAAGGACAACCGCGCCCGTACCGATGCCCTGGTGACCATGACCCGGCCGGGCATGGAGCAGTCCGGCGTCGGGTTCGAGGTGGATTCGAAGAACAACACGTATCATTTCCTCAGCCAGTCCAAGGGCCGTTACACGCCCAAGCGCTGATTCCGCCGCCCGCCCGCGACGTCTTCCCGACAGGCGCGAAGCAGGCAGCCCCCACCCGCCGCCCCCGGTCCCGCCGGAGGGCCACCACCGGTAGAACGGACCCCGATGAAGATTCCCTTTGCAGCCGTGCTCGCGCTCAGTCTTCTTGTCCCCGCTGTCGCCTTTGCCAAGTCGACGGACCGCAATGAAGCGATGAACATTGATTCCGGCGCGCAGTCCGGCACCCTCACCGGTGATGGCAAGACCGTGCTGTCCGGTGGCGTGATCATCACCCAGGGCACCCTGGACCTGCGCTCATCCGAAGCGGAGATCTACCTCAAGGGCGGCGAAGCCGTGCGTGCGGTGTTCACCGGCAAGCAGGCCAAGATGAAGCAGCAGCTCGACGATGGCACCTGGATGGATGCGGTGGCCGACCGGATCGACTACGACATCACCACCGAGATCATCACCCTGACCGGCAACTACAAGGTCACCAGCGCGCGCGGCACCAATGCGGGCCAGCGCATGGTCTACAACACCCGCAGCGGTGAAATGAACTCCGGCGGCGACGGCAGCCGCGTGCGCACCGTGATCCCGCCGAAGAACAAGACGCCAGCGGCCGCCCCGGCTGCGGCCCCGGCGGGAGGCAAGAAGTAATGCTCGTCGCAACTGGCCTGCGCAAACGCTACAAGCAGCGCGAAGTCGTCAAGGACTTCGGGCTGACCCTGGACGCCGGTGAAGTGGTCGGCCTGCTCGGTCCCAACGGTGCCGGCAAGACCACCTGCTTCTACATGATCGTGGGCCTGGTCGGTGCCGATGCCGGCAGCATCGTGCTGGACGGCAAGGACATCACCAGCGACCCGATGTACACCCGCGCCAAGCAGGGTGTGGGCTACCTGCCGCAGGAACCGTCGGTGTTCCGCAAGCTGACCGTGGCCGACAACCTGCGCCTGGTGCTGGAACTGCGCGAGGACCTGGATTCGGCGGGCCGCGAGCGCGAACTGAACAGCCTGCTCGACGAACTGCAGCTTGGGCATGTATCCGAACAGCTCGGCGCCAGCCTGTCCGGTGGTGAGCGCCGTCGCTGCGAGATCGCCCGTGCACTGGCCGCCAAGCCGCGGCTGATCCTGCTCGACGAACCCTTCGCCGGTGTCGACCCGATCTCGGTCGGTGAAATCCAGCGCATCGTCACCCATCTCAAGCAACGCGGCATCGGTGTGCTGATCACCGACCACAACGTGCGCGAGACCTTGGGAATCTGCGACCGCGCGTATATCCTCGCAGAGGGCACCGTGCTGGCCCAGGGCTCGCCCGAGGCGATCCTGGACAATGCCGACGTGCGCCGCGTCTACCTTGGGGATTCCTTCAAGCTGTAACCGCGGCCGTCGGGGCCTCTCCCTTCCGTTCGGCACAGGCATGAAGACTCGGCTGCAGACATCGTTGGGACAGCAGCTGGTGCTTACGCCCCAGCTGCAGCAGGCGATCAAGCTGCTGCAGATGTCCACGACCGAGCTGGAGCTGGAAATCGCACAGGCGGTGGAGAGCAATCCGCTGCTGGACTGGTCCGACAGCAGCGACGAAGGCGCCGGTGTCGACAAGGACGGCAGCAGCGAGGACGCGGGCGGCGACAATGACGCCCCGCCCGACAACGCTGAAAGCAACGGCGACGACTGGGCGCCTGCCGAGCTGGACTGGAGCAGTGGCGGCAGCGGCGGTAGTTTCGATGACGACGACGACAACGGCAGTGCCGCCGAACGCGTTGCCGAAACCGAAACCCTGGCCGACCACCTGCTGTGGCAGCTGCACCTGACCCACCTGTCCAAGCGCGACCGCAGCATCGGCGCCGCGCTGATCGATTCGCTGGAAGACGATGGCTATCTGCGCGAACCGCTCTCGGCCATCGCCGAAGCGCTGTTGCCGGCGATCCACGCCGGTGAAGACGAAATCCTGACCGTGCTGCACCAGATCCAGCGCTTCGACCCCGTTGGCGTGGCCGCACGCAGCCTTGGCGAATGCCTGCAACTGCAGCTGGACGTGCTTCCTGCTGATACCCCGTGCCTGGCCCTGGCCCGGCAGGTTGCTGCCGGCCCACTGGAGCAACTGCCGCGCTCGGGCGTGACCGGCCTGGCCCAGCAGTTGAAGCAGCCGCTGGCCGAGGTCGAGACCGCCGTGGCCCTGCTGCGCTCGCTGGACCCGCGCCCCGGCACCCAGATCGCCCCGCTCGCCCAGGATACCTACGTGGTACCCGACGTGGTCGTATGGCGGCAGAACGGCATCTGGCGCGCCGCGCTGGCCGCCCATGCCGGCCCCAAGCTGGTGATCCACCGCGGTTACGAGCAGATGATCCGTCACTGCGGTGACGCCGATGCCGGTTATCTGCGCGGCCAGCTGCAGGAAGCGCGCTGGCTGCTGAAGGGCCTGCAGGCGCGTGGCGAGACGCTGCTGCGGGTGGTGCGCAGCCTGATCCAGCAGCAGGCGGGCTTCCTTGAATTCGGCGAACAGGCACTGCGCCCGCTGACCCTGCGCGAGATCGCCGGCGAACTGGGCCTGCACGAATCCACCGTATCGCGCGCGATCGCCCGCAAACATGTGCGTACGCCACGCGGCACCCTGCCGCTGCGCGCCTTCTTCGCCTCGGGCATCGACACCGACGGCGGTGGCGAAGCGTCCAGCACCGCCATCCAGGCCATGATCCGGCGTCTGATCGATGACGAGAACCCACGCAAGCCGCTTTCTGACGCCAAGCTGGCTGACCTGCTCAAAACATCGGGAATCCCAGTAGCGCGGCGCACCGTGGCGAAGTATCGTGAGGCCATGAACATCTCCGCCTCGCACGAAAGAGTCAGAATCGTTTGACGCGCCGCCGCGCCCGGCGGAGAGGTTCATTGGCACTTCCGATCAAAGGAGAAACCCGATGCGCATCGAAACGTTTGGCAAAGATGTCGAAGTCACCCCGGCCCTGCAGTCCTATGTAGAGGAGAAGCTGGCCCGGGTCGGCAAACACTTCGACCAGCACTGCGAAGCGCGGGTGACCCTCAAGCTGCAGAAGACTGAGCACCACGTCGATGCCAGCCTCAATATCCCGGGTCAGACCCTGCACGCTGAAGCCAATGCGCAGACCATGTATGCGGCGATCGACCTGCTGGCGGACAAGCTTGACCGCCTGGTGATCAAGCACAAGGAGAAAAAACAGCAGCACGCACCGCTGCCGGTGGGCGACAATGGTGGCTGATCGCCACCGCTCCCCGCAGACATGCCCCTGACTGACCTCCTGGCGGCCGTGCAGACCCAGCTCTGCACGGCCACCGACCGCGACAGCGTCCTGCAGGCCGCGGCCGGATTGCTGGCCTGCCGCCAGGCCAACGCCGAACAGATCTATCTCAACCTGTGCCAGCGCGAAGCGTTGGGCAGTACCGCGATCGGCTACGGCATCGCCATCCCGCATGGTCGTGCGCCGACCCTGGATCGCCCCCGTGGCGCGCTGCTGCGCCTGCAGGCCCCGGTCGATTTCGGTGGCGACGAGCCGGTGGACCTGGTGTTCGCCATGGCCGTTCCCGCCCACTACACCCATCAACACCTGATGCTGCTGTCCGAGCTGGCCGAGCTGTTTTCCGCGCCCTGCATCCGCCAGGCGCTGCGCGAGGCCGGCGATGCACGGGAGCTGCGCCAGGCCCTGGACCTGACCCCACCGGCGAGCGCCGCATGAATACCAGCATCACTGCCCGCGAACTGTTCGAACAGCAGCGTGAGCGGCTCGGCCTGCGTTGGGCAGCGGGCAAATCCGGTGAGAAGCGCGAGCTGGAGGCCGGCAATACGGTCTCGCGACGCCCTTCGCTGGCCGGCTATCTCAATGCGATCTATCCCAACAAGGTGCAGATCCTCGGTACCGAGGAACTATCCTGGCTGGACGCGCTGGAACCACGCCAGCGCTGGGAAACCATCGAAAAGATCATGCAGTCGCATCCGCTGGCGCTGGTGCTTACCCGCAACCAGCCGTGCCCGGAAGACCTGCGCGCGGCCGCCGATGAATCCGGCACGCCGCTGTGGTTGTCACCCAAGCGCGGCCACGAACTGCTCAACCATCTGTCCTACCACCTGGCCCGGACGCTGGCGCCGCGGGTGATCCTGCATGGCGTGTTCATGGAGATCTACTCCATCGGCGTGCTGATCACCGGTGAAGCGGGGTCAGGCAAGAGCGAGCTGGCCCTGGAACTGCTCAGCCGCGGTCACCGCCTGGTGGCCGACGATGCCCCCGAGTTCACCCAGATCGCCCCCGACGTGCTCGATGGCACCTGCCCGGAACTGCTGCAGGACCTGCTGGAAGTGCGCGGCCTGGGCGTGCTGAACGTGCGCGAGATGTTCGGCGACACCGCTGTAAAGAAGAACAAGTACCTTCGGCTGATCGTCCACCTGACCAAGCCGATGACCGAGCCCACCCCCCATGGTTACGAGCGCCTGACCGGTGACTCGGGCACGCGCCACGTGCTGGACCTGGACGTGCCGCTGATCACCCTGCCGGTGATGCCCGGCCGCAACCTTGCCGTTCTGACCGAGGCGGCCACCCGCCTGCACATTCTGCGTACCAAGGGTATCGACCCAGCGGCAATGTTCATCGCCCGCCACAGTAACCTGCTGGAACGGCGAACGCCCTGACCCCCTGTCCTTCGAAGAGCCCGTCCATGAGCACCGTCATTCCCACCGCCCCGACCCTGATCATCGTCAGTGGCCTGTCCGGCTCGGGTAAATCCGTCGCCCTGAAGACCTTCGAGGACCAGGACTACTACTGCTCGGACAACCTGCCGATCCAGCTGCTGCCGGATTTCGTGCGCAATGTGCTGAGCCACCACGACGGCGCGGCATCGCGTCGGTTGGCGGTGGGCATCGATGTGCGCGGGCAGAGCGACCTGACCCAGTTGTCCAGCTGGCGGCAGCTGGCCACCGATGCCGGCGTCGACGCCAAGGTGCTGTTTTTCGAGGCCAGCGATGAAACGGTGCTCAAGCGCTACGCCGACACCCGCCGCCGGCACCCGCTGAGCCAGCTGGGCCTGTCGCTGCCCGAAGCGATTGCCCGTGAGCGCGAGCTGATCGCGCCGCTGCGCCGCGAAGCCGATGCGGTGATCGATACCAGTGCGTTGAACGTGCATCAGCTGCGCCGCCGCATCATCACCGAATTCGCGATGGGCCATGCCACCCGCCTGTCGCTGCTGTTCGAATCGTTCGCCTATAAGCGTGGCGTGCCGGCCGAGGCCGATTTCGTGTTCGACGCGCGCGTGCTGCCCAACCCGCATTGGGATCCGGAACTGCGTGCGTTGAGCGGCCGCGAACCCGGCGTGCGCGACTACCTGGAGGCGCAGCCGGATGTGCAGCGCTACCTGGCGCAGCTGATGGATTTCCTGGATACCTGGCTGCCCAAGCTGGGTGACGGCACCCGCAGCTATGTGACGGTGGCCTTCGGCTGCACCGGCGGCAAGCACCGCTCGGTGTTCCTGGCCGAACGCCTGGCTCGCCATGCGCGTGAGATGGGCTGGGAAGACGTGGCGACGTACCACCGCGAGCAGGATTGAGGGGGGTCGGCCGGGCTGCGCCCGGCACCCGCAGAAACCACGGCAACGTCAACGGCAAGAGCCGGATTACGTGGGATGGCGGCGCATCGTCGTTTGGCTGTTGGTGGGTGTCGACCTTGGTCGACACAGTAGATCCACGCCATGCGTGGATGAATCTCTGTCAGGCATCGAAAAAACGGATGGGGTCGGGTCCCTTTTTCAACGGAAAAGGGCTCTGACCCGAACAACGCTGAATACGGGACACAGTGCCCCTCTCCTGCTGCTATCGCCAATTCACCTTGACCTGTTAACGTGCAGTAATGACCTGTGGCATTCTCCTCGTAACACATCCTGGGGTCGGGATCGCCCTGCTCGACGTGGCGACCCGGCTTCTGCGGCAGTTGCCGCTGAAGACCGAAGCTTTCGAAGTACCGTTCGACGCAGACCTGGATGCTCTGCTCCCGCTCGCCTCGGCCGCTCTGCGGCGGGTCGATGGGGGTGAGGGCGTGCTGATCCTGACCGACCTGTACGGTGCCAGCCCCGCCAACCTTGCCGGGCAGCTGGCCCGGTTGGGGACCCCGGTTCGCCGGGTGTCGGCGCTGAGTCTGCCGATGTTGCTGCGGGTGATGAATTATCCGGAACAGGGACTGGATCAACTGCCTGCCACTGCGGCGGCGGGCACCCGTAATGGAGCGATAGTCGACGATGCTTGAACGAGAACTCATTGTGAGCAACCGCCTGGGCCTGCATGCCCGGGCCACCGCCAAGCTGGTGCAGACCCTGGCGCCGTTCCGCTGCAACGTGACCATGGCCGCCAAGGGCCGTGAAATCAACGCCAAGAGCATCATGGGCGTGATGCTGCTGGCGGCCGGGCAAGGCACGCCGGTCACCATCCGCATCAACGGCGAAGACGAAGTCGCCGCGATGGACGCGGTGGTTGAGCTGTTCGAGCGTCGCTTCGACGAGGACAACTGAGCGTGCCGCGCGCGCGCGCCGGCCAAGCCCCCACCGGCCAACGGCCGGTACAGCTGCTGGCCGGACACGGCGCCGCCCGAGGTACTGCGATGGGCCGCGCCCGCGTGCGCCTGCCGCATGCACTGGAAGTAGCCGAACAGCGCGTCGCCCCCTCCCAGGTTGAATCCGAGCTGGCACGCCTGCATCGCGCCGTGGACGCGGCGCGCACGGAGATGCACGAACTGCGCCAGCGCCTGCATGGCGCGCTGAACCAGGAAGTGGGCGAGTTCCTCGACCTGCATGCACTGCTGCTGGACGATCCCGAACTGCTGTTCGGCCTGGACGAACTGATCCGCAGTGGTCCCTACAGTGCCGGCTACGCGCTGCGCCTGCAGCGCGACCGCTTGGCCAAAGTCTTCGACGGCATGGACGATGCCTACCTGAAGAGCCGCATGGACGATCTCGACCATGTGATCGGGCGCATCCACGCGTTCCTGCAGCCGGAACGGCCCGCAGCGGTGAAGGGCCTGGCCGGCGAAATCCTGGTCTGCGACAACATCGCCCCTTCCGAGCTGGCCCAACTGCAATCGCACGGTGTGGTCGGCATCGTCACCAGCGCTGGCAGCGCGCTTTCGCACAGTGCGATCCTCGCCCGCAGCCTGCACCTGCCGTTGATCGTCAGCGTGCCGCAGCTGCTGAGCAAGGTGATCGACGGCGACGTGCTGATCATCGATGGCGCCGACGGCAGCATCACCGTCAACCCGCAGGCCGACAACCTGCGTGATTACCGGGCGCGCCTGAAGGAGCACGCACGCGAGCAGCGCGAGCTCGGCCGCCTGCGCAGCAAGCCCAGCCGCACCCGCGACCAGGTCGACATCGCACTGCTGGCCAACGCCGAATCGCTGGAAGATGTGACCCAGGCGCATGCGCTGGGCGCCCACGGCCTGGGCCTGTACCGCACCGAATTCCTGTTCCTGCAGCGCAACGAGCTGCCGGACGAAGAAGAACAGTTCCAGACCTACCGCGATGCGGCGCTGGGCATGAGTGGCCGGCCGGTGACCATCCGCACCCTCGACCTGGGTGCAGACAAGGCCGACCGCACCGGCCTGACCCTGAGCAACGAGGAAAACCCGGCGCTGGGCCTGCGCGGCGTGCGCCTGTCGCTGGCGCGGCCCAAGGTGGCCGACACCCAGATGCGCGCGATCCTGCGTGCCTCGGCCTACGGCAAGCTGCGCGTGCTGGTGCCCATGGTCAGCACCCGCGACGAACTGCTGGCGGTGCGCCGGCGCATGCTGAAACTGGGCGAGCAACTGCGCGCCGAGGGCCACATGGTGGCCGAGCACGTGCCACTGGGCGCGATGATCGAAGTACCCGCCGCCGCGCTGGCGCTGGAGAGCTTCATCGATCTGGTCGACTTCCTGTCGATCGGCACCAACGATCTGGTTCAGTACCTGCTGGCCGCCGACCGCAACAACGAAGCACTGGGCGAACTGTATTCGCCGCTGCATCCGGCCGTGCTGCGCCTGTTGCAGATGGTGATCGAGACCGGCGCACGCCATCGCATTCCGGTGGCGGTATGCGGCGAAATCGCGGGCGACGCACGGATGACCCCGCTGCTGCTGGCACTGGGCCTGACCGAGTTCAGCCTGCACCCGGGCACCCTGCTGGAAGTACGCCGTGCTGTCCGTGATGCCGATCTGGGGGCCCTGCGTGCCCGCGCACCGAAGCTGCTGGGCATGCGCGACCGCCGCGGCATCGAGCGCTGGCTGGCGCTTGTGGCGGACGCGTCCTGATTCCCGACGGTAGTGCCGGCCGCTGGCAGGCAACCTCATGGGCCTTCGGTAGGCATGTTGCAGTTGCCGGCCAGCGGCCGGCACTACCAACGCCCGGCATAGCCGCCATGCCCGGCGGCTATGCGCTGAAACATCCCCTTGCGATAATGACGCGCTGAACACCCCTGTTGCCGCATCCTTGCCAGGATCGCGGCTTTTCTTATCCCCGCGGGAGCTGCGATGGCTGAGGCTGTACGCCACGACAAGACTGCGCGCCAGTTGCGGATGCTGTCCGATGCACTGGACAGCGGTCGGCTGGGCCCGGTACGCCGTCTGGTCAATACTCTGGCGCCGGCCGAGATCGGCAACCTGCTCGAATCGCTGCCGCCGGGCAAGCGCGAGATCGTCTGGGGCCTGGTCGATCCGGAAGATGACGGAGAGGTACTGGTCCACGTCGGCGACGACGTGCGCGAAAGCCTGCTCGCGGACATGGACCCGGACGAGATCATCGCCGCGGTCGAAGACCTCGACATCGACGATCTGGCCGACCTGGTCGAAGACCTGCCGGACACGGTCATCGACGAAGTCCTCAAGTCGATGGACCGCGAGAACCGCGAGCGCCTGGAGCAGGTGCTGTCCTACCCCGAGGACAGCGCTGGCCGCTTGATGAACCCGGACGTGGTGACGGTGCGCGCCGACGTCAACGTCGATGTGGTGCTGCGCTACCTGCGGCTGCGCGGCGAACTGCCCGACCACACCGATCACCTGTTCGTAGTCAGCCGCCGTCACCAGTACCTGGGCCGCGTGTCGCTGGCCTCGCTGGTGACCCACGAAGACACCACCCCGATCAACCGCCTGATCGACGATGAGCAGCCTGCCATCGATGTCGGCGAGAGCGACCAGGAAGTGGCGCGGCAGTTCTCCGACCATGACTGGATCTCCGCGCCGGTGGTGGATGACAACAACATCCTGATCGGCCGCATCACCATCGATGACGTGGTCGACATCATCCGTGGCCAGGCCGAGCACCAGGCGCTGGGCGCCGCCGGCCTGGACGAGGACGAGGACCTGTTCAGCCCGGTCTGGCGCGCGATGCGCCGCCGCTTGATGTGGCTGTCGGTGAATCTGTGCACAGCCTTCCTGGCCTCCAGCGTGGTCGGCCACTTCGAGGGCACCATCGACAAGCTGGTCGCACTGGCAGTGTTGATGCCGATCGTCGCCGGACTCGGCGGCAACGCCGGCACCCAGGTGCTGGCGCTGATGGTGCGCGGCCTGGCGCTGGGCCAGGTCGGCAGTTCCAACGCACGCACGCTGCTGTGGAAGGAAGTGCGGGTGGCCCTGCTCAATGGCGTGGTACTCGGCTCGGTGCTGGGCCTGATCGTGCTCGCCTGGTTCCACTCGCCCGGGCTCTCGGCCGTGATCGCCATCGCGCTGACCTGCAACCTGTTGTTCGCGGCGCTTGCCGGCGTGCTGGTGCCCCTGGGCCTGAAGCGCTTCGGCTTTGATCCGGCGCTGGCCAGCGGCATCTTCCTGACAGCGGTGACCGACTCGATGGGCTTCTTTACTTTCCTCGGCCTGGCCACCATGGTCCTGCTGCACTGACTGGAACTGCCATGGCAACGACGATCGAAAACTACTTTACACCGGGTTGGCGCGACCAGCTTCACACCTGTGCCGCCTGCGAGTGGAAGGGCAGTTCGCGGGCAATGGTGATGGAACTGGACGAGGACGCCACCGAGTATGTGTGCCCGGTGTGCGAGAACCCGTTGCTGGTGGTGCTGCACCCGGACATGGCGCAGGTGCAGGCCGCGGCCGCAGGCGGCAATGCCGAAGCACAGGAGCAGCTGGAGATCATCGCCAGCTTCCCGCGCCCGCAGTGATGCGGCGCACGATGCCGGGCCGGTCGCGGCGCACTACCATCGAGGCGACATCGCCCTCATGGGAACCGCCATGCTTCGATCGCTTCTGCGCTGGCTGCCGCTGCTGGCCCTGCTGATGTTGACCGGGTGTGCCAGTACGCCGCCCGGTGCCCGCGGCCACTTCGAGGCACGTGCGGTGAAGGTGGACGGCGACACCGCCTACTACCAGGTGTTCATACCGGCCGCCGCCGCGCGCGCGGCTGGTCCGCTGCCGGTGGTGCTGTTCCTGCACGGCTCCGGCGAGCGCGGCGGCGATGGCGTGAAGCAGACCCACGCAGGCCTGGGCCCGTACCTGCGTCGGCACGCGGCCGACTTCCCCGCGCTGGCGGTGTTTCCGCAGGTTCCCGGCGACGAGGAATGGAGCGGCCGCAACAACCGTGTGGCGATCGCGGCACTGGACGCCACGATCGCCGAATTCGGCGCTGACCCGGCAAGGCAGTACCTGACCGGAATGTCGATGGGCGGCTATGGCAGCTGGAACATCGCGCTGGACGATCCGAAGCGCTTTGCCGCGATCGTGCCGGTGTGCGGTGCGGTGCTGGCACCACGTGCGGTACGCCCTACCCTGTTCGTCGAGCAGGTGGCGAACGAAGCGGATCCCTATGCGGTGATCGCGCAACGGTTGCAGCGCACCCCGATCTGGATCTTCCACGGCGCGCTGGATGATGTGGTGCCACCGGATGATGATCGCCGGCTGCATGCCGCGTTCCAGACCGCCGGCGCGCGCGACGTGCGCTATACCGAGTACGCGGAGGGCAACCACAATGCCTGGGATGCCACCTACGCCGACGCGGCGATGTGGGCGTGGCTGTTCGCCCAGAAGCGCTGAGTCACGGTCCCTGCTGGAAAACGCGTGTGTCGGTGGGTGCCGACCGTTGGTCGGCACTATCTCTCCAATCCAATGTGTTCAATTGCCTGGAACCTCCCTTCGATCTCCCATCGACACCACGCATAGGGATATTCACCAAGCTGTGCGGTCAGCCCTGCCCTGATCGGATTCCCCAACACGTACATCGCATGCCGGTACAGTGATTCATCGGAGCGGATCGCGTGATCGTGATAGCTCGATTGCCAGAAGCGCCCTGATCGGCCGAACATGCGGTTGATCCGCAATGCACTGCTCGGTTTGAAGCGTTGCATGATGTAATCCAGCGAGAACGCGCGGAGCTCCACAAGCCAATGGATGTGTTCCGGCATGACCGCATAGGCAAGTGAGTGTGTCAGGCCTTCAGCATCAATGCGGCGGACCACGTCCATCACCACCTGCGCCGCAGTGGCATCGTCGAAGTGGCGTCGATGCCCCTGAGTGACGGTGGTCAGGATGTAGGATTGCCCGATCCGGGAATGGCGGCCAAGGCATAGACGTGCACGGTTCATGGGCACAAGCGTGTGCCTACCGGCAGTGCCCTTCTATCGGGCAACTACTCCGATGCAGGTAGGCCTGTAGCCAATCAATGGTTGCGCCCAGCGCTTCACGGGACTGATTGCTCTGTGCCGACCGACGGTCGGCACCCACCAAGGCAGTTCAAGGTGATCCCCCTATGTGCCGACCAACGGTCGGCACCCACCAAGGCAGTTCAAGGTGATTCCCCTATGTGCCGACCAACGGTCGGCACCCACCAAGGTAGTTCAAGGTGAATTCCCACCCAACCGGGACGCGGGGTATCAACCCAGCAGGGTTTCCAGCACGGCCATGCGCACGGCAACGCCGTTGGCGACCTGGCGCAGCACCCACGACTGCGGGCCGTCGGCCACTTCGTCGGTCACTTCCACGCCGCGGTTGATCGGCCCCGGGTGCAGCACGGCGGCATCCTTGCCGGCGCGGGCCAGGCGTGCGGCGTTCAGGCCGTACTGAGCGTGGTACTGCTCCAGCGACGGCACCAGGCCTTCTTCCATGCGCTCGCGCTGCAGGCGCAACATCATCAGCGCGTCGACGCCTTCCAGCATCGCGTCGAAATCATCACCGACCACGCAGCCCTTGAGGGTGTCGTCGTCGGGCAGCAGCGACTGCGGGCCGCATACGCGGATCTCGCCCACGCCCAGCGTGCGCAGGGCATGCAGGTCAGTGCGGGCAACGCGCGAGTGCTTGACGTCACCGACAATCACCACCTTCATCTTCGAGAAGTCCGGGCCCTTGGCCTGGCGCAGGGTCAGCATGTCCAGCAGGCCCTGGGTCGGGTGCGAGCTGCGGCCGTCGCCGGCATTGACCAGCGCGGTGCCCTCGCCCGCCACGGCAGCCAGCGCCGCCACGGCGCCGTCATCGGGGTGGCGCACCACGAAACCGCGCACGCCCATCGCTTCCAGGTTCTTCAGCGTATCGCAGGCGGTTTCGCCCTTGCGCGTGGACGAGGTGGAGGCGTCGAAGTTCAGCACGTCCGCACCCAGCCGCTGCGCCGCCAGATGGAACGAGCTGCGGGTACGGGTGGAAGGTTCGAAGAACAACGTGCACACCGCCGATCCGCCCAGCACGTGGCGCTTGTTGCCGACACGGCCGACCGCGGCATCGCGGATCTGGCCAGCGCGGTCGAGCAGTTGCACCAGGGTGTCGCGGGGAAGACCTTCAAGCGTCAACAGGTGGCGCAGGCGGCCGGAGTCATCGAGTTGCTGGGCGGTCATGGCGGGGTTCGTATCGTCAGGGAATGGGAATGGCGTCGTCCGGCGACGACAACCAGCGGTCGATGATCACCGCCGCGGCCACGGCATCGAGCGCAGCCGCGTCGCGGCGACGCTTGCGCCCTTCGGCGCGCTCGACGGCGAAACGACGGGCGGCCTCGACCGAGCTGGAACGTTCGTCGATCATCACCACCGGCAGCTTGAAACGTTCCCGCAGCTGGCGGGCAAAGCCCTGCGCGCGCTTGCGGTTGGGCTGGTCCTGGCCGTCCAGGGTCAGCGGATCGCCGACCACCAGGCCATCGGGCTTCCATTCCTTGAGCAGGCGTTCGATCGCCGCCCAGTCGGGGCCATTGCCGTGCACATCGACCACGGCCACCGCGCGTGCATGCGCGGCGAAGGCACTGCCGATCGCCACGCCGATCCGGCGCGAGCCGACATCGAAACCGAGTACGGTGCCATCGCGACGGATGAGGGCCGGCTCAGACATGGCCGCTGTAATCGGTCAGCCGGAACAGATCGACGCCAATGCGCGACGCGGCGCCCTGCCAGCGCTGTTCCAGCGGCAGCTGGAACACCAGTTCGGCATCGGCCGGCACGGTCAGCCAGCTGTTTTCGGACAGTTCGCTTTCCAGCTGGCCGGCACTCCAGCCCGCGCAGCCCAGGGTGACCACGGCATTGGCGGGGCCTTCGCCACGCGCCATCGCCTCGAGGATGTCACGCGAGGTGGTCAGGTACAGGCCCTCACCGACGACGAGGCTGGAATCCCACGCGCGCGCGTCGTCATGGATGACGAAGCCACGCTCGGGATGCACCGGTCCGCCATTGAGCACCGGACGCGCCTGCAGGACGCCATCGCCGGTAGCGATCTCCATCTGCGCAAGCACTTCGCCCAGGGTGTACTCGGACGGCTGGTTGACCAGCACCCCCATTGCCCCGTTCTCGTCGTGCTGGCAGATCAGCGCGACGGTGCGGGCGAAGGTGGCGTCGATCAGCGACGGCAGCGCCACGAGCAGGTGATTGGCGAGGGAAGTCGGCGTTACTGGCATGGGCGCCATTCTAACCGCTGCGACCGGATGCGGGCGCGAAGGGATGGGCTAGGATGGCCCTCTTGCAAGCAGGACGACCCGATGCAGCAGGATGCAACGCTGTCATGGCCCACCCGCAGCATGATCGTGTTGATCGCACTGCTCCAGGGGCTGATGCTTTTCGCGGCCCAGGAACTGGCGGATCAATGGCCGTTCCGGGACATCGGCTGGCGCTACTGCTGGTATGCCTGGGTATTGACCGTGCCCACCGCAGTGGCCTTGACGCTGGTCGATCTGAAGGCCTGGCGCCTGTGGCTGCACGCCGGGTTGGCCTCGTTGCTGGTCCTCGCGCTGGCCGCCTGGACCGCCTGGAACCTGAGCGGAGAAACCGCGCTGTACGCGGCCGTGCTGCAGGTTCCGCTCTCGATCTGCCTGGCCGTTGCCACGTTCATTGCCCTGCCGTGGTGGCAGTTCCGCCTGCATGCCGGACATTGGCGGGCCGACTATGGCGCGTTGTTCGAACGCGCCTGGCAGAACGGGCTGACCCTGGTGCTGGCGGCGGTGTTCACCGGCTTGACCTGGCTGCTGCTGTGGCTGTGGGCGGCGCTGTTCCGGATGGTCAAGGTCGACTTTTTCCACGTCCTGTTCGGTAGCGATGCCTTCATCGCCTTGGCCACCGGCATGCTGGCAGGCTTCGGCGTGCTGATCGGGCGCACCCAGCATCGCGCGATGCAGATCACCCGCCAGGTGCTCTTCGCGATCTGCCGCGGCCTGCTGCCATTGCTGTCGTTCATCGCGGTGCTGTTCGTGCTGTCGCTGCCGTTCACCGGGCTGGCGCCGCTGTGGGCCACGCGTTCGGCCGCCAGCCTGCTGCTGGTGCTGGCGGTGCTGCTGATCAGCCTGGCCAACGCGGTCTACCAGCACGACGACGGCACCCCGCCCTACCCGGCATGGCTGCGCCGGCTGGTCGAGGCCAGCCTGCTGGCACTGCCGATCTACGCCGGCCTGGCGCTGTATGCGATGTCCCTGCGGGTCAGCCAGTACGGCTGGACCCTCTCGCGCTTCTGGGGCGCGGCGGTCGCGGTGCTGATTGCCGGCTATGCCATCGGCTACGCCTTCGCCGCACTGCGCCGGCACGGGCGTTGGCTGCATCGGCTTGAGCCGGTCAACCGCTGGATGTGCTGGGCCGTGCTGGCAACCGCACTGCTGGCCATCTCGCCGGTGATCGACCCGGTGCGCATCACCCTGGCCAGCCAGATGAAGCGCCTGCGCGCCGATCCGGCGTTGATGACCGCGGACGCCGCAAATCAGCTGCGTTTCGAGCTGGGCCGTCGAGGTGTGCAGGCGCTGCGCACGCTGCAGAAAGCACCGTCATTGGCGGCCGACACGCGCGCCTCCAGCATCATCGTGCAGGCCCTGGCCCGGCAGAAGCGCGAGTCACGCTGGGATAACGACATCGACGATGGCGTGCGCGACCTCGCCAGCCTGAAGTCACGGATCGTGCAGGCCAAGGGCACCGCCTCGCCAGCCGATGACTGGTGGCAGGCGATACTGGACCGTCGCTTGCACGCGGGCGATTGCCTGGACGACGACAAGACCGGCGACAACCGCTGCGTCACCCTGCGCCGTGACCTGGACGGCGATGGAGAAGACGACGTGCTGCTGTGCATGACCAGTCTGTACAGCGGTCCGCGCTGCCAGCTGCACGTGCGCGAACCGGCTGGCTGGAGAAAGGAGGGTGATGTTTCCTTCCAGGACGTTGACCAGCGCACCTCGGACGGGGCCCCACAGGCCCTGCGCGACGGCCGCCTGACCATGCAGCCGCCGCGCTGGCCGACGCTGCTGCTTGACGGCGCGGCGGGCCAGCTGGAGATTGATCGCAGCAACGACCGCGCGGAGGCGGCCACACCATGAGCGGATACTGCCGCATCGCCCCGGGCCATCCGGTGCACGAGTACTACCACGCCAATGAATATGGTTTCCCGCAGCGCGATGAGCGTGAACTGTTCGAGCGCCTGCTGCTGGAGATCAACCAGGCTGGTCTGAGCTGGGAGACCATCCTGAAGAAGCGCGAGGGATTCCGCGCGGCCTATGACGCGTTCGACGTTGATCGCGTGGCGGCCTACGCCGAGCAGGACATCGAGCGCCTGCTGTCGGACCCGGGCATCATCCGCAACCGCTTGAAGGTGCTGGCGGCGATCCACAACGCGCAGGTGATCCAGCAGCTGCGCCAGAGCCACGGCAGCTTCGCCGCCTGGCTGGACGCACACCATCCGCGCAGCAAGGCCGACTGGGTGAAGCTGTTCAAGAAGACGTTCCGCTTCACCGGCGGCGAGATCACCGGCGAGTTCCTGATGAGCCTGGGCTACCTGCCGGGCGCGCATGCCGAGGACTGCCCGGTGCATGCAACGCTGCTGAAGCTGGCACCGCCGTGGGTACAGGCAGCGCGCGGCTGATGCGCATCCGCCGGCCATGGCCCGGCGCTGCCGGGGCGGGTGGCGCCTGGGCGGGTGGCGCCTGGGCGGGCGATCCGCCGAATGCGGAATCAGACGCCCATGTAGCGGCCCGGGCGGTGGTTGAACATCAGCACCAGGCTGAGCACCACCGCACCGATGGCCGAGTACATCACTTTCGACGGCGACAGCACGAAGAACGCGGCCACCATCAGGCACGCATCGAAGGACATCTGCACTTTGCCGGCGCTCCAGCCGCGGGTGCGCTGCAGGTACACCGCCAGGATGCCGATGCCGCCGAGGCTGGCGCGGTGGCGGATGAAGAACAGGATGCCCAGGCCGGACAGCGCGCCCCCGACCAGCGCCGAGTACAGCGGCGCGATATGCGAAAAGTCCGCCCAGCGCGGCAGGATGTCGGTGAGCAGGCCGCAGGCAGTGACCGCTGCGAACGTCTTCAGGGTGAATTCCCAGCCCATGCGGCGCACGGCCACCCAGTAGAACGGCAGGTTGACCAGCACGAACACCAGACCGAAGTTCCAGCCCATCGAATAGTGCAGCAGGAAGGCCATGCCGGCCATGCCGCCGATCATCAGCCCGCCCTTGGCGAAGATCGCCAGGCCCAGTGAGGCCACGAGCATGGCCAGCACCATGCCCTGCACGTCCTCGGCGACCGAGTGGCGCAGCGCCTTCTCATCGGCGGGGGTGCCGGCAACATCGGGCGGCGGGGTCAGCGGGCCAGCGGTGACCAGGTGGCCGTCAGCGTCGTCGCACGGCGCCGGGCCATGGGATTGGAGGGACATACAGGTGGGGGCACTACGGGTGGGGAGCGGTATTAGACACGATCTGCATGACAGTTGCAGATGAAATCGTTCAGTTGGGAGTTGCGGCGAACGGCGCAGCCCCTCGCGGCTGGGCGGCGTAATGCCTCCGAATCTGGCAGTGGGCCGGGCGGGTGGGCTGTGCAGGGGGCGCTGCAAGTACGTCCATGTAAGCTCGGTCGCCGCATCCATGCGGCTCACGCCCCTGCACAGCCCACCCGCCCGGCCTTGGACAATTTCCGTGCGCGTCCAGCCACGTAAAGAGAAAAGAAGAGCAGAAGCGGGTCGCTGCGCTCGATGGAGCGGTGGGTTCAGCGCTGGGTGGCCAGGTGATGGGCGACCAGGGCGTTTGCGTGGCCATGGCCCAGCCCGTGCTCGGATTTCAGGAAGCTGACCAGCTCCATATGCTTCAAGCCCGGCCGTTTGGCCAGCAGCCCCAGCCAATGCGTCACCGGCTGCCCGTAGGTCTTTTCGATGGAAGGGAAATAGGACGCCGGGCCCTTGGGTTTGCTGTCGCTGCTCATGTGCTGCTCCCTGTTGTTTGGAAAGTACCCATTCGACGAACCACGGAACCACAAATCGACATCGGCATTTACCGACCAGCGCCGGTACCACCGGGTACGCATCCACGCATGGCGGGGATCTACGTGTCGACCAAGGTCGACACCTACCAACAGCATCTACCAACAGCACCGGGAAACTGTCGAAGGCGGGGTGGGTCCGGTTGCAGGGGCGTGAGCGCCATGGATGGCGCGACCGAGCTTACAGGGACGTACTTGCAGCGTCCCCTGCAACCGGACCCACCCCGCCATCCCACAGGAACCCAGCTTTTGCTCTTGCTTCGGCTGTTGCTGTTGAGGTTGCCGGCCAGCGGCCGGCACTACCTCGGGCGCCGGGCGCAGCCCGGCCGTATCATCCCCTCATGCCGCGTGAAAACCTCAACGACCTGCAAGCCTTCGTCCACGTTGCCCGCGAAGGCAGCTTCACCAAGGCCGCTGCCCAGCTTGGCGTCTCCCAGTCCGCCCTCAGTCACGCCATGCGCGGGCTGGAAGAACGACTGGGCGTGCGCCTGCTGACCCGCACCACCCGCAGCGTCGCCACCACCGAGGCCGGTGCCCGCCTGCTGGAAACCCTGGCCCCGCGCCTGGCCGAGATCGAAGACGAACTGGCCGCGCTGGCCGAGTACCGCGAGCGGCCCGCAGGCACCATCCGCATCAATGCCACCGGCCACGCCGCCGAGTACCTGGCGTGGCCAAGGCTGGCACCGCTGCTGCAGCAGTACCCGGACCTGAAGGTTGAACTGACCACCGATTACGGCTTGGCCGACATCGTCGCCGAACGCTACGACATCGGCATCCGTCTCGGTGAGCGCCTGGCACGCGACATGGTGGCGCTGCCGATCAGTCCGCCGCTGCGCATGCGCGTGGTGGGTGCACCGTCGTACTTCCGCCAGCACGTGGCGCCGGTGCATCCGCACGATCTGGCCGCGCACAACTGCATCACCCTGCGCCTGCCCACCCATGGCGGCCTGATGCCGTGGGATTTCGGCCAGGATGGCAACGAGCTGAGCATCCGCGTCTCTGGCCAGTGGACCTTCAACACCATGGGCATGACGCGGGCTGCGGCGCTGGCCGGCAGCGGACTGGCCTGGCTGCCCGAAGACCAGGTGCAGGCGGCCCTGCTGGAAGGCCGCCTGCAATCAACACTGGATGACTGGTGCCCGCATTTCGATGGCTACTACGCGTATTACCCGTCACGCCGGCACGTCACCGTGGCGATGCGTACCGTGCTTGATGCGCTGCGCGGGCCGATGGTGGGGTGAGGCGTGCGGACCAACGGTCCGCACCCACCACAGGACGAGAGTCCGCGCCCACCACAGACCGAAAGACCGCACCCAGCACAGGACGAAAGTCCGCACCCACTGCGATCAGCCCTTGGCCTGCGCTGCGCGCTGCGCGTTGTAGCGCTCGCCGACGATGGCGATCTCCTGCAGCGTCTGCGCGATGCGTTCCAGTTCGGCGGGCGACAGCTGCAGGTCGGCGGCAGCCAGGTTCTCTTCCAGGCGATGGATCTTGGTCGTACCCGGAATCGGCACGATCCACGGTGCCTGCGCCAGCAGCCAGGCCAGCGCGACCTGTGCCGGGGTGGCGCCCCGCGCCGCCGCGATCGTGGTGATGCGGTCAACCAGCGCTTGATTGGCGCGACGCGCTTCCACTTCGAAGCGTGGCACGGTGTTGCGGAAATCGTTGTCGGCGAAGGTTGTGTCGGCGTTGATCGCGCCAGTCAGGAAGCCGCGACCGAGCGGGCTGAACGGCACGAAGCCGATGCCGAGTTCCTGCAGCGCCGGCAGCAGTTCGCGTTCCGGTTCGCGCCACCACAGCGAGTACTCGCTCTGCACTGCGGCCACCGGTTGCACGGCATGCGCGCGACGCACCGTGGCGGCACTGGCTTCGGACAAGCCGAAGTGGCGCACCTTGCCCTCGGCGATCAGGTCACGCACGGTGCCGGCCACATCCTCGATCGGCACGTTCGGATCCACGCGGTGCTGGTAGAATAGGTCGATGTAGTCGGTGCGCAGGCGCTTGAGGCTGGCTTCGGCCACCGCACGGATGTTCTGCGGACGACTGTCCAGGCCGGTGTCGACCTGTGCGTCCTTGAAGCCGAACTTGGTGGCGATCACCAGTTGGTCGCGGTGCGGTGCCAGCGCCCTGCCGAGCAGGTCTTCGTTGGTATACGGTCCGTAGACTTCGGCGGTGTCGAAGAAGGTCACGCCGCGTTCGACCGCGGCGTGCAGCAGGGCGATGCCCTGGCTCTGCTCGACGGCGGGACCGTAGCCGTGGCTCAGGCCCATGCAGCCCAGGCCCAGGGCGGAGACTTTCAGGCCGCTGCGGCCGAGTTCACGTGTCTGCATCGTCGTGCTCCAGTAGGGGAGCGATGACGATACGCCTGCAGGGGCAGCGGATTGAACGACCTGGATGGCAGTCGGTCATGACTGGATTTCATGAATGCCCTCCTGCCATCCATCGCACTGCCGCCGGCAGCGGCACCTTCGTTACCGTACCTCTGAAATCTCCACGCCATCCAGCCCCTGCGACAGGGTGCGGGCATCGCCGCCCTGGCTGAGCTTGATGCGCAGGCGCACTTCGTTCTGCGAATCGGCGTAGCGCAGTGCGTCCTCGTAGCTGATCTCACCGGCCTGGTACAGCTCGAACAGGCTCTGGTCGAAGGTCTTCATGCCCAGCTGGACCGATTCCTTCATCAGCTCCTTCAGCTTGTGGATCTCACCGTCGCGGATGTAGTCCTGCACCAGCGGCGTGCCCAGCAGGATCTCCATCGCCACCTTGCGCGAGCGGCCATCCGGCGAAGGAATCAACTGCTGCGCGACCACGCCCTTGAGGTTCAGCGACAGATCCATCAACAGCTGGTTGCGGCGATCTTCCGGGAAGAAGTTGACGATGCGGTCCATCGCCTGGTTGGCGTTGTTGGCGTGCAGCGTGCACAGCACCAGGTGACCGGTTTCAGCGAAGGCGATGGCGTGGTCCATGCCCTCGCGGGTACGCACCTCGCCGATCATGATCACATCCGGCGCCTGGCGCAGGGTGTTCTTCAGCGCGGCTTCCCAGCTGTCGGTATCGATGCCGACTTCGCGCTGGGTGATGATGCAGCCCTCGTGCTTGTGCACGAATTCGATCGGATCTTCGATGGTGATGATGTGCCCGGTCGAATTCTGGTTGCGGTAACCGATCATCGCTGCCAGCGAGGTTGATTTACCGGTACCGGTCGCGCCGACGAACAGGATGATGCCGCGCTTGGTCATCGCCAGCGTCTTGATGATCGGCGGCAGGCTCAGCTCTTCCACGGTCGGGATGCGCGTCTCGATGCGACGCAGCACCATACCGACCTGGTTGCGCTGGTAGAAGCAGCTCACGCGGAAGCGGCCGACGCCGGACAGGCCGATGGCGAAGTTGCATTCGTGGGTCTTCTCGAATTCCTCGCGCTGCGCCGGCGTCATCACGTTCAGCACCAGGTCGCGGCTCTGCTGCGGCGTCAGTGGCGTCTGGGTGATCGGCGAGATCTTGCCGTTGACCTTGATCGCCGGCGGCATGCCGGCGGTGATGAACAGGTCCGAGGCGCGCTGGTGCGCCATCAGCTTGAGGAACGAGGTGAAATCGATGGTGGTCGCGGTGGTGTTCACGGCGGGCTCCCAATGGGGCATGTACCAGGAATCGGTCGGTGGAGGAAACAGCACGGGGCCGGCGACGTATTCGCGCGCCCTGCCCCGCCATTGCCTCGCCTTACTCGAACAGACGCTTGTCCTTGGCGTATTCGCGGGCCTGGTTGCGGGTGATCAGGCTGCGCTTGACCAGGTCCTGCAGGTGCTGGTCCAGGGTCATCATGCCGTACTGCTGGCCGGTCTGGATGGCCGAATACATCTGCGCCACCTTGTCCTCGCGGATCAGGTTGCGGATGGCCGGGGTGCCCACCATGATTTCCCACGCAGCGGTACGACCGCCACCGACCTTCTTCAGCAGCGCCTGCGAAATGACCGCGCGCAGTGATTCGGACAGCATCGAGCGCACCATCGGCTTTTCGCCGGCCGGGAACACGTCGATGATGCGGTCGATGGTCTTGGCCGCCGAACTGGTGTGCAGGGTGCCGAACACCAGGTGGCCGGTTTCCGCGGCGGTCAGCGCCAGGCGGATGGTTTCCAGGTCACGCAGCTCGCCGACCAGGATGATGTCCGGGTCCTCACGCAGTGCCGAACGCAGCGCTTCATTGAAGCCATGCGTATCGCGGTGCACTTCGCGCTGGTTGATCAGGCACTTCTGCGAGGTGTGCACGAATTCGATCGGATCCTCGACGGTGAGGATGTGGCCGTACTCGTTCTTGTTGATGTAGTCGATCATCGCCGCCAGCGTGGTCGACTTGCCCGAACCGGTCGGGCCGGTCACCAGGATCAGGCCCTGCGGTTGCTGGATCACCTCGCGGAACAGCGGCGGGCAGGCCAGGTCTTCCAGGGTCAGCACTTCGGACGGAATGGTACGGAACACCGCACCGGCGCCACGGTTCTGGTTGAACGCATTGACACGGAAGCGCGCCAGCGACGGGATCTCGAAGGAGAAATCGACTTCGAGGAATTCCTCGTAATCGCGGCGCTGCTTGTCGGACATGATGTCGTACACCAGCGCGTGGACCTGCTTGTGGTCCAGGGCTGGAATGTTGATCCGGCGAACATCACCGTCCACGCGGATCATCGGCGGCAGGCCTGCGGACAGATGCAGGTCGGACGCTTTGTTCTTTACGGAAAACGCCAACAGCTCGGCGATATCCATGAGCGGCTACTCCCCAATAACGGCTTCGACTGGAAGGATCTTTCCCCGGGCGGCAGTATAGCCTCCTGATTGAACGGAACGCGTTACGTGGCCACTCCCCTGCCCCAGATCCTGAGCAACCTGCACAACGCCGCCGCTGCCGCCGGGCGGCCACCGCCGCGCCTGCTGGCGGTGTCCAAGACCCAGCCGGCCGAGGCCGTGGCTGCGCTTGCCGCGCAGGGCCAGACCGCGTTCGGCGAAAACTACGTGCAGGAAGCGCTGGCCAAGATGCAGGAACTGCAGCCGCTGGGCCTGGAATGGCACCTGATCGGCCACCTGCAGTCGAACAAGGCCGAACCGGTGGCCACGCACTTCGACTGGGTGCAGAGCATGGACCGGCCCAAGCTGGTCGCCGCGCTGGCCCGCTACCGCCCCGCTGAACGCGGCCCGCTGAACGTACTCATCCAGGTCAACATCGATGACGAGTCGAGCAAGCACGGCTGCGCGCCGGACGACGTGGACGCGCTGGCGGCAACCATCGCCGCCGAGCCGAACCTGCGCCTGCGCGGCCTGATGGCGATTCCTGCGCCGTGGCCCGACGCCGAGCGCCGGCGCGACGCGTTCGGGCGCATGCGCACACTTTTCGAGGCGCTGGCTGCCGCTCATGCCCAGGTGGACACCCTGTCGATGGGCATGAGCAGCGACTACGCTGAAGCGATCGCCGAAGGTGCCACCCTGGTGCGCATCGGTACCGCCCTGTTCGGCGCGCGTCCGCGCCCGGCCTGATTCCAAGGAGATTCCCATGGCAGCTGATTCCATCACCTTCATCGGCGGCGGCAACATGGCCCGCAGCCTGATTGCCGGCCTGATCCGGCAGGGCGTGCCGGCCGCGCACATCCACGTGGCCGAACCGGTGGCCGAACTGCGCGAAAAGCTGGCTGCCGATTTTGGCGTGCAGACCCACGACAACGCGGCCGCTGCGGCGGCGCAGGGCAACACGTGGCTGCTGGCGGTGAAACCGCAGGTGCTGCGCGAGGTCTGCCAGTCACTGCAGGTGTTGGCGCAGGCACAGGAGCCGTTGGTGATCTCGATCGCCGCCGGCATCACCAGCCCGCAGCTGCAGCGCTGGTTGGGTGGCACGCTGCCGGTGGTGCGCGCGATGCCCAACACCCCGGCCCTGCTCGGCGCCGGGGTCACCGGCCTGTATGCCACGCCAGCGGTGGATGCGCAGCAGCATGCGCAGGCCGAACGCGTGCTGGCCAGCGCGGGACGCACGGTGTGGATCGACGACGAAGCGCAGATGGATTCGGTCACCGCCGTATCCGGCAGTGGCCCGGCCTATGTGTTCCTGCTGGCCGAAGCAATGGAAGCGGCCGGCATCGCACAAGGCCTGCCTGCAGAAGCGGCGCGCACGCTGGTGGTGCAGACACTGCTGGGCGCCTCGCGCATGCTGGACGAAGCCGGTGAAAGCCCAGCCGAACTGCGGCGCCGGGTGACCTCCCCCAACGGCACCACGCAGGCGGCGATCGAGAACTTCCAGGCCGGCGGGTTTGAAGCGTTGGTGGAAAAGGCACTGCGTGCGGCGCAGGTGCGCGGGCAGGAATTGTCAGCGGCCAATGATTGAAACAGGTGTGCCGACCAACGGTCGGCACCCACCGTCATCCACGCGCGGCGTGGACCTACGTTCCCAGCTTCGCCATGACGAAATCGACGAAACACTGCAGCCGCGGTCGAGGGCGACGGTCGGGCAGATAGATCAGGTGCATCGGCCTTGGCTCGGGCAGAGAGTCGCGCAGCAGTGGCTTCAATCGTCCTGCCGCGATTTCACCGGCAAGCAGTGCAGTCGGCTGCAGCACCAGACCCGCACCCGCCACGGCCGCTTCGCGCAGCGCGTAACCGTCATTGCTGGTCAGCCGCGCTTCCCAGTCCACCTGTTCGCCGTTGGCCAACTGCCAACCGTGACCACCGCGCCAGGCCAGGTGGCTCAGGCAATCATGTCCTTCAAGATCGGCAGGCGTGCGCGGCGTACCGCGGCGGCGCAGGTACGACGGTGATGCGCACAGGCTCATCGCATACGGCGGCAGCGGCCGCGCCACCAGTTCCTGCGACGGCAGCGGACCAACGCGGATCGCTGCATCAAAGCCATCCTCGATCAGATCGATGCGGCGATTGCTCAGGTCCAGTTCGATGTTCAACAGCGGCTGTGCCCGCAGCAATTCGGCCAGCAATGGCGCCAGGACACAGCTGCCCCAGGTGGTCGGCGCACTGACCCGCAACAGTCCGCGTGGCTGCACCTGCAGCCCGGCCACGTCCGCCTCGGCCTGCTGCACCTGTTCCAGCACCTGCCGGCAACCGGCCAGATAGGCATTGCCGGCTTCGGTCAGGCGTTGGCGCCGGGTGTTCCGCTGCAGCAGCGCGGTGCCCAGATGCGCTTCCAGCTGCTGGATGTACTTGCCTACCATCACCGCCGACACCTGCAGGTGGCTGGCGACAGCGGAAAAACTACCGTGCTCGGCCACGGCGACGAAGGCCTGCATGCAGCGCAAGGTATCCATTGCAAATCCATGGTTAGGAATATGCGAATCATAAGCCACTTACCAAACCAACCGGTGACAGCGCAGACTGCATCCATCCCCTCTCGCAAGGAGCTGTCATGAAGATTCTTCTCGTCGGTGCCAGCGGCACCCTCGGCCAGGCGGTCGCCCGCCACCTGGGCCAGCAGCACGACATCCTCGCTGCCGGCCGCCACAGCGGCAGCCTGCGCGTGGACCTCACCGACGACGCAAGCGTGCGCGAACTGTTCGCGCAGACCGGCCCGGTCGATGCGGTGATATCCACCACCGGCAAGCTGCATTTCGGCCCGTTGCAGCAGATGACACCCGAACAGTTCAACGTCGGCCTGCAGGACAAGCTGCTCGGCCAGGTACGCCTTGCACTGGCCGCGCAGCACCATCTCAACGCTGGCGGCTCGATCACCCTGACCAGCGGCATCGTCAGCGCGCAGCCGATCCGCGATGGCGCCAATGCCACCGCCGTCAACCATGCACTGGAAGGTTTCGTGCGGGCGGCGGCGCTGGAACTGCTGCCGCGCGGGCTGCGCATCAACGTGGTCAGCCCGAACGTGCTGGTGGAATCGATGGAAGCCTACGGCCCCTACTTCCCCGGCTTTGAAGCGGTAACCGCACAACGCGCGGCGCTGGCCTTCCAGCGCGCGGTGGAAGGCATCCAGAGCGGCGAAACCATCACCGTCTGGTAACGAGCGTGCCGACCAGGGTCGGCACCCACCAGCACGGTCAGCCCCAGCGCATCGGGCCGTCGCCGCGCTCGCCGAGCACGTCATCCGGGTTGGCCAGGCGGCAGCGCTTCAGTGACAGGCAACCGCAGCCGATGCAGCCGGTCAGCTCGTCGCGCAGCAGTTGCAGCATGTGGATGCGTTCCTCCAGCTCCACCTGCCAGCGTGCCGACAGCTTGGCCCAGTCGGCCTTGGTCGGCGCCCTCCCCTGCGGCAGGCTCTCGAACGCACGTGCCACCGCTTCCAGCGGCATGCCCACGCGTTGCGCCACGCGGATCACCGCCAACCGCCGCAGCACGTCGCGGGCGTAGCGGCGCTGGTTGCCCGACGTGCGCAGGCTGCTGATCAGCCCCTTGCGCTCGTAGAAATGCAGCGCAGAGACCGCCACGCCACTGCGGCGGGCGACATCGCCGACGCTCATGTCCTGTGCCAGCATCGATTGACCTCAACTTTGGTTGAGGTGGCATGCTGCTACCATCGCCGCCAGATGACAAGCGCGGCCCGTCCGCCCCCGCAGGAGCCCGATGCCCTCCCCCGCTGCCACGGCCGATCCGGTCGATTCCTCCATCCTGTCCGCGCGCTACCGCGCCACCACCGTGGGCATGGTCGCCCTGGTCTCCCTGCATGCCTTCGAGGCGCTGGCGGTGGCCGCAGCAATGCCGACCGTGGCCGAGGCCCTGGATGGCCTGCGCCTGTATGCCCTGGCCTTCGGTGGCACGTTGGCCACCAGCGTGATCGGCATGACCCTGGCCGGCCGCTGGGCTGACCGCCACGGACCGGCACGCCCGCTGTGGTGGGGCCTGGCCTGCTTCGTGCTGGGCCTGCTGCTGGCGGGCTTCGCCCTGCGCATGGGCATGCTGGTGGCCGGCCGTCTGCTGCAGGGCCTGGGCGCTGGCGCGATCTCGGTCTCGCTGTACGTGATGGTCGGCCGTACCTATCCCGAGCATCTGCGGCCGAAGGTATTTGCCGCGTTCTCTGCCGGTTGGGTGGTGCCCTCGATGATCGGCCCGGCACTGAGCGGGGTGATCGTGCAGCATCTGGGCTGGCGCTGGGTGTTCCTGGCGGTGCCGCTGCTGGCGATACCGGCCGGCCTGCTGCTGCGGCCGGCGCTGGAACGCATGCAGGTTCCAGCGACCAGTGTTGCCGATCATGGACGCGGCAGCATCGTGCGCTGGGCCACCGGCGCATCCCTGGCTGCCCTGCTGCTGTATCTGGGTGGTCAGCAACAGGGCGTGCCGGCGCTGCTGTGCATCGGCGTGGCGATGGTGGCGCTGCTGTTCTGCGTGCATCGCCTGTTGCCCGCCGGCACCCTGCGCCTGCGCCGCGGCCTGCCCAGCGTGATCGCATTGCGTGGCGTGGCCGCTGGCGCGTTCTTCGCCTGCGAGGCCTACCTGCCCCTGCTGCTGCAGCGCGAGCGTGGGCTGTCACCCAGTTGGGCCGGTGCAGTGCTGAGCCTGGGTGCACTGGGCTGGTTCACCGGCTCGTGGTTGCAGGGTCACCAGCAGCGTGGCTGGTCGCGGCAGCAGCTGCTGCGCGTGGGCACGCCGCTGATGACCGTGGGCATCGCCGCGACGCTGGCGGTGCTGTTCACTGCGGTGCCACTGCCGGTCGCACTGGTCGGCTGGACGCTGACCGGCTTCGGCATGGGCATGATCTACGCCAGCCTGTCGGTGCTGACGTTGTCACTGTCACCACCGCACGAGCAAGGCGCGAACACCTCGGCCCTGCAGTTGAGCGAAGCACTGTCGGTGACCACCGCACTGGCGGTATCCGGCGCGCTGTTCGCACTGTTCGTGGAAAGCGCCCCGCATACCGGTTACATCCTGTGTTTGGCCATCACCCTGGGCCTGGCCGCGTTCGCCACCGTGATTGCACGTCGCGTGTAGACGGAGGCGCAGGTTCCGCCGGGGCGCGCCCGGCGGACGCCGCGATCAGGGCTTCGCCACCGTGCCCACTTCATCGATGTCCTGGTGCAGGATGCGGCGCACTTCCAGCACCGCCTGCGGGGTTTCCTGCACGCTGTGACCGGAGATGATCACCTTCTCCGACAACGCGCCCGGCAGGTGCGAGCTCCAGTACGGCACCAGCCCATCGTCGGATTTCTCCACCGGCAGTTCCGGTTTGCGCTGGGCGATGATGGAGTGGTACTTCGGGCCCGGCGTGATCGGCAGCTGCGCAGCGGCTTTCACGAACGGGTCGCTGGCCTTGAGGTTGTCGATGCTGTTGGGAATCTTCGGCTTGGCCGTGCCATCCGCCTGCTGCTCGGCTTGTGCCAGTGCCAGGAACACATCCTCGAACTTGCCGAGGATGGTCAGCGGCAGGCGCACCAGGCGGCCGATTAGGCGGCCGACCTTGTTGCCGGCGATGTCCGTGCCCTGGTGCGGGGCGGCGATGAAGATCGCACGCTCCACGTTCGGTTCGGCCTTGAAGTGCAGCAACGGACCCAGCTTGGACTGCACCCGCTTCAGGCGTTCGCCCTTCAGGTTGTAGTTGGCGAGCAGATCGTTCCACAGCACGTCGCCCGAGTCGCTGACCAGCAGGCGCGCCAGCACGCCGCCCATGCTGTGGCCGATGTAGACCATGTCCTTCGAGGCGCGCGTGCTGCCGTTGGGGTCGAAGTGCTGCAACGTGTCGTTGAATGCGTTGGCGATCTCGTAGCGGTTCAGCGCGATCGGCGCATTGGTCGGGTAGTACACCTGCCACACCTGGAACTGCTGGCGCAGTTCGGGGTCACCCATGATCTCGTTGGCCAGGTTCACCCACGCTTCCGGGCTGCTGCCCAGGCCATGCAGCATGAAGATGATGCGGCGGTTCGGATCCCACGGCTGCATCAGGTAGATGTGCGGCTCGCCGATGCCCTCGCTCATGCCGAACAGGGTACGCAGCGACTGCGTGGCGAACCCGCTCTGCGCCAGCCACAGACCGTAGGCGGCGGTGAAGTTGCCCGCCAGCGGCACCTCTTCGCCATGCAGGGTGATGCGCTCGGTGGCCTCGGGCGAATAGCCATCCAGCAGCACCTGGCGGGTGCGCATCACGTCTTCCAGCGTGTTGCCTTCAAAACGCAGCAATGCCGTGACGTTGATCGAGGACATCTCGCTGTACTCGGGCACCGAATCATCGTGCTGGTGGCGGCGTCCGCGGCGGACGCCCTCCTCCTGCTCCTCCTTGGTGGCCTGCGCCTGTGCCGTTTCGGCCTTGGCCCCTTCCGCGGCGACGGCAGGCACCACCAGCTTCGGCGGGTCCATCACCATCACCAGCTCGGCGCCGAAACCATCGCGGCGATAGGTGCTGCGCATGCCGACGAAGCTGACGGTACCGGCCGGCACCAGCTGCTTGGGGATGCTCTTCAATGAAAGGCGCTGGAAATCGGAAGCCAGCGTCCAGCTGCCCGCCGACACCGGCTTGGTGTAGTCCTCGCCGGCCAATGCTGCGGCACGGGCACGCGCGAACAACACCACGGCGGCCTTCTCGGCAGCATAGTTGTAGTAATCGCGTACCTGCGTCTGCCGATCCTCGAACGCGCGATCGGAGGGCGAGCGCCCGCTGTAGAACAGATAGGCATAGCCATAGCGCGCCGCCTCCAGCCACGCATCCAGCGCTGCATCGCTCATCGGCGGTTCGTTGGCCGCCTGCTTCTTCGGCGTCAATGCCAGAGCGGCCTTCACCCACAGCTCGGACAGCGTCGACAACCGCTGCTCGACGTTGAGGTCATCGGTCATCAACAGCGTGCTGCGGCAGACCAGGAAGTCCTTCTCGCACTGCGATTCGTCCAGCCCGGCCGCACTCAGCGTCTCGCGCGAGGCGGGGCTGAGCTTGCCGGTGTTGAGCACATCGGCGCGCTTGTTGACCAGGTAATCGCTGGATGCCACCTGCTTGACGGTGACCATCGCGCAGCCGCTGCCACCCAGCAGCAGGAAGACAGCCAACAACGCCGGCAGCGCGCGCTGCCAGCGGAACAGGATCATCGGGGTCATTGCTGCAGGTCCTGCTCGGTGCCAGGGATGCCCTGGCGGATCACGGTGGAGAAATCATCGTCGGGTGCCATCTTCAGCGCGCGCTCGGTGATGCGGCCCTTGGCATGCAGTTCGGCGTACGGCACGCCAGGCGTGAGCGCCCCCACCTCCTGCGCGTACTCGGCCAGGTAGCCCGAGGCCAGCAACCGGTAGTCCAGCGGCAGGCGCGGGGCGATATGCCGCGCCAGGTCGAAGACAATCGTGGTGCAGTTGCTGGTGAGCGTGTTGTAGAAGCCGGGCGTGGCATCAAGCTGGCGCGCCTGGTCGATGTAGGCAGCAAACAGGGTCTTGAGCTGGTTGCGGTCCATGCCGTGCAGGCGGTACAGGTAGACATCCTCGCCGCGCGCGTTGGTGCGGGTGCGGATGATGTCGGTTTCTTCGGACGCGACCAGCGTCATCTCGAACTTGCGGAAGAAGCCGCCCAGTGCCGAGAACGATTCACCACGCTCCTTGCGGATTTCCAGCGAGAACACCACGTGGCGCCCGTCCTCGAATCCGAACGAGACCAGGGTGTGGGCGATCGCCGGGCCCATCCAGTACGACAGCACCAGATCGGCCGAACGCAGCTGGTCCAGGTCGTAGCTGCGGCGCACCCAGCGCGCGTCGTAGTCGGTCTCGGTGCGCCAGGTGAAATCGCGCACGTTGTCCAGCACCACGTGGCGGCCATCGAAGGATTCCACGTGCAGGCGCTGCGCCACGTCATCGGCCCAGTCGCGGTCCTGGCGTGGGGTCAGCAGCAGCCACCACAGCCCCGCCAGCGCCAGAGCGCCGGCAAAAGCCACCCACAGCCGGCGCGTGCCACGGCCGCGCGCCACCTGCCAGGCCGCCCAGGCGGCGGCCAGCAGCCACAGCATCGCCGCGGTCACGCCCAGCCAGCCTGGCCCGGGCATCTGGTAGGTCAGCAGACCGGCCACCCACAGCGCCAGCAGCACCATCACACATCCTGTCATCCATCGTCCTGCGGCTTTCACTGGCATCCTGTCGGGGTCCCGGGGCGGCATAGTTAGCCACAAGCCGCCTCACGGCGACATCTACGACGGTTCAGGCTGGCGCCGGCGGGCGCATACTGGCGTCCACCAAGGGTATACAGGGAGCGAGGATGGGCATTACCACCGTGGCCGGCGTCGCCGTGCAGGCGCAGCATCGGGCCAGCTGTCATTGCGGCACCGTCGAGCTGCTGCTGGACCTGCCCGAGGGCATCGTCGACCCGCGCCGCTGCGACTGTTCGATGTGCCGGCGCCGCGGCGCCATCGCCGCCAGCGTGGCCGAAGACGGGCTGCATATCGTGCGTGGCCAGGCCCATCTGCGCCTGTACCAGTTCAACACGCACGTGGCCGAACACTACTTCTGCGACGTCTGTGGCATCTACACGCACCATCGCCGCCGCTCCAACCCGGACCAGTACGGCTACAACGTGGCCTGCCTGGAAGGCATCGATCCGTTCGCGCTGGGAACCGTTCCGGTCAGCGACGGGGTGAACCACCCGTCTGATCGCACCGGTTATCGCACCGGTTAGTGGCGGCTGCGCCGGGGCGGCGGCGCGATCTTCTGCCAGGGTGCCATGCTGGCCCGGCCGACGCGCAACGGACGCTTCAACGGCGTTCGACGCGCGGGCAGGTCTGCTGCAGGCGGCAGCGTCGCGGCGGGCAGCGCAGGGCGTGAGGGCCAGAGTCGGTCAAGCAACCACATGGCAGGTCTCCGTGGGGGACGGGGACGATCAACCCTACCGACGCCCGGGCCAAGACCGGGTGATGGCCCTGCGGCAGGAAGGTGACAGCCGACGCCCCTGCCCTCAGTGCACCGGCCGCGCCCTGCCCACCCGCCGTACCAGCACGAAGAACAGCGGCACCAGCACCACCGCCAGCACCGTTCCGGAGAGCATGCCGCCGATCACGCTCATGCCGATTTCACGCCGGCTGACCGCGCCGGCGCCGGTGGCCAACGCCAGCGGGATGACGCCTGCCACGAAGGCCAGCGAGGTCATCACGATCGGCCGCAGGCGCAGGCGCGCGCCCTGTAGTGCCGCTTCCACCGCTGAACTGCCGGCGCGGTAGCGTGCTTCGGCGAACTCCACGATCAGGATCGCGTTCTTTGCCGACAATCCAATCGTGGTCAGCAATCCGACTTGGAAGTAGATGTCATTGACGAAGCCCGCAGCCGTGGTCGCCAGCACCGTACCGATCACGCCCAGCGGAATCACCAGCACCACCGCCACCGGCACCGTCCAGCTCTCGTAGAGCGCGGCCAGGCACAGGAAGATGAAGGCAATCGAAGCGGCGTACAGGTAGAGCGTCTGGTTGCTGGCCAGTTGTTCCTGATAGGACAGCCCGCTCCATTGCAGATCGAACCCGGGTTGATCGGCCACCAGCGCCTGCATGCGCTGCATCGCTTCACCCGAGCTGCGCCCCTCGGCCGCGCTGCCCTGGATCTGCATCGCCGGCAGGCCGTTGAAACGCTGCTGCAGCTGCGGCCCACGCGCCCAGTGGCTGCTGGCAAAGCTGGCGAACGAGGCCATCTGGCCGTTGCCGCCACGCACGTACCACTGGCCGATGTCGTCGGGCACGCTGCGGTAAGGCTGGTCGCCCTGCATGTACACACGCTTGACCCGGCCGCGATCCAGGAAATCATTGATGTAGCTGCCACCCCAGGCGGCAGACAGCGTGGAATTGATGTCGGCCTGTGCCAGGCCCAGCGCGCTGGCCTGGGCGTGGTCGATGTCCAGCCGCAGCTCGGCCTTGTCGCCCAGCCCGTTCAATCGCACGGAGGTCAGTCCGTCGTCTTCGCCGGCCGCGCGTACCACCTGCTCCTGCGCGGCCTGCAACGCTACGCGTCCGGCCGCGCTGGTGTCCTGCAGCCACAGTTCGAAACCGCTGGACTGCCCGAGGCCGCGCACTGCCGGCGGCGCCAGCACGTTGACCTTGGCATCGGGCAGTTTGCGGAAATAGGCATTGGCGCGCGCGATGATCGCCGCTGCGGTGTTGTCGCCCTTGCGCTCGTCCCAGGGCTTGAGTGCCAGGAAGCCCTGCCCCGCATTCTGGCCGGTACCGGCGTTGTTGCGACCGACCACCACGAACACCACGTCCAGGTTCTGCTTCTCGTGCTCCATGAAGTAACGGCTGATCTGCTCGCCCAGCGCCTCGGTGCGCGCCATCGGCGTGCCTTCCGGCGTGGAGAACTGGAAGGTCACCTGGCCCTGGTCCTCCACCGGCAGGAAGCCGGTGGGCATGCGTGCGTACAAGGCAATCATGGCGATCACCAGCAGCAGGTAGAACGCCATCCAGCGCCGCGGACGGGACACCACGCCACCGAGCTTGCCCTGGTAGGCCGACTGGCTGCGGTCGACGCCACGGTTGAACGCGGCGAAGAAGCGCCCCGGTGGCTTCTGCGCCGACGAGGGCTTGAGCAGGGTCGCGCACAGTGCTGGTGTCAGGGTCAGCGCGACCAGCGCCGACAACGTCATGGCCGATGCAATCGTGATCGAGAACTGCCGGTAGATGATGCCGGTGGAACCGCCGAACAGCGCCATCGGCAGGAACACCGCACCGAGCACCACGGTGATGCCGATCAGCGCACCGGTGATCTCGCCCATCGACTTCTCGGTTGCCTCGCGTGGCGGCAGATGCTCTTCGTGGATGATGCGTTCCACGTTCTCCACCACCACGATCGCGTCATCGACCAGCAGGCCGATGGCCAGCACCATCGCAAACAGCGTCAGGGTGTTGATGGTGAAACCGGCCACCGCGAGGACGCCGAAGGTACCCAGCAGCACCACCGGCACCGTGATCGCAGGAATCAGGGTGGCGCGCAGGTTCTGCAGGAACAGGAACATCACCACCACGACCAGTACGATCGCCTCGATGAGGGTGTGGATGACCCCTTCGATGGAGACCCGTACGAACGGCGTGCTGTCGCGTGGATAGGCCACCTGCAGCCCGGGCGGGAACGTAGGCCGCAGCCGTTCAAGCTCAGCGCGTACCGCATCGGCAGTGGCCAGCGCGTTGGCGCCGGAGGCCAGGGTCACCGAGAAACCCGCAGCCGGATAGCCGTTGAGGAAGCTGCTGGTCTGGTAATTCTCCGCGCCGATCTCGACTCGCGCAACGTCGCCCAAGTGCACCGCCGCGCCGCTGGGCAGCGTGCGCAGGATGATCGCGCGGAACTGTTCCGGAGTCTGCAGGCGCGACTGCGCGGTGACGGTGGCGTTGAGGCTCTGCGTCGCACTGGACGGCAACGCCCCCAGCTCGCCGGCAGTGACCTGGGTGTTCTGTGCCTGGATCGCGCTGCGTACATCCGACGGCATCAGGTCGTAGGCACGCAGCTTGTGCGGATCCAGCCACACCCGCATCGCATAGGCCGAACCGAACACATTGATCTCGCCGACGCCGGCAATGCGGCTGATCGGGTCCTGCACGTTGCTGACCAGGAAATCGGAAACGTCCACCCGCTCCATGCGCCGGCTGGTGTCGTACAGCGAAACCACCATCAGCGAGTCGCCCTGCGACTTGGCCACGGTCACACCCTGCTGCTGCACTTCCTGCGGCAGGCGGTTGATGGCCTGGTTGACGCTGTTCTGCACCTGTACCTGGGCGATATCGGGGTTGGCGCTCTGGTCGAAGGTGACCGTGATCCGCGCCTGCCCCGAAGACGAACTGGTGGAGGAAAAATAGAGCAGGTGGTCGATGCCCTTGATCTGCTGTTCGATCACCTGGGTGACGCTGTCTTCCACCGTCTGTGCAGACGCGCCGGTGTAGTTGGCGGTGATGTTGACCTGCGGCGGTGCGATGTCCGGGTACTGCTCGACCGGCAGCTGGGTCACCGCAATCGTGCCGAACGCCATGATGCAGATCGCCAGTACCCAGGCGAATACGGGGCGGTGGATGAAGAAGCGCGGCAGCATGCGCTCAGTCCTTTCCGGCCGGCGCAGTCACGGGCGCCGTCTTCATCCGCACCGGCATGCCGTCGGCAAGGCCCTGCGCCCCCGCCACCACCACCTGCTCGCCAGCGCTGATGCCATCAAGCACCAGCCACTGGTTGCCGACCGCGCGGGCGGTGCGGAAGGTACGCAGCCGCGCCTTGCCCTCCTTGTCGACCAGCCACGCCTGCGCCTCGCCCTTGGCACTGCGGTCCACCGCCGACTGCGGTACCAGCAGCGCCTGCTGCTGCGTGCCCTGGCCTACCTGCGCACGCACGTACATGCCCGGCAGCAGTTGCCCATCAGGATTGGGGAACTGCGCGCGCAGGGTGATGCTGCCGGTCTCCTGCTGCACATCGATGTCGGCAAATTCCAGCGTGCCCGGCAGCGGGTAGTCGGTGCCATCGGACAGGCGCAGCCGCACCGGCGCGCTGTTGGCCTGCACGCCCCCCTCGGCAATGGCGCGACGCAGCGCCAGGTACTCGTTGCTGGACTGGGTGATGTCCACGTTCATCGGGTCGACCTGCTGGATCCGCGCCAGCGGATCGGCCTGGGCGGATGTCACCAGCGCCCCCGGGGTGAACAGCGCACGCCCGATGCGACCGGCAATCGGTGCGGTGACCGTGGCAAAACCCAGCCGCGTACTGGCGGTTTCGCGCGCTGCCTGCGCAGCCTGCACGGCCGCAGCCGCCTGCTGGCCACTGGCGATGGCATCGTCCACGTCCTGGCGCGCGGCCAGCTGGTCCTTGCCCAGCGCCTGCATCCGCTGCGCCCGCAGGCGAGCGGTCACGGCGGCCGCTTCGGCGGTCCTGAGGTTGGCCTGCGCCTCGTTCAGGGCGGCCTGGTACAGCGCCGGCTCGATCTGGAACAGGGGCTGCCCGGCCTTCACCAGCTGCCCCTGCTCGAACAGGCGCTTCACCAGCACCCCGTCCACCTGCGGGCGTACATCCGATTCCTGCGAGGCAATGGTGCGTCCCGGCAGTTCCTGCTGCAGCGCCAGCGTCTGGTTCTGCAGCGTCAGCACGGTCACTTCCGGCGTCGCCTTGCCTGGTTTGGGCGCGTCCTTGCCGCAGCCGGCCAGCAGGGTAGCCAGGGCAAGCACCAGCAGCGGCCGGCGCCAGCCCGCGGCAGGCAGGGAGAAGTACGGAAGGGTCATCGGCAGCAGGTTCCACGCGCGGGGGGAGCGTTCGGCGCCGAATATAGAAGACAGCGCGCTGCGATCCAGCGAAAAACGCATGAAACATTTTTCATTTGCAGTGCACGCCTACGGTTGCGAGGATGCGCAGGTCCCAATCTGCAAAGTGGCCCATGCCGCGCGTACTCACCATCGAGGACGACCTTGTCACCGCGGAGGAAATCGCCACCGAGCTGCGCAGCCACGGCTTCGAGGTGGATCTGGCCAGCGACGGCAGCAGTGGCCTGGCGCTGGCACGTTCAGGCGACTACGCGGTGATCACCCTGGACCGCATGCTGCCCGGCATTGACGGGCTGGCCCTGGTCACCACGCTGCGCCATGAAGGCATCGCCACGCCGGTGTTGATGATCAGTGCGCTGTCGGACGTGGATGAACGCGTGCGTGGCCTGCGTGCTGGTGGCGACGACTACCTGACCAAGCCGTTCGCCTCCGATGAAATGGCCGCGCGCGTGGAAGTGCTGATCCGGCGCCAGGGCCAGGCCGCTGCCAGCGACAAGGTGCTGCGCGCCGGCGACCTGGAACTGGACCTGATGAGCCGCTCGGTACGCCGTGGCGGCCAGGAGATCAACCTGCTGCCGACCGAGTTCAAACTGCTGGAATTCCTGGTCCGCAATGCCGGCCAGGTGGTCACCCGCACCATGTTGTTCCAGGAAGTCTGGGGCTACCACTTCGACCCGGGCACCAACCTGATCGACGTGCATATCGGCCGGGTGCGCAAACGCATCGAACAACCCGGCCGGCCGCAGCCGATCTTGACCGTACGTGGAACCGGTTATGTCTTCGACGCGCAATCCTGACCATTGGCGCTCATCCAGCAGCCGCCTGCTGGGCCTGTACTGCATCCTGTTCGTGGCCTGGTCCAGCCTGCTGCTGGGCGTGATGTACTGGCGCATCTCGGACTACCTGAACGACCTGACCGAATCCGGCCTGCAGCAGCGCGCCCATCTGTTCATGAGTTTCGACGGCCCGGCGCTGGATGACGCGCTGCGCGACAGCCAGCGCTTCGACCTGCACCAGGTGTATACGTACGGGCTGTTCGACAAGGCCGGCGTGGCGATGGCGGGCCCGCTGACGGCCATCCCCGAAGGACTGCCGCTGGATGGCAACTCGCATCAGGTAGCGGGTTGGACGCTGGTCGATGGCCGCCACGAGAGCGGTGGCAGCGCGCTCGGCGTGGTGACCCGGGATGGCCGGACACTGGTGTTCGTGCGCCAGAACGGCAAGCTGATGGCGGTCAACAGCATCATCCTCGATGCACTGCTGTGGGGCGTGTCACTGACTGTCATCCCCGGGCTGGTGGGCTGGCATCTGCTGCGCCGGCGCCCATTGAAGCGGATCCAGCAGATCGAAGCGGCCACCAACCGCATCATTGCCGGCGACCTCGGGCAACGCCTGCCGGTATCCAACCGACGCGATGAGATCGATCGGCTGTCGAGCATCGTCAATGCCATGCTGGAACGCATCGAGCAGCTGATGACCGAGGTCAAAGGCGTGTGCGACAGCATCGCGCACGACCTGCGTACACCGCTCACGCGCCTGCGTGCACACCTCTATCGCATGCGCGTGGGCCTGGACGAACACGGCCCGCATGCGGACCCGCTGGACAAGGCGCTGGCGGAGACCGACATGCTGATGGCGCGCTTCGCCGCCCTGCTGCGCGTGTCCGAGCTGGAAAGCCACCAGCGCCGTTCGGCCTTCGACGAGGTCGACATCGCCGACCTGCTGCAGGAGCTGCACCAGTTCTACCTGCCATTGGCCGAAGAGAAACAACAGGATCTGCAACTGCAGGTGGCGCCGCAGATCGGCATGCTGCGCGGCGACCGCGAACTGCTGTTCGAAGCACTGGCCAATCTGCTGTCCAACGCCCTGCAGTTCACGCCTGCGCACGGGCGCATCCTGCTGCGCGCGGTGGACGACCACGGCGCGCCCCGGATCGATGTGATCGACAACGGGCCGGGCATCCCGCCGCAGGACCGCACCTTGATCTACCAGCGCTTCTTCCGCGGCAGCAGCAGTGCCGGGCAAGGGCCCGGCTTTGGCCTGGGGCTGTCGATCGTGGCCGCCATCGCCGGGCTGCACGGCTTCCGTGTCCGCGCCGGCAGCGCCCCCGACGGCGGCACCTGGATGAGCATCCGCGGCGCCGCAGACGGCCTGCCCTGAAGCCAGGCTCATCACCGGCAAGTGCATTTGGGAATCATTTGTATTTGGGGGCGGGCATCCGGATAATCCGCCGTCACCGCCCTTCCCGGATTCCCCACGATGCCCGCCCTGCCGTCGCGCCGCCCGCTGCTGTACACGCTGTTCCTGCCCACCCTGCTGGCGTCGGCCATCGCCCAGGCCCAGGACGGCACTGCGGCCCGGACCCTGGACAAGGTGACCGTGGTGGCCGAGCGCGCCAGCACCGCGACCAAGACCGACACCGCCCTGACCGAGACGCCGCAGGCGATCAACGTGGTCACCCAACAGCTGTTCACCGATCGCGGCGCACACAACCTGCAGGAAGTGCTGCGCTACAGCGCCGGTGTCACCGCCGACGCCTGGGGCCTGGACACCCGCAATGACGCCAGTTCGGTACGCGGCCTGGACCCGGTGCAGTACCAGGATGGCCTGCGCCGCAGCTACGGCTTCAGCCCGCTGGCACGCCCGGAGGTATACGGCCTGGAACGGGTGGAAGTGCTGCGCGGCCCGTCATCGGTGCTGTACGGAGCGGGCGCCACCGGCGGCATCATCAACGCCATGAGCAAGCGCCCGAGCTTCGGCGCCGCCAGCGGTGAGGTCGGCCTGCAGCTGGGCAGCTTCGATCGTCGGCAGCTGCAGGGCGACATCGGTGGTGCGCTGAATGACGACGGCACGGTTGCCGGGCGTTTCGTCGGTCTGGTCCGCGAATCGAACATGCAGACCGATGTCCTCAAGGACGACCGCGTGTATCTGGCACCCTCGATCAGCTGGCGCGGCGAACGCAGTACGTTGACCCTGCTGGCCAGCTACCAGCACGACAAGACTGGCTCCAGCCAGCAGTTCCTGCCGCTGGCCGCGACCCTGCACGCAGCGCCCGGTCGCCGTCTGGATCCGACCACCTTCATCGGCGAGGCCGGTTTCGACCGCATCGATTCGCGCGTGTACAGCCTGACCGCCCTGTTCGATCATCGCTTCAACGATGCGGTCAGCCTGCGCTCGGCGGTGCGCTACATCGACGGCAAGACCACCCTGCAGCAGTTGTATGTGGACAGCTACAGCAACCCGGAAAACCCCTTCATCGATGCCGACCGGCGCATGGTCAACCGCACCGCCTACGGCACGCAGCCCGACATCCAGGTGATCAGCGCCGACAACGCCGTGCAGTTCGACTTCGCCACGGGCGCCTTCCAGCACCTGCTGCTGGCCGGCGTGGACTACAGCCAGTACAAGGAGCAGCTGCAGCGGCTGGATGCCACCGGCACCCCCATCGATGTCTACACGCCGGTATCGATCGCCCCGACCGTTCGTGGCTGGGAGCGCCAGCCGGACCAGGAGTCTTCCCAGCTGGGCATGTATGTGCAGGACCAGATCCGCTGGGCTGATCGCGTGTCGCTGGTGCTGGGTGCGCGTCGCGACCATGCTCGTTCGAAGACCGAAGGCCAGCCCAGCCAGACCGACGATGCCACCACCTACCGCGCCGGCCTGATCGGCGACGTCGGCGGCGGCGTATCGCCGTACCTGAGCTACAGCGAATCGTTCCTGCCGGTGTCCGGCCAGGATCTGTTCGGCAATGCATTCAAGCCGATGCGCGGGCGCCAGGCCGAAGGCGGCATCAAATGGCAGCCGGCCCGCAACATGCTGTTGACCCTGGCCGCCTACCGCATCACCGAGACCAACCGCCAGACCAACGACCCGGACAACGTGCTGAACGTGGTGCAGACCGGCCAGATCCGTTCCAAGGGCGTGGAGCTGGAAGGCCAGTTCCAGTTCGCCAACGAGCTCACCGTCACGGCAGCCTTGGCGCGCAACGAAGCCGAGGTCAGCCGCAGCAACTTCGCACTGGAAGTGGGCGAACGCCTGAACGACACCCCGCAGGACCTGGCCTCGGCCTGGGTGTCCAAGGGCTTCCAGCTGGACGACGACGCACGGATGAAACTCGGCCTGGGTGTTCGCCATGTCGGCAACACGGTGTCGCTGGGCAATGGCGGCCGCGTCATCACCCCCAGCTACACCCTGGCCGATGCGCTGGTGGAAGTGCAGGTGACCAACTGGACCTGGGCCTTGAACATCACCAACCTCACCGACAAGCGTTACTACGCGCCGTGCCGCACCTTCGGCGATTGTTTCGCTGGCTACCCGCGCGTGGTCACCGGCACCATCAGCTATCGGTTCTGAGCACGGCAACGGCCGGCGACCGCCGCAGCAGCACATGCAGCAGCAGGGAGCTGCCGGCGGTCAGCGCCGACAACACGTGCAGCAGCTGCGCCAGCGCTTCGCCGCTGGCGCGCTGCAACTGCAGCGACGTTGACCCAGGCAGCAGCGGCTGGGCCGAATGCAGTGCACCGGTAGCCAGATAAACCGCGGCCTTGCCCACTGCCGGAGCGGATGCGCCCGGCAGGCGTTGACCGATGAGCGTCGCCAGCAGTGCAGTCACCGCAGCAAGTGCGATGCCCTCGCCCGCTACCCGCACCGTGCCGAAGATTCCCGCCGCCATGCCCGCGCGTTGCACCGGCACTACGCTGACCGACAACCCGTCCATCAAGCCCCATGGCAATGCGGTGCCTGTACCGATCAGCACCAGCAGCGGGATCCATTGCGCCGGCAATGGATGTGCCGCCTGCCGCGACAGCAGATACAGCCCCAGCGCGCAGAGCAGCAACCCAGCCACACACAGGCGCGTGCTTCCCAGCCGGACGGCCCAGCGCGCAGCCAGCAGTGGCAGCACCAGCATCGGCGCGGACAGCGCCAGCATCTGCACGCCAACGGTGGCGACGCTCTGGCCATGCACACCCAGCAACTGCAACGGCAGGACCACCAGCAGCACCACGTAGCCGAAGCAGGTTGCCACCGGCAGCAGCTGCACACCGACGAATGCCCGCTGTGCGAACAGCGAAAGATCGAGCAACGGCGCCGGCTGCCTGCGCTCGATCAGCACGAACGATGCCGCCAGCAACACGGTCGCCAGCAATGCCCATCGCACCCGCGCTGCGTACAGGCCGAATTCGCCCAGCCACAACAGCGCCAATGTCAGCATGCTCAGTGTCAGGCTGAAAGCCAGCATGCCCGATACGTCCAGCTGCGCAGCCTGCCCGCGGCTCTCCGGCAGCACGCGGGCTGCCAGCGTGCACGCCAGCAGAGCCAGTACACCTCCGGCGGCAAACACGCTTCGCCAGCCCAGCGCCTCAAGCAGTACGCCTGCAAGTAGTGGCCCCAGCGCCAGGCCGGCACCGAAGGTCGTGCCCAGCAGGGCAAACACGCGCGTGCGGGCCTGGCCGTGCCACGCCTGCGCCAACGCGGCGCTGCCCGACGCCAATGCCGCCGCAGCGCCCACGCCTTGCAACCCGCGCGCCAGGTCCAGCCAGAACAGATCCGGCGCAAGGCAGACGAACATCGTCGCCAACGCGAAGCCGCCGCTGCCGAGCAGGAACAGGCGACGCCGCCCATAGCGGTCCGCCAGCCCACCTGCCGCCAACAGCAGGCTGCCGAATCCGAGCATGAAGGCGTTGGTCACCCAAGCCAGCGAAGCGGGCGAACTGGCCAACTGGATGGCCAACACCGGCACCGCGACAGCGCCGGCCGAGAACGACAATGGCAACGCGAGCGCGGCCAGACACACCGACAACAGGGCCCAGCGCCGTTGCGCGGAGTGGGAATCGGTCAGAAAACGGGCCATCGCGGCCTCCTGCAGAAGGGGCCATTGATGATGAACAGGCCGCGATCCGGGAAAAACAGGCCCGCAGGCGTTTGATTGCAGCCAGATGTTCCGGAATCATTCCGCCATGGACTCCATTTCCGCACTGCTGGCCTTCGTCCGCACCGCCGAGGCCGGCAGCATTGTCGGTGCCGCCCGGGTGCTGGGCCTGTCCGCCTCCGCAGTGGGCAAGCGGATCGCCCGCCTGGAGCAGGACCTGGGTACGCGACTGTTCCACCGCACCACGCGCCGCATGCACCTCACCGACGAAGGCGACCTGCTGCTGCAGCGCTGCCGCCGGGCATTGGATGAACTATCCGAGGCCCAGGCTGATCTTGCGCAACGCCAATTCGCTCCGCGCGGCCTGCTGCGGATTGGCCTGCCCACCATCGGCTACCGCTTTCTGCTGCCGGTGCTGCCCGGCTTCCAGCAGCGCTACCCGCAGGTGCAGTTGGAACTGGATTTCAATGACCGCCTCGTGGATGTAGTCAGCGAAGGGCTGGATGCGGTGATACGCAGCGGTGAACTGGCCGATTCCAGCCTGATGTCGCGTCGCCTCGGCAGCTTCCACTTCGTGCTGTGCGCAGCGCCGGTGTACCTGCGAACACACGGCTGGCCACAGTCGCTGCCGGAACTGCGTTCACTGCAGGCGGTGCGTTTCCGCTTCCCGACCACCGGCACGCTGCAGCCCTGGAGCCTGCCCGGCGTGAATGGCGATGCCGGCGCTGCTCTGGCTACGGCAATGACCTGCAACAACATGGAAGCGCTGCTGGCCGCGGCGATCGGTGCCATGGGCGTGGCCTGGATGCCTGATTTCCTGGCGGCCGAAGCACTGGCCGATGGCCGGCTGCAGCAGGTGCTGCCGATGCTGGAACGGCAGCACGGACAATTCTCACTGCTGTGGCCGGGCAATCGCCACCCCAGCGCGCGCCTGCGGGTGTTCATCGATTACACGGCCGAACATCTGTTCGCCCGTCCCCGCTGAGCAGACAGATGCACCGCCCGCCGCCGCCCGCGCACGACGTGCATTGCCACCCCCGAGGCAAGCGCCATCAGCGCATTCGTGGCTGACCACGAACTGGCGGCGGGCGATGCGGGTTGGCGTACCGGACAACTCTGGGACTGACCGGCGGATCATTGTGATCCCCACACATCGCCCACCACGGACAGCGGGGCACGAGATCCGCAGGCGCCATCCGTGCGCCTGCCGATCACGTGCCAGAGTTGATTGTAGGACGCCAATCCCAGCCGGCCGATGATGGCCGACGGGGACATGCTGGTCGTCGTAGCCGAGGCGGTATGTAGGGATTGCCCGCACCGGTGCATCAGGCTTGCCGCAGGCATGATTCCCGAAGACAGAACTGCAGGCCGAATCACATTCCGGAGGCATGCACGACGCGGATCACCGCCGCACCCGCGCATGCAATACGGATGCCCTGCCGGCAATCACGACACTACCGGTTGTGCTGCCATCGCCAGGAAATTCTGCAGCACCGGCGTGGGTGATTCCGGGCGCATGCAGAACTGCAGTTCGAACGCAGCGTTGCCGCCGTCCAAGGGCCGATAGACGATTTCCTCGGGACGGAACCCGGCCATGCTTGCCGGCACGATCGCCACGCCCGCTTCCACGGCGACCAGCGACAGCACTGCGTGCATGCCCTGTGCTTCCTGCACGACCCGCGGCGTGAAGCCGGCAGCAGTACACAGGCCCAGCACCTGCGCGTGGAAGCCGATGCCTTCGGCCGATGGCCATGAAACGAACGGCTCGTCCACCAGGGCTGGGACATCCAGCCGTTGCCGTGCGGCCAGCCGATGCGCGCGCGGCAGGGCAATGGCCAGTCGATCAAGGTCGAACGCCTGCAGATGCAGCTCTGCGGAAATGATCGGCGGAATCAGGATGCCCAGGTCGATGCGCCCTTCGCGCAGCCACTGTTGCTGCTGCCGCGAGGTGGCTTCGTGCAGATGCAGCTGCACCTGCGCAAACGCATGACGGAACTGGCGGATCAGCGCCGGCAGGCGCCCATAGAGTGCGCTGCCGACATAGCCTACGCGCAGGCTGCCGGTCTGCCCTGCCGCCGCTTCCCGCGTGCGCTGCAGCGCCTGTTCGGCATGCTGCAGGGTTGCACGCGCCTCCACCAGCAGCGTCTGCCCCGCCGCGGTCAGGCCCAGCGTGCGGTTGCCGCGTACGATCAGCCCGGTACCCACCTCGTCTTCCAGGCGCCGCATCGCCGCCGTCAATGGCGGCTGCGACATGTGCAGGCGCGCAGCAGCGCGATGGAAGTGCAGTTCTTCGGCCACCGCCACGAACTGGCGGAGCAGGCGCAGATCGATCATTTCATCGCAGGCAGGTGGAGACCTGCCTAGGGTACGCGTTCAACCGCGCGCATCGACACTCGGCCGCGCAATGACCGGCCACTGCAGGGCCACCGATTCGATGCTGTCCGCTGCGACCGCACGCAGGTCGCGCGGATAGGCCACGTGTTCGGCTTCCTGCAATCGCAATGCATGGAACTGGCCGTTGCTGGCCCGCAGGGTCCAGCCACCCTGCCGGCAACGCGTGGAGGCAAGGAAGGCAACCCCGGGCGCCACCGCCTCTGGATGCAGTTCATCCGGCTCCCCGTCGATGCCCCACATGCGGGTCTTGGCCACCGGCGACACCGCGTTGACGACGATGCCGTGTTCGGCGCCTTCCAAGGCCAGCACATTGACCAGCCCCTGCGCAGCCAGCTTGGCCATTGCATAGCCGCACAGGCCGCGCTGCGCATACTGCGGGTACAGCGCGCGATCGGAGGTGGTCAGCACGATGCGGCCGCCGCCGGCAGCACGCATCGCAGGCCATGCCGCCTGTGCCAGCCACAGCGGTGTCTTCGCCGCCAGGCACAGCATCTGCTCCAGCGCATCGTCTTCCACCACTTCGATACCGGCGTAGGCCACCCAGCCGGCGTTGTGGATGATGAAGTCCAGGCGACCATGCCGCTGCAGGATGTCCTGCACGAGCGCGTGGCAGCCACTGCGCTGGTTGATGGGGCCGCTGGCAGCTTCGACCGGCAGGCCCTGGGCATGCAGTGCTGCCACCGCCTGGACGATGCGCTGCGGATCGGTACCCGTGCCGTCCGTCGCGGCGCCCACGTCATGCATCACCACGTGCGCGCCACGCTGGGCCAGCAGGCGGCTGTAGGCCAGGCCGAGGCCACCGGCGGCACCGGTCACCAGGCCCACCTGGCCTTCGAACGAGATACTGGAATTGGGTTTCATCGGCACAGCTTCAACCAGGCGCGCCGGCCCCGGCCAATACTGTTGGCGGCACGCCACGATACGCCGACGCTATCGCGCGTCATCGGCTGAAGCGGCGGGCGCCGGCCACGCAGATCACCGCTGCCACGGTCACCAGCAACATGCCGGCGCTGACGGTCTCGTGCAGCAGCAGCGCCGCCAGCGCCAGGCCGAAGAACGGCTGCAGCAGCTGCAGCTGGCCGACCGCCGCGATACCGCCCTGGGCCAGGCCGCGATACCAGAACAGGAAACCGACCAGCATGCTGAACACCGCCACGTACCCCAGCGCCCACCAGGCCGACGCGGCGACCGCCGTGAACGAGGACGGGCGCATCGCCACCATCAGCGGCAGCATCACCGGCAATGCCAGCAGCAGTGCCCAACTGATCACCTGCCAGCCACCCAGATGCCGGGCCAGGCGGCCGCCCTCGGCATAGCCGAGTCCGCACACCACGATCGCCGCCAGCATCAGCAGGTCGGCCTGCAGTGAGGCTTCGATGCCGTTGCGCGCGGCGTAGCCGACCACACAGGCGCTGCCCAGCAGCGAGAACACCCAGAACGCCGGGCGCGGCCGGTCGCCGCCGCGCAGGACGCCGAATACCGCCGTGCTCAGCGGCAACAGCCCCAGGAACACGATGGTGTGTGCCGAGGAGGCGTGGCGCAGGGCAAGCGCGGTCAGCAACGGGAAGCCCACCACCACGCCCAGGCTGACCAGCACCAGACCGGGCAGATCGCTTCTGACCGGGCGCGGCTGGCGCAATGCCAGCAGCAGCACCAGCCCCAGCAACGCGGCGATGCTGGCGCGCGCGGCGGTGACGAAGCTGGCGTCCAGCTCCATCACTGCCAGACGGGTGGCCGGCAACGAGCCGGCAAAGATCACCACACCGATGAAGCCATTGATCCACCCGCTTGCCGACCGTTCCACACCCTGCTCCAGAAATGCCGGGCAATGGCCGGCCGTGCCCGTCATTGGGCCACCGGGCACGGGCGATACACAGCTACAATCCAGTACAGTCACAAGTAACTGTACTGCCCACAATCCCCTTACAGTCCCGCGCATGTCCCGACCGCCCAGCCGCATCGACAGCGTCATCCACGCCGTCCGCTCCCGCATCAGCTCGCGCCTGGATGGCCCGGGCAGCCGCCTGCCCTCGGTGCGCGCGCAGGCCACGGCGATGGGCGTTTCCGTGTCCACCGTGGTCGAGGCCTACGAACGTTTGGCCGCTGAAGGCGTGATCGCCGCGCGCGCCGGCTCCGGCTTCTACGTTGCTGGTCCGGCAGCACCACTGGCGCTGGCCGAAATGGAACCGCGGCTGGATCGCGCGGTGGACCCACTGTGGGTATCACGGCAATCGCTGGAAACCCCGCCGGGACACCTCAAGCCCGGCTGCGGCTGGATGCCCAGCGACTGGCTGTACCACGATGGCCTGCGCCGTGGCCTGCGCCGCATGGCCCGCGCCGACTCCGCGCAGCTGGTGGACTATGCAGGACCGCTGGGCCTGCCGGCATTGCGGCAGACGCTGCAGCGACGCGCGGCCACGCTGGGCATCGACGCGTCGATGGAGCAGTTGCTGCTGGCCGAATCGGGGACGCACGCGGTCGACCTGATCTGCCGCTTCCTGCTGAAGCCCGGTGACTGCGTGCTGGTCGACGACCCGAGCTATTTCAATTACCACGCGATGTTGAAGGCCCATCAGGTGCAGGCCATCGGCATACCGTACACACACACCGGGCCGGATCTGCAGGTGTTTGCCAGCGCGCTGCAGGAACACGCGCCACGCCTGTACATCACCAATGCCGGGCTGCACAACCCGACCGGCGCGGTGCTGTCGGCGACCACGGCACACCGCCTGCTGGGCCTGGCCGAACACAGCGAACTGATCATCATCGAAGATGACATCTTCGCCGACTTCGAGCTGCGCCCGGCGCCGCGGCTGGCGGCCCTGGATGGATTGTCGCGGGTGATCCATGTCGGCAGTTTCTCCAAGACCATTTCCGCGGCATCGCGCTGCGGCTACATCGCCGCGCGCCCCGACTGGATCGAAGCACTGACCGATCTGAAGCTGGCCACCAGCTTCGGCGGTGGGCACCTGGCCGCGCACCTGATGCAGATCGCACTGACCGACAGTGGCTACCGCCGCCACATGCAGGCGGTGCGCACGCGCCTGGCCGATGCGCGCAAGCACACGCTGCGGCAGGTGCAGAAGCTGGGCATCACGCCATGGCTGCAACCCGATGCAGGGCTGTTCCTGTGGTGCCAGCTGCCCGATGGCCGCGATGCATCGGCGGTGGCCAGGCAGTGCCTGCGCGAAGGCGTGGTGGTGGCGCCGGGCAATGCCTTCAGCCAGTCGCAACGGGCTGCCGACTACGTGCGCTTCAATGTGTCGCAGTGCCAGGACCCGAAGATCTGGCAGGTGCTTGGGAAGGCGTTGCAGATGCGTACACGATGACTGGCGATTGGCCGGCCTGTATCGCCTGGAAGCAGACGGGATGAAGCCCGCGCTCTGAAAAGCCCCGGCTCAATGGGCGAGGTAGGTCTCTGCCGGGATGTCCAGAAGCTCCGGACCCGAAAGCGCCGCGCCCTGCAGATCGGCGCCGGTATTCAAGGCGTTGTCGATCGCATTGAGCGACGAACTGCGCTGGCAGATCGCCCGGAACGCGGCGCGTGGACCTTCGTGGTACATGACCAGGGCGCGCTGGAGACCGGCGGCGAATACAGGCTCACGGTCGAGCGGCAGTTCATGCAGCTCGCCTTGTGCGTCGGAGGCGGTGAATGTACCGGGCAGCTGCACGCCCAGTTCCATATGACCGATCAGGGCCATGGCGAAGGCTTCAGGCAACCACACCAGCAGGCGGCGCATCTGCCAGTGTTCGCTGCCGAGCGCGAGCAGCGCCCGCTCGGCCTGCTCCTCATCCACGCCCTCCCGTCCCAGCATTGTCAGCGCCAGTTCGAAGGCTTCCGCCGATGGCATCGCGGGGCTGCGAGGGTCCATTCCCGATCTCTTGAATGCATGCAGGCGCAGACCTTAAGCAAAGGCGGGCCACTGTGCAATCGACACTTGCCGAGCACGGTAAAGTGGATGTTCGCCATTGCCGCAGGAATCCTTCCGATGTCCTTCTCCGATCCCAACGCCGTCGCCCGCTACGCCGACGGCCCACTGCGGCAGGTACCGGGTTTCCTCGGACTACAGCAGATGAGCCACCTGCTGCTGGCCGAACACGTACCCGATGATGGCCAGGTGCTGGTGCTCGGCGCAGGCGGCGGCCTGGAGCTCAAGGCCTTCGCGGAAGCGCACCCGCAATGGCGGATGCTCGGCGTCGATCCTGCCGCGCCAATGCTCGCGCTGGCCGAGCAGACCCTGGGGCCGTTGATGACGCGGGTGACGCTGCTGGAAGGCTACATCGACGATGCCCCGCAGACCGTCTTCGACGGCGCCACCTGCCTGCTGACCCTGCACTTCCTCACCATTGAACAGCGCCTGCACACCCTGCGCGAACTGCGGCAACGGCTGCGACCGGGTTCTCCGCTGGTGGTGGCCCACCACAGCGTGCCGCAGGACGCAGACGGCAAGCATCGCTGGCTGCAGCGCTACGCCGCGTTCGCCGAGGCTTCCGGCATTCCACGTGCCGATACACAGCGCGCGGTCGAGGCGATCGCCGAGCGCCTACCGCTGCTCTCACCCGAACAGGAAGTGGCGCTGCTGCAGGAGGCCGGCTTCGAGAACGTGGAACTGTTCTACGCCGGCTTCAGCTTCAAGGGCTGGGTGGCACATGCGCCGGCCACACCGGTATAGCGCCGCGACGCACGCTCATGGCACCACGGTGATGCCGATCCGCTGCATCAGCAGCGCGACCTGCTGCACATCGAGCGTGGCGCCACGCAGGTTGGTGCTGCGCAGGTCCAGTTCGCCCAGTTCGGAGTTGGTCAGGTCGCAATCGGTGAAGTTGGCGGAATTCCAGTCGACGCCATCGAACTGGCCGCCGGACAGGTCCGACCCCGCAAAACTGGCGCCGCTCACGTTGGCGCCGTCCCAGCGGTTTTCCCACAGCTCGCACTTCTCCAGCGTCACCCGCGAGAAGTTGGCATAGCGCAGGTTGCTCTTCTTGATGAAGGCACTGCAGAACCAGCTGCGCGTGGTGATCTGGTTCATGAAACTGGCGTTGCTGAAATCGGCACCCTGTGCGCGGCATTCGCTGATTTCCAGCCCCAGCGCCTTGATGAAGTTGAAGTTGCACATGCTGATGTCGCACTGGCGGAAGCTGGCTTCCTTCAACGTGGCACCACTGAAACGGCACCCGGTGCGCGTGTCGGCATCGTAGAAGCCGCAGTTCACGAACTCGGTGGCGGTGAGGTCCACGCCGGAGAAATCGCATTCGAGGAACTGCTGGTCGACCACCTTCTGGCCGGTGAACTGATCGGCGCCGATGCGCAGCTTGTGGTGAACAGTGGAGGACATGCAGGGTTCCGTGCCGGGTGCCTTGCCATGATGCCGCGCTGGAAAGGCGATGGACAGCACCAACTCGCGCGCGATTCACCAGCGCTGCAGCCGCAGTGTGTACAGGCGTCCCTACGCGCCGCCACCAACGCCAGATACTGCACATTAACGCACAGACAACCTGGTAGAGCGCATCGGCCGGCAGAGGGCGATCGTGACTGGTGCGCTGCTGGCCTGCGCCGGCGTGCTGGTGCTCACCCTGGTCACGCCATGGCAGGTGTCGTTGGTCGGCTATGTGCTGGCCGGCCTGGGCTGCGCCACCATCGCACCGGCGCTGTTCTCGCTGGCTGGCAGCCAGAACAGGATGCCGCGGGCGATCGCCATCACCGCCGTGTCCACCCTCGGCTTTGCCGGCATTCTTGCCGGCCCGGCGCTGATCGGTTTCGCCGCCAATCACTTCGGCCTCATCGCCGCCTTTGTCGGTGTGGCGATGGCGCTGTTGCTGGTGGCGGTGTCGACGCGCTGGCTGCGGGCATGAGGCGCATGGCGGCGCTTGTGCCGGAATGTCATGCGCAACCGCCGGTAGCCAATGACGGTTGCCGTTGCACATAACGCGGTGCCTGCCAGGCTGAGCAGCAGCAGCATGACCAGCCGCGCACTGTGCTGCCGCAGCATTGCCGGCAAGTCCCAGCTGTGCAGGAAGGAGAACAGCCAGCGACCTGCGCGCTCGCGCTTGCCCAGCGCCAACAGCAGATCGCCGGTGGCCAGGTCAACATAGACGCGGGTTGCCTCAGCGTCATCGAAATCAGCCATCGCCACCGGAAAGCGACGTACCGCGGCGCCGTTCATCGCCTCTGCAGCGCGTGGGTAGAAGTAGGCATCGGGCGCCTGCAGAATGGTGAATCCGCGCAGCCCCGCGTCGGACATCGCCGCGACCCTGCCCCGCAACCATTCTGCACCGAACGCAGTGGACACCTGCAGTGCGCCGCCACGCTCACTGACCACGCGCGAATCGGCATTGCCATCCAGCGCCACCGCGAACAGTTCACCGCCGATGCGCCGCCACTGGATCTCGACCGGCACGAACTGCGGTGTATGCACCGCAGCCAGTACTGCAGCCGGTTGCGCGAGGACGCCAGTATCCGCCGGCACCCCACCCTGATAGCGCGCAACGTCAAGCGAAGCGCGTGAGCTGCTGAACACCCCAAGCGGGTTCATCGACATCAACCCACTAAAGATCCAGGTGAACACGAATGCGCTCGCCATCAATCCGATCAGGTGATGCCAGCGCATCCATGGCTCCTGGTACGGCGTCTTCGACCCGGACCGGTACTGCCCGCGAAACCGCCAGCGCCAGATGCCGACCACGATCCCGCTGATTGCGGCCACCGTGCACAGCGCCGACAGCACGATCACCGTCCAGGTCCACACCGGGTCCACCGACTGCATGCGCAGGAAGTACAGCCAGTGCAACCACGCACCCACATAGTTCCAGCGCTGCTGCAGGCGCGGTGCATCCAGCACGACTTCGCCGGTATGCGAGGACACGTAGACATCACCGGGCTGTGCGCCGCCGACGCCGACGCGATACAGCGGTCGATGCGGATCCAGCGCGCGCGAATGCGCCCAGCGGTCTTCGTCCAGCGGCATGGCGCCAACGAAAGAAGGGCCGCCGGCGAACTGCGCGGCGGAAACCTCGGCCAACTGCGCCGATACCGGCGGCAATGCGTGTCCGGCAAGAACCGACCACGCACCCACGTTCGCGCCGGAGCGCACCATGTAGGCGGGCTCGCCACGCAGCGTCGTCAACACGACGCGCTCAGGCTCCTGTCGCACCACTTCCGGCAGCACGGAAAGTGCCTGCCAGCCCCGCGCGTCGACCAATGCGGGCAGCGCGGCCAACCGCTCCGCTGGCGTCAGCTTCGGGTAGCCGACGAACAGCATCACCATGCCGCTGACGAACCACAGCAGCATCAGCAGGCACCCGCCGATGCCCAGCCAGCGATGCGTCAGGTAGGTCCAGCGCCTGGCGGTGGATCGCAACGACATGGCGTGCGTCCTCAGAAGCGATGGTCGAGGCTGAACTCGACGCGCCGGTCCGCGCCCAGCAGCCACTGCGTGCTGGTGTAGTACGCCGTGCCGTAGTACGCCTTGTCGAACACGTTGAACACGCGCGCGGTCAGCCGTGTGCGCGGCGCGGCCTGCCAGGTCAGGGCCAGATCGGTGGTGGCGTAACCCGGAAGCTGCAGCGTGTTGGCGTTGTCGGCATAGCGCTTGCCCACGTAGCGCAAGCCACTGGCCACGCTCCAATCAGGCAGGAACTGCCAGCTCAACCAGACGTTGGCCAAACGTTCGGCCACGTTCGGCGGCACGTTGCCATCACGCGACACGATCGCCGCCGGCGTGCCGGTGGCTTCCAGGAAATCCTCGAACCCGGCCTTGAGCACGGTCGCGTTGGCATCCAGCGACCACTGCGGCGCGAAGCTCCAGTTCAACGAAGCTTCGATTCCCTTTGAGGTCTGTGCCCCCACCTGCACGCGACGGTCGGGCTGCAACGGATCACGGCTGAGCAGGCCAGTCTTGCGGATGCGATAGGCCGCCAGCGTCCACTCGCCTCCGTCGAAGGCCTGCTTCATGCCGATCTCGATCTGCTTGCCCTTGGCCAGATCGAACTCGCCGTTGGCCGGGCTGATCATCAGCAGACCACTGACCGGGTCGGCCGCCTGCGAGTACTGCGCGTAGAGGGTCAACGAAGGCTGCACCGCGAAGACCGTGCCCGCGCGCCAGCCGGTGCTGTTGTAGGTCCTGGAGAACGCACGCTCGCCACTGATCAGGTCGTTGCGGTCGATCGTGGCACGGTCGTGGCGCAAGCCAGCGAGCACCGACCAGCGCTCGCTCAGTTCCAGCCGGTCTTCCACGAACAACGCGACCTGTTCGGCGCTGTTGCGGTAGCGCGGCAGGTTGGGGGCATCGCTGCTGAACCCACCGGGCACCGGGTTGAAAGGATCCACCGGCCCCGAGCTGCCCGCATAGGTGTTGTTGGTGTGCTTGAAATGCGCACGGTTGGCATCGAAGCCGACGGCGAAACTGTTCGGCTGACCACCTGCATTGCCCAGCAGGCGCAGCGTGGACGTCAGTCCGGTCTGGTCCTGGTTGTGGGTGATCTGGGTGTTGCCAGAGCGGTCGATCAGGCCCGTGCGCCCGTTGTAGACATAGGCCTCGGCATTGCGCCAGTCGCGCTGGCTGTCGATCTGGTAGACGCGTGTGCGCCACTCCACGTTCCCGTTCGGCGTCCAGGCCGCATCGAGCTGGGTCCAGCGGTCGCGGAAACGGATTACGCTGTCGGCCACGTTGTAGTTCTCGTGGCGCAGCGCATCCAGCTGCCGCCCATCGATCAACGGCGTACCGAAGTAGCGCATCGGCTGCTGGTAGCCCTGCGCATGGGTCAGCGTGAACTGCATGTCCGACCTTGGCTGCCACAACAGGGCGCCGGAGAACGTCGCATCGTTGTTGCGGCCGCGGTCGACCCACCCGCTGCTGTAGTTGCCGCTCACATCCAGCCGGTAGGCCAACTCGGGCGTAAGTGCGCCACCGCTGCCGAAGCCCAGGCGCGCAGTGTCCTCACTGCCCAGGGTCACGCCGACCTCATTCTCGATGGCACCGCGCGAAGGCTTCTTCGGCACGATGTTGACCACGCCGCCGATGGCGCCATCGCCGTGGATGACCGAGGCCGGCCCGCGCAGCACCTCGATGCGCTCGATAGACCAGGTATCGAACGGAAAGGTGATGCCCACACCACCATACTGGCGCATGCCGTCGTACAGGCGCATCACCGAAGCGCCATCGGTGAAGCCACGGCTGGACAGCGCACTCAGGCCGTTGCCCGGATGGGGCATGGCACTGATCGCGCCAGCGCGGGTGATCGCGTCGTTGAGATTGGAATCACCGCGCTGTTCCAGCTGTTCGCGTGAAATCACCGTGAGGCTGGCCGGCGTCTGCAGCACGCTCAGCCCGAGCGCCGAACCGGTATTGGCGGTGGAGGACAGCGAACCGCTGCGGGTATCGACCACGCGGACGGTATCCAGGGTTGTCGGAGGTACCGCATCGTCGGCAATGGCGGGCACGGTGTGCAGCAGGGACACACACAGCGCAGGCAGCGCGGTCCTGCGCAGGCGCGCGGAGTTGGGGTTTGTTTTCATTTGTTCACGGCATGCAAGGCCACCCCGCAATGCAGGGCAGCTCAAGGAGTTCGGGAAACGCGCACGCGGTAGTGCCAGGCCAGACCTGGCAGCTCGGGATAATCAATCCAAGGGCGTGCGGGCAGGGCTTAGACGGCCATCAAGGCCGGTGGCCCCCGCGCTCCCAATGTACCGCTGATCCGCTGCGGCAATGCCCGCACCGAACCGCGCAGCGCACGGCAGACCGGTGCCATCAGCGCCAACAGCAGCAGCGCCGCCACCAACAGCGTGATCAGCCTGGCGGCGATCAGGCAGTAATCGCAGTCCACACCCATTTCATGGTCGGCATGTGGATCAGCGGGCGGCTTCTGTGCGGCCTCGCCGTGCTCCATCGCCATCGCGTGATGGTCGTGGTGCCCTTCCATCGCGTGCTGGGTATGTGTGGCGTGGTCCATGGCCGCCACCGGTGCGGCAGTCGCAACGACGTGCCCATGCACCAGCCAGCGGCTCACAAGCGGGGCGAACAGCACCAACAGCATGGCAAGCCATGCCAGGGTCTGGAACCGGTGGTGGAGAACAGAGCGGCGCACCCGGCCATTCTACGAGCCCGGGGCCAACTTGGACCATGTTCAGGGTTGCCACCCCGGTCCTGCGACATCGTGTCGCAGGCAGTTCCATGCCGATCCTTGTCAGGTGCCGATATCGCCGGAAAGGGACGGAAGGGCGCCTGGTGTGACCGGCCCCTTCCGTCCCCTGGCGGCAACGCTAGAACCGTGCCGGTTGCTGCACAGCGCGTTCCAGGAACATGACGCCCGCCTGCAGGCTGTTGCGGGCGTTCTCCAACCAGCGCTCCGGATCGGCTACCGCGAATCGCTCCTGTGCATCCACATCCCCGGAGTCAGCCAGGTCGGCCAACTGCAGATGGATGTGGTGCTCCACCAGGCTCATCAATACGGCGAGCTCGGCCGATACCCCGGCGATGCGTTCGGTGAAGCCAGCGTCGTTGCTGTTCAGAGACATGTCCCCTGTTCCTATGCGTTGCGGTGTTGATGGATGGCTTCGAAACGCTCGGCGCAGGCAGGCCCACAGAACAGTCTGGCCGGATCGTTTTCGAAGTCTTCGCTGCAGTCCGGGTTGTGGCACTCCCCAGTAGGTTTGAGAGAGGCAACGTTGCCGGCCCGCACTGCGTGCTGGGCCAAGGCGCGTTGCAGGTGGCGCGCTTCCAGTTCCTGCGCTTCGTCGATGGTGTCCGTCATGCCAGTCGTATTTTATCGGTGGGTGGTCGCACCGATTGAGAACGTCGCGACCGTCGTGCGCGGTATCGGCACGGCATCGGACGTGCGTACTTCATCGGGTTCGTTTTCAAACATGCGGACTCCTTGTGCATGGCGCCCGGGTCGGGCGTTGAGAGAGGGCGAAGGGCCGTATCGAACGGCACCGGCATCATCGGAAAATGCGTTCTCGCCGGCTGCGACGCATCGTCGCGATGAGGACAATCTGCGACCGTCATCGCAGATCCCTCGCTGACAAGGACGCCATGCGAGACCGGGGATGCAAGGTGTCAAAAGGTGTTGCAAAAACAAGCCCGCTCCGACACCATGATGACGTCACCACCTTCCATCACCCACTGACCACGTTGCGTCGCGCAGCCGCCGCATGTCCCGCGAACAGCGGGCAGCACACAGCACGTTGGCCGCAACCGGCCGCTGTGAACCGAACCACGCTTCAAGGGGACCCCTCCGAATGCAGACACCGCACCCAGTGCAGGACATCGTTCCCGCGTTCCTGCAGGCCATGCACACGCACGGCATCGTGCCTGATGCGCGTGGCCGAGATGCACTCAATGCGGACGGCACGCTGGTGCGTTTCCACGTCGAGGGGGATCGCCGCGGCACGCGCAATGGCTGGGCCGTGCTGTTCGGCGACAACGTGCCCGCCGGCGAGTTCGGCAGCTGGCGTACCGGCCTGCGCCAAGGGTGGTGCGCGAAGTCGCCGACCTCCCTGACCGCCGCCGAACAACGCGCGATCCGGCAGCGCCAGGATGCCGCCCGCGCGGAGCGGGAAAGACAGCAGCGCGAACGCGAGGACGCGGCAGCCAAGGCGGCCAATGTCCTGTGGAACCGTGCAGTGCCTGCCGATGCCAGCCACCCGTATCTTGTGCGCAAGGGCATCCAGGCGCACGGGCTGCGCGTAGCGGCGCGGCCGGTGCGCAACAGCGATGGTCTGGTGTTCCGACACATCGACAAAGCACTGCTGGTCCCGGTGACCAATACCGCGGGCCGAATCGTCTCGCTGCAGGCGATCTTTCCACGCATGGACCTGGCGCTCGGTCGCGACAAGGACTTTCTGGCGGGCGGCCGCAAACAAGGCTGCTTCCATGTCATCGGCAAGCCACTGTCCGGCCAGCCCATCGCCATCGCCGAGGGCTACGCCACGGCGGAATCCATCCATCAGGCGACCGGTTGGTGCGTGGTGGTGGCCTGGGACGCAGGCAACCTCGCCTCGGTCGCACGCGCATGGCGCACCGCCATGCCAGACGCAAGCCTGGTGATCTGCGCCGACAACGACCAATGGACCCGGCAACCGCTGGACAACCCCGGCGTCACCCAGGCAACGCATGCCGCTGCGGACATCGACGCACGCGTGGTATGGCCGGAGTTCGCCGTTCTGCATGACGAGGATGACCGCCCCACCGACTTCAACGACCTGCATCTGCGCGAAGGCCTGGAGGCATTGCGTGCGCAGCTGATGCCCGCCCCTGCCGCCACCGCCGATGAAGCGGCCACGGAAGATGAGGCGCCAGCAGTGGCGGCCGCGCGCTATCTGGTGCCCGGCAATCTCTCCGCCTTCGATACCTTCACCCCGTTCCCCGACTGCAGTGCACGTGGCAGGCCGTTGCCGACCGCACGCAATCTGGCCGAACTGTGCCGACGCACCGGTGTGATCGTGCGCTACAACGTCATTCGCAAGGATCTGGAAATCCTCGTCCCCGGCTTGCAGACGACGGTGGACAACGCCAAGGAGGTCGCCGCCGGCGAAGTGATGGACTGCATGCACCGCGCCGGCATGGCCATTGCCAGCTTCGAAACCAACCTGTGCCAGGTGGCCGAAGCCAATCCATACAACCCGGTCGCCAGCTGGATCACCTCGCAGCCGTGGGATGGACAGTCACGCCTGCAGGCGTTCTTCGATACGGTGCAGGAAGCCCAGCCCACACGCCTGGCCGACGGCCGCGTCCTGAAGGAGATCCTGATGCGGCGCTGGTTGATCTCCGGCGTTGCTGCCGCTTTCGAGCCCGATGGTGTGGTCGCCCGCGGTGTACTGACCTTCGTGTCCAAGCAGAACCTGGGCAAGACGCGCTGGGCGCGGCAGCTGGCGCCGGCCGAGCTGCAGCTGATCGCCGATGGCGTGGTGCTCGACCCCGCCAACAAGGACAGCGTCAAGCAGGTCATCTCCAAGTGGATCGTCGAGCTGGGCGAGGTCGATGCTACGTTCCGCCGCACCGATATCGCCGCGTTGAAGTCCTTCATCTCCCGCAGCCATGATGAGATCCGTCGTCCGTATGCGCGCACCGAATCACGCTACGCACGGCGCACGATCCTGTTTGCCAGTGTCAACGACGAGCGCTTCCTGCGCGATGCCACCGGCAATACGCGCTGGTGGACCGTGCACGCGGTGGCGCTGGGCGAACCGGCACGGATCGACATGCAGCAGGTCTGGGCTGAAGCCCATGCGCTCTATTGCAACGGCGAAACCTGGCATCTGGCCAGCGATGAGCTGGACGGACTGAACGCTACCAACAGCGAGCACGAACCGATCTCGCCGATCGCCGAACTGATCGACCGCCACTTCGACTGGTCGTTGCCCGCCGAGCACCGGAGCGCGCCCTATCGCGCCACCGAGATCGCCCTTGCAGTGGGTATCGACAAGCCCAACCGCCGCGACGTGAACGAGGCGGCGGCCTACGTGGTCAAGCGCCATGATGTGCGCACCAAGCTGATCGGCAAGGAACGGGCGAAAGTCTGGCTGATGCCACCGCGCAAGCGCAGCGCCGCCGAGCACGCAGCCGGGCCGTTCTGATGCCGCGAACCCACGACGGACGCGATATCGGCAGCGGCGGCATTGACTGGCGCCTGGAGTGCGAGGCACGGCACTTGCTGGGCCTGGACGGCTACCACTGCATTGATGCGCGCGGGCGCAGGATCAAGATCGGTCCGCGCCGGCACCGCCAGCAGTACCTCCAGCGCGTGCTGGCAGCACGCGGCCCTGCCGAGCGTGATCGACTTGCAGCGGCCGCGCTGCGGATATGGAACACAACAGCCTCGCCCCGAAGTTGAGACGTAAGTAGATGAAAGGTGTTGACTAAAGACATCTACAAAGGCAAGATGCGGGTAACGGCCACGCCACCTTCCAGGAGCCCAGCCATGCCTCGCGCCCGCCTGCACGCCTTTGAAGGCGAACAGTTGACCGTGCAGCAGATCCATCAGCGCGTACCGGTTCTGTCCCAACGGACCATCCGCGACCACCTCGCCGCCGGCCGCCGCACGTCCACGGCCATGCTGTGCTTCGACCCCATCGCCGCCGCCGCACGCGGTGGCCGCATCACCCAGCGCATCCTGCGCGCCCGCAGCAGCACCGGCAGCGATTGCTGACTGCCGCCGCGCCTGCGCATTCCCCCAGGAGTAGATACCGCATGATCCCCGCTTCGCTCGACAGCAGCCAGCGCATGATTGCCGACACACTGGCCGCATTCCGCTGCGGTTCCGCCTTTGGCAGCGCGCCGCTGCGATCCGCCCCGTTGACACGGCAACCGCTGTACATCGGCATCGCCGGCGGCAAGGGCGTGGGCAAGGACACCCTCGCCAATGGGCTGGCCTCTGCACTGGCGCTGCCCTGCGACAGCTTCGCTGCCCGGCTGCGGCAAGGCGCCAGGACCGAAAGCTGCCGCGAGTATGTCCATCCGGAGCTGTGGGTACGCTCGCTGTTCTCGCGCCTGCCCGAAGGCGGTCTGGTTCCCGATGTCCATTCCGCTGACGAGGCCCGCGCCATCCGCCGCCAGGGCGGCGTTGTGATCCGCATCACCCGCCCCGGCCACGACAGCGTGGACCTGCATGCCAGCGGCCAGCCGCTGACCGCCGCGCTGATCGATTTCGAGCTGCACAACGACCGCAGCGCGGCCGATCTGGTGCGCACGGCACTGGACCAGTTGATGTGCCGTGGCGTGATCTGAACGGCCTGCCGGAACCGCCGCCGTGCGACGGGCCAGTCCGTTGCCTTCTTCATCCATAAAGCAGGTTCCGGCCCATCATCGGCGAAAATGATGTAAGGTCGTCCCCCATCAATGACGGCACCTGCCGTCACCCTGCATCCCCAACCGCTTTCGCAAAGAGGAAATGTCATGGAGGTCGAACAGTTCACGTCGACACGCCAGAAGGCCATCGCGTTGTTCAAGTCGCAGCCCAAGGGTGGCAAGGACATCGTGAGTCTGGATGCGATCTTCATTTCGCTGTGCTCGCTGGCCAGCGCCCAGCCCGAGGCTACTGCCGCCAAGCAGGCACGTACCACCGCCCGCCCCGGCAACCAGCAGCCCCCCGCTCCGTGGTTCATCGAGACGCTGGCCGCGCTCAAGGGCAAGGGCGAGTCGATCACCGTGGCGCGCTTCCTGATGTTCGCCAACCGTTTCCCGGTCAAGCGCATGGACCAGGTCAATGCAGCCCGCTGGCTGCGTGATGCCGGCTACATTCCGCGCAAGACCGGCGGCAACCTGGTGTTCGACCTTTGACCCAGCACCACCTGCAGTCCTGAAGCCCCGGCATCGTCCGGGGCTTTTTCGTTTCAGGCACCCAAGCGCCCGGCAAGAGCATCAACACCGTGGCCGTCCTCACCTTGTACCTGCCGTCCCCTATTGCCCTGTCTCCGTTTCCAGCAGGCGAGGACAAGGAGTACGGGAGAACCAGCGAAACCACAGGCAAGGCCGGATGGCATGACAGGGCCGCATCGCAAACCTGCGCATGCAGGTACTCGCCGGTCCTCGCGCACGCATCTGAATGCCTTCAGTCGCAAGAGCCGAAAGTAGACGAAAGGTGTTGACGTGATCGACGGGATGGCAATAGTGGATACCAATCCCACTGACCAACCTTGCCATGAACGCCCTGCCCGACAGCATCCAGACCCTTGCCGAGGTCATCGGCGAATCCGCAGCCCTAACGCTGGTGCGTGCATGGCCGCCGACCACCTCCAGCACCACCGGACGCCACCGCGTCATCGTCTACGTACCCTCCACCCTGCCCGATCAGCATCGACTGATCGACATTCTTGGCCTGGAGATGGCCCAGCGCCTGGTCGCGCACTTCGGCGGTGAGTTGCTGTTCCTGGCGTCCTGCTTCGCCGCCAGTGCACATGAGCGCCGCGAGCAGATCGCCCGGGCGGTAGCCAGCGGCATGCCCCGCGAGCACGTCGCGCAGGAGTTCGGTGTATCGCAGACCACCATCAAGCGCGCCGTGCGCGGTGCCCGCTCCACCCTGGTCCCGACCGTCCATCCTGCACTGCTGAAGGGATACGCACGCGCATGAACGAGAGCGAGCTGCTGGCCGGCGTGCCGGACTGGGCTAAGTACCTGGGCGGCACGTCCGGGGTATTGATTGCAGTCTCATTGTGGCTGCGGCAATGGTTGTCGTCGGCCAAGGTCGACCGTACCGCCGATGAAGCCACCAGCAACACCCTGCGCACCCTGCAGGAACAGCTGGCCGCGGAACGCACGCGCGCAGATGGGCTGATGCACGAGCGCGAAGCCATGGCCCAGGAGATCGGCCAGCTGCGTGGTGAAGTCAGCGCCCTGCGCGCACAGATCGCCCAGCAGAGCGTGCAGATCGATGCGCTGCTGGACCTGGTGCGTAAACGGTCGGGAGCAGCCGCATGACCGCCGCCGCAGCGAGCGCCCTCGGCGGCGCCAACGTGGCCGCGTTCCTGGACATGCTGGCCGTATCCGAAGGCACCGACATTCCCGGCCAGCGCTCCCGCAATCGTGGCTACGACGTGATCGTCGGCGGCCAGCTGTTCAACGACCATCGCGACCATCCACGCGTACTGGTGTCGCTGCCGCGCTACGGCATCAAGTCCAGCGCCGCCGGCCGCTACCAGTTCCTGCGCAGCACCTGGGACGACCTGCGTGCACGCCTGGACCTGCCGGACTTCGGCCCGGTATCGCAGGACCGCGCCGCGGTAGCGCTGCTCAAGCAGTGCGGTGCCTACGATCTGATCCGCCTGGGCCGATTCGATGCTGCTGTCGCCGCCGCCCGGCGCATCTGGGCGTCGCTGCCGGGCGCCGGCTACGGGCAGAAGGAGCATGCGCTGGAAACGCTGCGCGCCTCCTATCGCGCCGCTGGCGGGCTCCTGCAGTGATGCCGATACCGCTGAGGCTGCGCATCGTGCTGTTGGGCCTGGTTGCCAGCCACGCGTGCTGCGCCTGGCTGGGCTGGGAGATCCGCGACCGCAACGCGGATCTCGCCGCCATGCGCTTACAGGCCGCGCAGGAGACCGGTCGTGCCGACACCGCGCTCGTCGCGCGCCAGCAGGACCACACCAACGCACAGGCCGGTGCACAGGCTGAATCACAGCGCCTGGCCATGCAGTCCGGGCGGACCCAGCAGTTCATCACCCTGCAACAGGACATCGAGACCCATGCCAAGACTCCTGGCCGCGACCGCGGCGATGCTGATGCTGAGTTCGTGCGCATCTGGCGCGAAGCCAATGCCGGCCGCCCTCTTCATCCCTGACCTCAGCATTGCACCGGCACAACTGCGCGCGCCGCAGGAACTGCCCGATCTGCAGGCTGCCGACGACGACGCGCTGCTGCGCAACCACGTTGCCGTGGCGCGCCAGTACCACGAACTGGCCGACCAGATGCGCGCCCTGCTGTGCAGCCTCGGCAGCCAGCACGGCTTCACCATCAATGGTGCAGCACCGCTGACGCCTGCCGGTTGCATCCCCGCGGGCAACACCAGACATCGCGGCCCACACGAGCACTGAGCGGGCCAGTCACGGCCACGCGTGCAATGACCCGCGCCTCGGGCAATGGCAACACTGCTTGCAGAACCCGCGTGCCGCGGCCAGCCGCGTATTCCCCTCCATTCATCGCATGAGCTGACATGGCAACCGATACCCCTTCCTCAACCCTCGACGTGTTGCACGCCGCCATCGAAGCGGCGATCCGAGCACGCTTTGCGGACTTCGCCACCGTCGAGTTCTATCGCGACGCCAACAGTGGTGCGCCGCCCACGCCCGCCTGCCTGCTGGCGATGACCCGCTGTGATCGCGGCAAGGACAGCGATGATGGCAGCGGCCAACTGCAGGCCGTGCTGCGCTTTGAAGCACGCATCTCCGTGCAGTCCGCGGCAGCCGATTCTGCCCTGCAGCTGCGCCGGATCGCTGTAAACCTCGCCACCTGGCTGCATCAGCTCGGCCGATTTCCCGGTGCGCCCAGTGGCGCGATCGAGGTGATCGCAGCGCTGCCCGAGGATGCCGCAGCGGCGCAGCCCGACCTGCGCACGTGGATCGTGGAATGGTCAGTGCCCCTCGCGCTGGGCGGCAATGCCTGGGAGGACGGCGATGGCGTGGTACCGCACGCGTCGTACAGCTTCGCACCGGAGATCGGCCGGGCCCATGAGCGGCGCTACCAGCCGCTCGCGGAGGACACGCCATGAGCGCCGAACACGCCCGGCTGATCGGCAACCTGTTGATGATCGGCGTCGTGCGCGAACTTGATGAAGCCGGCGGCCGCGTGCGCGTCGATGCTGACGGCATGCTCACCGATTGGATTCCCTGGCTGGAACGCCGTGCAGGACCAGGCGTGCGCAGCTGGTGCGCACCGGAGCCCGGCGAACAGGTGGTGCTGGCATGCCCGTATGGCGACCCCGGCCAGGCCCTGGTGCTCGGCAGCCTGTACCAGGATCGCTTTCCCGCACCGGCCGACACACGCCAGCTGCAGCGCACGCAGTACGCCGACGGCAGCCTCGTCGAGTACGACCGCGAAACCACCACGCTGACCATCACCGTTGGCAGCGGCAAGGTCATCGTCAACTGCGCAAACGCAGAAGTGCATGCCAGCGAATCGGTGTTGCTCGACACGCCGGCGCTCAAGGCCACCGGCGATCTGGACGTCACCGGTGCGATCACAGCGGGCAAGGACATCAGCACATCGGCCGACGTCAAAGCCGGCGCCATCAGCCTGAAGTCGCACAAACACACCGCCCAGGGCCCGACCGCACCCACCACGCCTGCACAGCCGTGATGGGCCATCGCTGCAATGCCCTGAAAACCCGTACTCCACGACGATAGAGACCATGCGAGGAATCGACGCCAACACCGGCAAATCCCTGGATGGGCTGGCCCATCTGCACCAGTCCGTGCGTGACGTTCTCACCACACCCCTTGGCTCCCGCGTCCTGCGTCGCGAGTACGGCTCGCGCATCTTCGAACTGATCGATGCGCCGACCAACCGCTCCCTGCGCATGGACCTGATCGCGGCCACCGTCGACGCACTCGCGCGATGGGAACCGCGTCTCCACGTCGAGAACGTCGACGTCTCCCTCCCCGCCCCCGGCGTGATGATCCTGGCAGTGACCGGGATTCACCTGCCGGATGGCGAGGCCATCACCATCGAAGGAATCGAGGTTCGCTAACCGTGGCATCCGGCTCGTTCACCAGTGTCAATCTCTCCCAGCTGCCAGCCCCGGCGGTCATCGAAGTGCTCGATTTCGAAGCCATGTTCGATGAGTCGCTGACGGCATTGCAGGCCCTGGACCCCACGTTCGACGCGCTGCTGCCGTCGGACCCCGCCTTCAAGATCCTCGAAGTCTGCACCTACCTGCGCCTGCTCGACCGCCAGCGCGTCAACGATGCCGCGCGCGGTGTCATGCTCGCCTATGCGGTGGGCAGCGATCTGGATCAGCTGGCGGCAATCTTCGGCATCACACGCCTGGTGCTCGATCCGGGCAAGCCACAGGAAGGCATCCTTCCCCGCTACGAGAACGACGAGGACTTCCGTCGCCGCATCCAGCTCGGACCGGAAGGCTTCAGCGTGGCAGGACCGGAAGGTGCCTATGTGTTCCATGCGCTGAGCGCGGATCCGCGCGTGCTGGACGCCAGCGCTACCAGCAGCACGCCTGGTGAAGTAGTGGTATCGGTGCTGTCGCGTGAAGCCGACGGCACCGCCACCCAGGGCTTGCTCGACGTGGTGGAGGCGAAGCTGAGCGCGGATGACGTGCGCCCGTTGACCGATCACGTGCTGGTAAAACCGGCGACAGTCATCAAGTACGCTGTCGCCGCTACGCTGTACACCTTCGCTGGACCCGACTCGCAGGTCGTGCTGGCCGAAGCGCGCACGCGCCTGGACCGCTACGTCGTCGAATCGCATCGGCTCGGCCGGGACGTGACCCGCTCCGGGCTGTTCGCCGCGCTCCACGCTGAGGGCGTGCAACGCGTGGTGATCGACAGCCCCCCCGCGGACGTGGTGGTGGACCGTACCCAGGCCACGTACTGCACCGCCGTCACGCTGGCGCATGGTGGCAACGATGAGTGAGGTCACCACGCGCCTGGTCAATGCGCGTCTGCGTGGCGCGGTTGATGGGAATAACCAGGTATTCCGCCATCCCGGCGGCATGCTGGCAACGGTGCAGGCGGTATATCGCACCGACTGGCAGGGACGCCAACCTCTCTCCAGTCGACCACGCCGTAACCTGCAGCGCAACTCGCAGAACTTCGCCGCCTCCACTTGGTTGGGCTTCTACACCAAACCGGCACATCTGAGCGGCGGCGAGCTTGCGCCTGATGGAAGCCACACAGCGTTCTCGTTCCCGGTGTCTGACGCCAATGGCGGCCCGAACCAGAACTTCACTGGCTTGGCAGACGCCGATGGCGCCGCGTATACGAATGGCGTTACATCGACGATCAGTATCTGGATACGCGCCAGTGAACCCTGTGTGATCGACCTGGGCATGCGCACCATCACAGCGGGTCGTACGCGCGTCACCGTGGGTACCGAATGGAAGCGCTACGCCTTCAGCTACGCCCCCGCGCCCAGCGATCCCGACCGCGGCCTGGGCATCGTGTTCGATCGACTTGCGAACGAAAACACGGGACTCGCGCCGGAAAGCCGCATCCATGTGTGGGGGGCGCAGGCGGAATCCGGCGGGCGTGCAACCAGCTACATCGCCACGGCCGCCGGCACTGCATCGATCACCGATTACGTGTCGTCCGGAGCAATAGCCACACTCGCGGTGGTCCCGACGCCTGGCACCGTGATCGATGGCGACGCACTAGTAAGGGTGCCGACGGCCGCCAACCTGCTTCCCCCCAATGCCACCCAGGCCGAGCGCGCACTGTCGCGGGCGATCGTTGCCCGCCCTCTGCCGGTGGACATCACCGCCCTGTGGGACGCCGATCGCTGCCCGGCCGCGCTGCTGCCTTGGCTGGCATGGGCGCTCTCGGTGGACGAATGGAAGGCGTACTGGCCCGAACCGATCAAACGCGCCCGCGTGCGTGCGGCCATCGCCATCCAGCGCCGCAAGGGTACGGCGGGCAGCGTCCGCGATGTGGTTGCTGCGTTCGGTGGTTCTGTACTGATCCGCGAGTGGTGGCAGCTGCAACCGAAGGGACCACCGCACACCTTCGAAGCGGTGATGACCATCGCCAACCAGGGCGGCACGTCGGCCACCGCCATCTTCGTCGACGACGTCATCGGCGAGATCACCCGCACCAAGCCGGTGCGATCGCACTTCACCTTCACCCAGGGCATGCAGGCCGACGCAGCAATCGGCGCGCTTGCAGCCGCACACGCCACGGCCTTCCGCCGCATCCAACTGATCGGAGAGTAAACCCCGCATGCGATTGAAAATCACCGACGCCGGCTTCGCCAAGCTGGTCAATCCGCCGAACACCGGCACCAATGCCGTTCTGATCACCCAGATCGGCCTGACGTCCACGGCATTCGCACCTTCGGGCGACCTGACCGCGCTGCCAGGCGAGATCAAACGGGTCGCGACCTTCGGCGGCCAGGCCGTGGGCGATGACACGCTGCACGTAACCATCCGCGACGACAGTGCCACCGCCTATTCGCTGCGCGGATTCGGCCTGTACCTGGCTGACGGCACGCTGTTCGCCACTTACGGCCAGACCGATCCGATCATGGAAAAATCGGCTGCGTCGATGCTGCTGCTGGCCACTGATGCGCGTTTCACCGACGTGGACATCACGCAGATCCAGTTCGGCAACGCCGAGTTCATCTACCCGCCGGCCACCACCGAGGTGCTGGGTGTGGTCGAGCTGGCCACCAACACCGAAGCGGAAGACGCGGCTGACACCCAGCGCGCGGTGACTCCGCGCGGCCTGCGTGCATTCACCGACAAGCGCTTCGGCGCGGCCGCACCGACTGCACTGGCCAGGACCCTGCTGTCTGCCGCAACCACGGCCGCCGCACGCACCGCGTTGGAGCTGAAGGGTGCCGCACTGAAGGACACCGGCCATGGCAACGGCCTGGATGCCGATACCCTGGATGGCAAGCACGCATCCGCGTTCGCCCTGGCGGGTGACTTCGCTACCGTCGGCCACAAGCATGTCATCGCGGATGTGACCGGGCTGCAGGGAGTGTTGGATGCCAAGGCGGTCAAGGGAACCAATAGTTTCACCGATCAGCAGTTCGTGGGTGGTAGCGCGCCCCTGGTTGGCTTCGGCTCGGCCGGCGCGGAACAGTCGTTCATCGGTGGCTGGGCCAACACCGGCATCTGGCGCGTCTACAACACCGACCGCACTGCGAACGGTGAGTTGACCATCAAGCACGGCGATACCCCACGCTGGAACGGCTCTGCGATGTGGCATGCCGGCAACTTTGCGCCGGACACCAAAATGGACAAGACCGGAGGCACGTTCACCGGCCACGTCGCAGTGAACGGAAACTCGCTGCGCTCGTATGGCTGGGGTGGTGTCGCCAATGATGGCGTGTTGGTCCTGGGCGACGCCAGTTCGTACCTTTTCAAGAACGGCCCGAACTTCACCTTCGCCAATTCGGCGGGTGGCTATACCTCCACGCTCAATGCCGGTGGTCAGATCTGGACTAGCGGCAACTTCGATCCCGGAAGCAAGGCAAACAAGGCTGGCGATACTTTCGAGGGGCCCACCATGATGCGAGCGGGTGGGCCAAGCCTCCCCGCTATTCGCTTCCACGTGCAGAATCTCAACGGCACCAACCGCACCACGTTGGAGTCCGTACTGGGTAATGGCTCGGCCTTCGCAGAACTGCACAGCGTTGCCAACGGCTATAAATGGTGGGGACCCAGCCTCTCCCTGCTGGCGGAGTTGAACACCGCTGGCAGCTTCCGGACCTACGGGGGATTGGGCAGCTTCAATGGAACCTACGGCACACAGACTGGTGTGCTGGCGCGGGGGTGGAACAACGGCGTCATTCGCTGGATGGACGTGATCGAGGGTGATGGTTCCATGGCGCTCTACGCCTATGACACCGGCGGCGGCACCCCTACGCAACTGCTGCAATACCGAGCAGCCCCCGCTGGCGGTGGCAACAGGTTCATAGTCAACGGTGAAATCAAGATTCTAGGCGGCACCGCTGCAGTATGGTTCGCTGATCGTAGCGGAGGCAATGATTGGGCGTGGTACTGCCAAGGCGGCGTCACGCGTCTCAATCGCTCCAGCGATGGCGACAAGGTTACTGTGAGCAGTGCTGGCGTCATGTGGACCCAAGGCGGGTACGACCTTGGTTCGTCACGCAAGCTCAAGGACATCGACGGCCCGGTGACGTACGGGCTTGCGGCCGTCGAAGGCATGGAACTGGCGGCCGGCCGATACAAGCCCGAGTACAACGACGACGGCCGCCGACGCCTGTTCTTCGTCGCTGAGCAGCTCGCCGAACTGGTACCCGAAGCTGTGGATCTGGAAGGCGTGGAATTCAACGGTGAACGCGTCGCCACGGTCAAGCTCGACCAGTTGCTGCCGGTCATGGCCAAGGCCATCCAGGAACTGGCCGCAGAAGTGCGCGCACTGAAGGCGGAGGGCTGACATGGCCAGCGGATATCGCTCGGCAGGCGTCGACTTCGACGATCTGTTCGATCCCTATGTGGAAGGCCCCGTTGCACAGGACTCCGGCCTGCGCGTGGGCGGCACCGACCTCAGCCGTCGCTATGCCCACATCCAGTACGGCAGCAAACGCGGTGACGTTGGTTACCGCATCGGCGGCATGGATGTATCGAACCTGTGGGCTGCGCGCGGCAGCGCCAGTTATCGCCTGCCGTTCCATGGCCAGGGCTATTCGGCAAGCAACGGCGCCAAGACCAACTCGACCGGATCGGCATCGGCATCGGTCTCGATCGACATGCTGTCCGATGGCAGCTACAGCATCCGCCGGGGCGTCGCCGGCGGTGGCAACAACAGCAACACGGTCGTTGCCTCCGGTCGTTGGCTTCCGGCAGGCGCCAGCGCCTCCGAGTACGACGTGCAGTTCAGCGTAAGCAACCAGGGAGCGGCGTACTTCAGCAACAGCGCACCGTCGTTCGCCTCGCTGGCATCGACGCAATCGGCAGGCGTATCCATCAGCGTGCCCGCCAGGTCCACCAGCTTTGAAAGTGCCTCCACCAGCATCAACGTCCACCTGCGTCGTGCCGGTGGCAATGCCCAGGTCTCCAGCTTCAGCGCCAGCGTCAGCGCCTCCGGCTGGGTCTGATCGATCACCGGGCCACCGCTGCAATTATCGCGGCGGCCGCATTTTCCGAACATATACCCGTCGCCTGCATCTGCAGGCACACCACCACACCGAGGAACCTCTCCGAATGACCGAATTTCTCCACGGCGTACAGGTCGTCAACATCGACACCGGTGCGCGCTCGATCGCTGTTGCATCCACCAGCGTCATCGGCATCGTCGGCACTGCGCCGCTGGCCGACGCCGACGCTTTCCCCATCAACACGCCTGTCCTGGTGACCTCGCCGTCGCAGGCCGCCAAACTGTCGGCCAAGACCGGCACCGAAGCCGGCACGCTGCCCGGCGCACTGGATGCGATCTTCGACCAGTCGTCGGCCGTCGTGGTCGTGATCCGCGTCGAGAACGGCGCCAACGAAAGCGCTACCCTGGCCAACGTGCTCGGCGGCGTGAACACACAGACCGGCGCGTACTCCGGCGTGCATGCACTGCTGGCCGCCAAGTCCATCGTCGGCGTGAAGCCGCGCATCCTGGTCGCCCCGGGCTTCACCCACCTGCACCCGGCCGATCCGGCCAGTCCGGACACTGTCCTGGCCAACCCGGTCGTGGCCGAGCTGCTCGGCATCGCCGACAAGCTGCGCGCCATCATCATCAAGGATGGCCCGAACAGCAACGACGATGCGGCCAAGACCACCACCGCACTGACTGGTTCCAAGCGTGTCTACGTGGTCGATCCGGCCGTGCTGGTGCAGCAGGGTGATGCGATCGTCAGCCGTTACGCCTCCGGTGCCGTGGCCGGTGCCATCGCCCGCAGCGACAACGAGCGCGGCTGGTGGGCATCGCCATCCAACCAGGAGCTGTACGGCATCGTCGGCACCGCTCGTGCGATCGACTTCGGCCTGTCCGATGCGACCAGCCGCGCCAACCTGCTGAACCAGGCCAACGTGGCGACCATCATCCGCGAAGGTGGCTTCCGCCTGTGGGGCAACCGCACCGCCAGCATCGATCCGAAGTGGCAGTTCCTGTGCGTGGTGCGCACCGCCGACATCATCGCCGACAGCCTGGAGGCTGCCCACCTGTGGGCCGTCGACCGCGGCATCAGCAAGACCTACGTCGATGACGTGCGCGAGGGCGTCAATGCCTTCCTGCGTGGCCTGAAGACGCAGGGCGCGATCCTCGGTGGCAACTGCTGGATCGACCCCGAACTGAACGCAGCGGACAGCGTGGCCGATGGCCGCTTCTACTGGGACTTCGACTTCACCCCGACCTACCCGGGTGAGCAGCTGACCTTCCGCATGCACATGAACAACAACTACGTCTCGGAGATCTTCTAAGCATGGCGCGCAAGATCCGCAAGAACTTCAACTTCTACGTCGACGGCAAGGGTTTTGCTGGCAGCGTAATGTCCTTCACCGCTCCCAAGCTGTCGCTGAAGACCGAGGACTTCCAGGCCGGCGGCATGCTCGCCCCGACGGAAATCGTGCTCGGCCACGACAAGCTGACCGCCGAGGTCACCTTCGCCTCCGATGACGCGGAAATCATGTCCAAGTTCCACGTCATCGAGAGCAAGGAGTATGGCTTCACCGCCCGCGAGGCGCTGGAAGCCGACGATGGCTCGGTCACTTCGGTCGTGCACAACATGCGCGGCAAGGTGAAGACCCTCGACCGCGGCGAAACCAAGGTCGGCGAAAAGGGCACGGTCAAGGTCTCCCTGGCACTGAGCTACTACAAGCTGACCCATGGCGTGCAGGTCGTGCAGGAGATCGACGTGACCAACATGATCGCCCGCCAGGGCGGCGTGGACGCACTGGCCGGCATCCGCGGCGCCCTGGGCATCTGATTCCCGGCACCACTTCGACGTACACGGGGGCGCACAGCGCCCCCGGATCCACCGCAACTCCATCGACATCCGGGAACACAGCCATGTCCAGCAAGACCAAGACCACCACCGACACCGTCATCGAACGCGACGGCTATGCCGAAATCACCCTCTCCCGCCCGCGCCAGGTCAATGGCGTGGACACCGCCGTGCTGCGCATGCGCGAACCGACCGTGGAAGACATGGAGCGCTACCAGGACGACAAGGGCACCGACGCCCAGCGCGAGGTGCGCATGATCGCCAACCTGTGCGAGATCGCACCGGATGACGTGCGCAAGATGCCGCTGCGCGACTACGCCCGCCTGCAGGCCGGCGTCGCGCTTTTTACCACCTGACCCTGCCGCAGATCAGGCAGGGAGCGCTCGCCCTGGCCGGCCATACCGGCTGGGGCCTGCGCGAGATCATGACGCTGCGGGTGTCGAAATTCATCTGGTGGATACAGGGATTGCCGGTACATGGCGAGTAACGTTCAAACGACAACGATCACGATTGGCGGCTCGGTTTCTCGATCGTTGCAGGACGCACTGTCCTTCAGCAACGATGGCCTGAAGCGCCTCGGCGATGAAGCCGACAAGCTCGAGCGCAAGCTCAATGTCATGGGCAGGTCGAGCAACCAGTTCGCCCGCATGCGTGCCGAGGCCGATGCGTTGCGCGCTTCCCAGGAAGCGTTGCAGCGGATCGAAGACAAGCGCACGGCGAATCTTGAGAAGCGCGAAAAGCTGGGCTCGGCGTTTGGCGATGCGCGCGGCATGCTCGGCAGCGCCATCACCACGCTGGCCAAACCAGTGGAGAACGCCGCCGGCTTCGCGCGCGAGAATCAGGCCATCGGCAACGCCGCCAACCTGACCCGCGCCCAGGTCGCTGCGCTGGGCCAGACCATCCTTGCCGAATCCAGCCGTACCCACCAAGGCGCGGGCGAACTGCAGCGCGCGGTCAGCCAGCTGGTCGCCGCAGGCCTGGATGCGCAGACCGCGCAATCCAGCCTGGGCGCGATCGGCCGCACCACCACCGCTACCGGCGAGAGCATCGACGACGTCACGTTGGCGGCGTCGGGCCTGCAGCAGGCGCTGAAGATCAATCCGGCCGGCCTGCAATCGGCGCTTGATGTGCTGGTGGTGGCAGGCAAGAACGGTGGCTTGGGCCTGAAGGACATGGCCGGTGCATTGCCGGTGCTCGGCAACGCATTCCAGTCGCTGCAGATGCACGGCAACGCCGCCGCCGCCACCATGGGCGCTGCGCTGGATGTCGCCCGGCAAGGCGCCGGTGGTGCCGACGAAGCGGCCGGCAACATGCAGCGCTTCATGGCCAGCATCCTCTCGCCCGACCTGCAGGCACGCGCCAAGAAGGGCTTCAAGCTGGACCTGCGCAGGATCATCAGCGAAGCACAGAGCAGCGGTGGCAATCCGTTCGACGCGGCGATGCAGGCGATCATCCAGGCCACCGCCGGTGACCAGACGAAGATCGGCAAGCTGTTCGGCGATGCACAGGCGCAGAACTTCGTGCGTCCGATGATCCAGAACTGGGATGAGTACATCCGCATCCGCGACAAGGCGCTCAACAGCTCGGCGGGCACCACCGACAGCGGCTTCGCGGCCAAGCTGCAGACCGACCCGGAAAGGATCGAAGGCGCGAAGATCGCCGTCGACAACCTGTCCAAGGCCTTCGGTGCCGCGCTGCTGCCGGCCGTGGGTGAGGCGGCGGTGAAGCTGACCGAACTGCTGAACGGCGTTGCGTCGTTCGTGCAGGAAAACCCGAAGCTGATCGCCAATACCACCCAGGTCGTAGTCGGCCTGATGGGCATGCGCACTGCGGTACTCGGCGTGCGCTATGCGTGGACGTTCCTGCAGGGCCCGATCCTGGCGGTGCAGAAGGCCTTCGAGCTGTTCCGCGGCGGCAGCCTGCTGGCGCAGATGGGGCAGTTCGGTCCGACGGCAATGCGCCTGGCATCCGGGTTCCGCGTGGTCGCCACCGCCGTCGGTGCCATCGGCGGTGGTCCGATCACCATCGCCATCGCCGCCATCACCGCCGGCGCACTGCTGGTGCGCAAGTACTGGGAGCCGATCAAGGCCTTCCTCGGTGGCGTCTGGGATGGCCTCAGCGGCGCAGGAACCGCCGCCATGGGCGAACTGATGCGCGCCGTCGAGCCGCTGCGCCCGGCATGGGAAGCGGTCGGCGGGCTGCTGGCCCAGGCATGGGACTGGCTCTCCAAAATGCTGGCTCCCGCGCAGTACACCGGCAACGAACTTTCGCGCGTAGCGGAGATCGGCTCGCTGGTGGGCACGGCCCTGCTGGCCAACTTCCGTCTGGTCATCCAGGTGATAGGTGGCGTGGTTCAGACCATCGCCTGGCTGGGTGACATGCTGGGTATCGCCGCCGGCTGGATCACCGTCACGTTGGGCGGTGCCTGGGACGCGATCATGGCATCGGCAGGTGCGGCCATCGACTGGATCATGGGCAAGCTGCAGCCGTTGCTCGATGGCATCAGTTGGGTGTCGGAGAAGGTGGGAGGTGGTCTGGGCTTTCTCAAGGACAAGGCCGTTGAAGGTGCCGGCATCGCCATGGACCGCGCAAACATGGGCAAGGCGGTCTATGGCTCCATGACAGCCAACGGGGGTGGTGGCATCGGTGACATGGCGCGTGTTGCATATGCGGTCGGCACCAATGACAACGACGGTCTCAAGCGCCGCATGGCAGACCTGGGAGGCGCGCAGCAGGGACGCCAGGCACCGCCGATGCCCTCCTCTGCCACCGCACGCACCCCCACCACCGTGCAGCAGCAACAGACCAACAACATCACCATCCACCAGCAACCGGGTGAATCCAGCGAGGCGCTGGCACGGCGTACCGCCAACGCGCTGCAGCACCAGCAGGCCGTGCAGGCCCGCGCCACCCTGGGAGACAGGAACTAAGCATGAAGCGCGAGTTCGTAACCGGCGCAGTAGACAAGCTGCTGTCGCAATTCAAGGGCAATGATTCCGGCAACGCGCCGGTGCTGCTGATGCTGGGCGGCTTCAAGTTCAGCCTCAACACGGCCGTATTCCAGCAGATCCAGCAGTCCAACGATTTCCGCTGGCAGGCCCAGGATCGCGTCGGGCAGATGCCTGCACTGCAGTACACCGGCCCGGGCTCGGCCACCATGACACTGCCAGGCGTTGTCTACCCGCTGTTTCGTGGCGCTGGCAACGAGATGTCGCAACTGCGCAAGCTGGCCAGCCAGGGAAAGCCGCAGCGTCTGCTGACCGGCAAGGGCGGCAATCTGGGTCTGTGGGTCATCGAGAAAATCGACGTCACCTCCAGCGAATTCACAGTCGACAGCCAGATCCAGAAGCAGGACTTCACACTCACTCTCCGGAAGCACAGCGATGGCACGAACGTATAACACCCGCGATGGCGATGTCGTCGACCGCGTTGCCTACGCGCACTATGGCGAGCAATCGCCGGCGATCCTGCGCGCGGTGTTCGATGCCAACCGCGGCCTGGCCGCGCGCGGCCCGGTGCTCACTGCTGGCGTGGCGATTGTCCTGCCGGACGTGCAGCGCCCCGCCAAGGAACGCAAGGGGGTATCGCTATGGGATTGAACATCGCACCTGCGTTCCGCGTGGTGGCCAATAGCCAGGACATCACCGACAAGATCATGTCGCGCTTCAAGTCACTGCGCATCACCGACGAGACCGGCAACAGCTCGGACACGTTGGAGCTGCAACTGGCCGACCACGATCCGAACGATCCGATCCAGCTGCCGCCGGTTGGCGCGGAGCTGGAGGCCTTCATCGGCTACGACGGCGAGGTGCGGCGCATGGGCCTGTACGTCTGCGACGAGGTGGAGATTTCAGGCTATCCCGGCAGCATGACCCTGCGCGCGCGCGCCGCACCGTTCGAAACCAGCAAAGGCGGAAAGAACGATCTGCAGACGCAGAAAACGCGCACGTGGAAAAAGGGCACGACGATCGGCGACATGGTCAAGCGGATGGCCGCCGAACACGGCCTGACCGCTGCGGTAAGTGCGTCGCTGGCATCCATCGTGCTGCCGCTGACGATGCAATCGCAGGAGTCGGACATGAACCTGCTGCTGCGCTTGGCCAAACAGCACGACGCCATCGCCAAACCGGGCGGCGGCCGGCTGATAGTGGTCAAACGTGGCGAATCGACCACCGCCAGTGGCGAACGCATTCCGGAGGTGACCCTTACGCCGGCCGATGGCAGCAGCTACCGCGTCACCATCGCCGCCCGCGACGATGCCGGCACCACCATCGCCTACTACCGCGATGTGCGTGGCGCGCAGCGCCAGGAAGTGAAGGTGGGCAGCGGCGAACCGATCGTGCGCCTGCGCATGGCCTATGCCGACCGCGAAACCGCCGAAGCCGCAGCGCGCGCCAAGCACCGCGAGCAAGCGCGGCAGACGCGTACGCTGAGCTACAGCCTTCCAGGCCGCGAGACGCTGATGGCCGAGGCTACGGTGGTCATGCAGGGCTTTCGCGATGGCGTGGATGGCGAGTGGCTGGTCAAGCGCGCCGAGCACAGCATCGGCAGCGACGGCTATCGCACCAGCATCGAGTGCGAGCAACCCAACAGCGCCGAAGCCGTGAAGGCGGCCAGCACCGCAGCGGTCAAGCAGGCCCCGCAGGTGGGCAGCGAAGTGTAGATCCGCGCCAGGCGTGATTGGCCTCCTAGCCCCTGCCCTGCCCGCAGTAGATCCACGCCATGCGTGGATGCTCTTCGCGCATCAGCTCACGTACTGCGCTTGGCCATTACCGAACGACCAGTTCTCCTTCTTCACTTCCACCAGATTGATGAACACATCCTCGCGGCGGATCCCCACCGCCGCGTGCAGGCCATCGGCAATACCGGCATACAGCGCCTTCTTCTGCTCCAGCGTGCGCCCTTCGTTCCAGGTGATCTGGATGCAGATGAAGTCATCGGTGCGGGCGATGCCCAGGTAGCCCGGGTCGTACACGAGCGTGCCGGCGTCGTGCTCCTGGAAGATCTGGAAGCGATCGTTTTCCGGCACGCCGACGGCACGCATGGCCTGGTAGATCGCTTCGCCGACACGCTGGCGATACTCGACGGATTTACCTTTGCGAAGATCGATACGGGCGAGCGGCATGGTGGCACTCCAGGGATGGGAAGGGGCGCGGCAATGGGCCGAGATTACGCCCGCCGAGGGCGGCGGGACAGCGCACGGATGGAACCCTCTGCTTCCATCCATGGCATGCGCCGCGCGGGGCTGCACGGCGTTCGGGTGTCGCAACACACAGAATGGGGAACACTTGATGTGTCTGGGTATTGTTGCGAACGTTCCCTCGTCCTCGAGCTTCAGCACGCGGCACAGCATGTATGCGTTGACGGGTATACCGATCAGCAGATCGGCGACTTCCATCGAAACGCTCTGCTGCTGGCCGCACGCCAGATCGCGCACGCCGCGCATGCAGACCTCGGCGATGCGATCACCGCCGTGGTAAACAAGCCCGGGTAAATCGCAGGCAACAAAAAAGCCCCCATCGCTGGAGGCTTTTTTCGTTCTGCAACATGGTGGGCGGTACAGGGATCGAACCTGTGACCCTTGCCGTGTGAAGGATGGCATAGGCCCTTGCGGCGCAACGCACTCGCCTTGAAACCCTTGATTTACAGTGTCATTGCGTCCCGATGAATTTGGCCGCACACTGCTTTTTGCAGGAGATTTGCAGGAGCAAGGTGATGCCGAAGGTAACGAGAGAGGCGCTGACACGGAGAACCGTAGACGCAGCGAAGGCCACAGGCAGGGCCTACCGCCTGCGTGACGCGACGGTTCCCGGCCTGGTGCTGCGCGTGTCCGCCACAGGTGCCAAGTCGTGGGCGATGGTTTGGGGCCGAGGCCAGGAGAAGGCCTTCGCCAACTACCCCGCCACCACGCTGGAGGGCGCCCGTGAGGCCGCCCGCCGCCTATCCGCTGAGATCGACAAGCACGGCGCCCCGATGGCCGTTGTGACTCCCAAGAGCGAACTGACCGTGGCCGATGCCTGCCGCGCCTACGTGACCGCCCTGGAGAAGGACGGACGCAAAACTGCGTCGGATGACGCCAGGCGCCGGTTTGAGCGCTGCCTCTACGGCGACAAGCTGGGCAAGGTGCGCCTCAAGGATCTCCACCAGGATCACATTGAGGCGTGGCGCGACCGGGTGGAGAAAGGCGACCTACCGCCGCTGCCGGTGAAGCGCGGGCGCCCACCGGTGCCGAAGCCCTTGGCGCGGTCCAGCATCAACCGAATTCGGACGACACTGGTGGCCGCCCTGAACCTCGCCGTGGCCCGCCGCAAGGTCTCCCCTGACCTCGCATTCGAATGGAACGCCGTGAAGCCGCTCAAGGACGCCAGCCAGCGCCGTGGGCTCTACCTGGAGCGGACGCAGCGCCGCGCGCTGCTGGAGGCCGCTGAAGGCCCCGTGCGTGACGTAATCGAGTGCGTGGCGCTGACGGGCTGCAGGCCGGGTGATCCGTCGCTGTGCCTGCGCTCGGACTATGACGGCCGCACGGCCAGCGTGCGCTTCCGCAGCAAGGACCACGACCGTAAGATTCCGCTCTCCCCCGCTGCCACTGCGCTGTTCGACCGCTTGGCCAAAGGGAAGCTGCCCAAGGCGCACCTGTTCACCCAGGACGGGAAGAAGGTGTGGACGCCCAGCGACTGGAGCGAGCTTGTTCGGGATGCCGCAGCGCGCGCTGGGCTACCTGCCGGCGTGACGCTCTACACGCTTCGCCATTGCTGGATCACGGATGCCATCGTGGGCGGCATGGACTTGCTGACCGTGGCCAAGCTGGCCGGCACGTCGCTGGCGATGATCGAGAAGCACTACGGTCACCTGGTGCAGGGCGCAGCGCGCGACAAGCTGGCGCAGGTGCAGTTCCTCTAAGCGTTACGAGCGTTGCGGCCAGCCAAAGCTCTGAAGGCCCACAAGAGAATGGCCGCGCGGCGATTCGCCGGCACTGATGATGCTCGCGGCAACAGCCAGGATGGAGTTCCAGTTCTGCTCAACCAACTGGTCAAACTCAGCTGCCTCAATCCCGCAAGGTTGGCCGTGCTCTATGGCCTGCCCTTCGACGCTGTATTTGATCAATTCCGCCGCAATCCGGTCCTCATAGGTGAGCAACTCCGGCGCGTGCAGCAGCAAGGTGACGGCGCGCTGCGGTGGAGTGAAATCCCAGAGATCATCCAATAGAGCGGCAAGCGACGAATAGTAGCCGTCGCTTGCCAACTCGAATTTGCTCAACCCTGCATTTAGAGCCCACTCGACCGCCTGGCTTAGGGAACGGTGCTGAGCCCGGGCGAGCAACTCCAGACCCAACTTCAATTTGGGCGGGAGCCGGATACTGAATTGTTCCAGCTTCTCCTCGGGTGCCTTACGGGGGCGGCCGGGCTTCTTCTTCGCGGATGCATTCTTGTCTGCCATGGCGCCGAGTTTCGCAGGTTGAAAAACCTGTTGCAACGACCAATTGAGCATGATAGCGTCTCCACAGGTTTCGCAGTGTGCGAAACCTGCACAAACTGGAGATGAAATGAAGCCTCAAGCCGAACGCCTCAGCTACACCACCGAAGAGGCATGCGCCGTCACCGGCCTGAACCGCAATGCTCTCTATCGGGCGATGGCCGCTGGGCAGCTCAACACTTTCAAGGTAGGGAAGCGCCGCATGGTCTCGGCGCGCGCGCTGCGCGAGTACATCGAGGACCGCGAGAAAGAAGCTGCCGCCTAAGGGGGCAAGCCATGACTGAGTGCCGCGAAAGAGAAACGGCCCAGCTGGGTGCGAACCAGCTGAGCCGTAGAAGCCATCGAACCCTTGCAAGGAACGAGACCATGACGCCCATCGTACACCAACCGATGCCGGCCGCAATCGGGCATACCCCCGTGCCCCTGCCGGACTTTTCTGACACCGCGCGCTGGGGCCAGGTGCTGGTACAGGACAACCTCAACGCCCCCCGCTTCCAGCAAGGAGATGTGCTGCACGTCGACTTGGGCAGGAACCGATTCATGGGCGACAGCCATTACGTGGTCGAGATCGGCGGACAGCAGATGGTCCGTATCGTGCAGGCCCGCCCTGGCGGGCTGTGGATCTACCCCGTGGGCCACCCGGGCACCGCGTACCCCATTGCCCGAGAGCTGCTGACCGTCCTTGGCGAAGTGATGTACGCCACCACCACGCGGAGGGTCGGATGAAGCGCCGCGCCTTCTACGAGCGCCAGGCAGGCGCTGCCAGCCCAACCGAGTTCGCCTTCCAGTTTGTTGCATGGATGCAGTCGCGGCGCACGCCGGCCACACCCAGTGACCTGCTCGACCGCTACGGGATGTGCCGCGCAACCGCATATCGCTACCTGCGGAAGTATCACGACGCTTTCAGGGAGGCTGCACGATGAGTTCCAACATCATCCCCTTCCCCACCGCCACACGCGCGCCAGCCTGGCCCGATGGACAACTAGGTATTGAGCTGGAAAGGCTGGCCGTCTTGCTGCAGCGGGCTGGCAACCGACAACCGGGCAACTACGTATCGCTCGCCAAAGCGCGCGCTGCGGCCTTGGCCGCCTATCGCCTGCATCAGGAAGTCCGCCAACAGAGGGCGCAGCCATGAGCCGACAGAAGCGAAAGACCACAGCGCCGCGGCTGCGCGTCAGCCCGAATGCAGAGACGCTGCTGCGCACGATGCTGGCTACCTGCAACACCGCCAAGCTGCGTGCAATGGCCGCAGACCCTGCCGGCCGGTCGGAGTTGTTCCGCCTGCAGCGGATCGCAGCGGCACGCGTGGAGGAGTTTCAGGGATACCTTCAGCAAGCTAGGGATGCCGAAACCATGTTCTCCACCGCGCTGAACTCCTCTCTGGAGGCCTGAGGGTGGGCGCGCGGATACCCGAACGGAACCGGCCCAAGCACAAGGGCCGGCGAACCGGTGACACGTTCGTTCGGCTGCCGCATCCCATGATCCAGTCGCCGGGCTTCTTCGCCCTCAGCGGTGCGGCGATGAAGATGCTGCTGTTCCTGGCTGCCCAGTACAACGGGCGCAACAACGGCGACCTGAGCGCCACCAAGTCGATGGTGGAGGCGGCCGGTGTATGCGCAGCGAGCAAGAGCAAGGAACTGCTCACACAGCTGGAAGAGGCCGGTTTCATCGTGCAGACGCGGCACGGCATCAAGAAGCAATGCCACCTGTACGCGATCACTTGGGAGGGCATCGATCGATGCGCAGGCAAGAACCTGGAGATAGCCGCAGGCCCACCACGCAACGATTGGCGGAAAACGCATCTTCAACACCCCTCAGGGGTGCAAACCGAAACGCAATCTCAACACCCCTCAGGGGACCACCTAACACCCCTGAGGGGTGCAAAAGCAGCATGAGCCAGACCATAAACACCCGTGAGGGGTGTAAATACTGGCAAATCGCCGGTTTTTTACACCCCTCAGGGGCCCCCCTTATAGATATCTACCAAGCGGGAGCGCAGCGGACGCTTGGCGCTGTTGCTTCACCGCTCCTGCTGCTAACGCTCTGTGCGTTGCCGGCACTGCGCAGATTGCACCCTTCGCACGCACCGCTGGTTGCACCCTTTGCCATGTCGCCGATTGCACCCTTCAACCTGGCCGGCCGCGCGCTGCACACGGGTGACACCACGTCACGGATGACAACTGAGGCACGGGGCGCAGGACTGCACCGGGCGCACCCGATGCACCACGTTCACCACCAGGAGGAACCTTGAAACCGAGTAGCACGCTCGCGCACAGCCTGGACGCATTGCGCGCAACAATGGACGGCCGCGCTGACGCAACCGCTGCACTGCTACGCCAGCAGGCAGAGCATCACGGAATGTGGCTCAGTGCAGATGGGCGCATTGGCGAGGCAGACTTGGCCAAGCTGATCGGCATCGCACCTGGCACGCTGGCGAACAAGCGTAGGGAAGGCACTGCACCGGAAAGCTACGCACTCGGCGGCGGCAAGCACAAGATCACCTATCGCCTGCTCGATGCCGCGCGCTGGCTTGAGGCACACAGGCAGTAGATTGGGCAACGCAACTCCATGCAACCCCACGATAGCTGATGGTTGGGGCTGCGCCTGATACGGACACTGGACTCCTACACAGGAGCCCAGTATGACCAAGCCAACCAAGATCGCACGCGGCATCCAGGCCGTACGCGCAGAGGGCGAGCCGACCGACGTGGCCGGCATCGTCGCCAAGCTCAACGAGGCCTTTGACCAGTTCAAGGCCAAGCACACCGCAGACGTGGACGCTGTGCGTCAGCAGGTGGACGAGAACAGCACCGCACTGGCCGCGTGGCAGATGAACGGCGGCGGATCAACCGATGCGCCCGCTGCGGACCTGGACGGCGGCGGCATCAAGGTGCTGCGCACTCCGGCCGATTTCCGTGCGCACTACGCCAGCCGCCGCGACGGCGATGACAAGCCGCGCGCTGGCGAAACCACGCTTACCGACTTCATGCGTGGCGTAGCCGGCATGAGCAGCACCGAGGCCGTGATGGCTTCGCTCGCAGTCGGCACCGACAGTGCAGGCGGCTACGCAGTGCCGGACGTGGTGATGCCGGGCATCCTGTCCGCACTGGTCCCGGCGTCCTCGCTGCTGCAGGCGGGCGCGGGCATCGTGCCGATGGGCAGCGGCGCCAAGTCGGTATCCACCGCAGCAATCGACACTCTGCCTACCGCCACCTGGCGCAATGAGCTGGGCAACATCAGCGAGAGCGAGCCCACTCTGCGCTCAGTGCAGTCCACCCCGCGCAGCTTGGCCTGCATCGTGCGCGTGTCCCGTGAGCTGCTGGCCGATGGTGCTGACGTGGACCGCGCGCTGCGCCAGGTGATTGGACAGGCGTTCGCAAAGGAGCTGGATCGTGTGGGCCTGCTCGGCTCTGGCACCGCGCCTGAGCCGCGTGGCCTGCGCAATACGGCTGGCATCAACACTGTATCGATGGGCGCCAATGGCGCAGCGCTGGCAAGCTTCCGCCCGCTGCTCAATGCCTACGGTTCGATCATCGACGTGAACGCACCGGCTCCGACTGCCGCGATCATGGCCACCCGCACGCTGATGGACTTCGAAGGCCTGACCGACACCACCGGCCAGCCGCTCCAGCGCCCGCGCCTGATTGATGACATGTCGTTCGTCCCGACCAGCCAGCTGCCTACCGATGTGGACGCTGGTACGTCCGATGACGCCAGCGAGATCTTCGTTGGCAACTTCAACGGCCTGTACTTCCTGATGCGCGAAGCGCTGTCCGTCCAGCTGCTGCGCGAGGCGTACGCCAAGACCGGCGAGATTGGCTTCCTGTGCCACATGCGCGCGGATGTGGTCATCAACTACCCGCAGCAGTTCACCGTCATCACTGGCGTGCGGCCCGCTGCGGAATGAGTAAGGGTGGGCCTGCAGGTTCACAGGCCAGGACCAGCCGGCGGTGTCCGCAACAACACCGGCAGGACGCGGTGCACTCTTAGGCCACTGAGCGTCCCGAGCAGGCCCGGCAACGGGCCTTTCTCGTTCTTCGGCCGCAACCATACGAATGAATGCATGGACCGTATGGGGAGGCGAAAAGTTTTGGTCGATCCGCTGGCGATACGTGCGCCCCCCTTTCTTCGCGCATCCGCAATTGGAAATACGACCCTCACGGGCGAAGGAGACCCTATGGCAAAGCCACGAACCCCTACCAAGAAGGCCCGCGTATCGGGTGCCACCATCAAGGACCCAGGCCGGTACAAGAACCGCTCGGAGCCAGCCAATCCCGAACCCATCGGCACCCCCTACAAGGGCATGACCGCCGCACAGGCACGGGTCTGGAAGGAGTGCGCCACCAACATGCCTTGGCTCAATGCCGCTCACCGCCTACTGTTGCGCCAGGTGTGCATCCTGGCCGCTCGCATGGAGATAGGCCAGGATCTCAGCGTGTCATCCACGCACGCGCTAAGCGCGATGCTCTCCAAGCTCGGGGCCACGCCGACGGATGAGTCAAAGGTCAGCCACCCGCAAGATGAACATGACCACGACGAGCGCTTCTTTCACTGAGCCAGCAATGACAGCTCAGAAAGGAGGGGCGCGGTGCTTGATGCCCACGCCCCCACTCTGGAACAAGTTGAGAATATTTACTCGTTGAGGAGCGACCGACAAAAATAGAAGAATCTCAAGGCCTTCCAAGACAACACTTCTTGTACTTATCTCCGCTACCGCATGGGCAAAGGTCATTGCGTCCAATTTTGCCTGAGCCTCTCGCTTGGCCGACTCTTCGAGCTACGAAGTGCGCCGCCAATTCCGCCGTATCTTGATCGCTTTCCAGTTCTTCAGGCGATTCATCAACAAAGCTCCACCGAGCTTCAAGAAGAGCAGACTCCGCCGAGTAACGCAGGCACAAGCACAACCTGCCACGGCTTCTCCCAATTAGGGAATTGGCACGTGCAACCAAAAGGGCCTGGTGTAGATCCGCTTCGGTCCAGTCGTGCTTCCACACGCTGAGGGTAATGCACCCATCGCCGCCTATCGAGAACGGTCGGGCTCGCGACCAATCCTCTAGCGCCGTATCAACGTATTCGAGCAATTGCTGCCTAGCCTCTCCGGATAGGTCTAGCAATGCAGCCACCATGCGAGCCACTCCTGGCAACTCATTCGGCGAAACATGATCTATCAGCTCACGCAGTCGATCCGGCATCTTCTGGCGAAGCGGATTCGGGGCGTCAGGGTCCCAAAGCAGCGCGTTGAAGTACTTATCGACGTTGTGCCTGTAACCGCTGAACGTGAGGCTAGCCCCGCCCGCTGCCATTCGGCTGGCGTAGGTCGAATAGTGATTGAACTCCAGGTAGAGCCCCAAGTGATCCAACTCATCGTTGAGCTCAAGAGAAGGACACTGAGAGGCAAGAGTTCGCTGCTCAACGAAGTGCAGGAACTCGACCGGCGCGCTAAAAACATCGGCGTATACTCGCAAATCGTCGATCGAGAGCGCCCAAAGCGGATCTGACCCAAGATTTACACCAAGGGACGTTGCACGCCTCGCCTGGGCAGCAATTTCGGTGAACGAGTCCAGACTAACGGCGAGGATGGACACATGACGGTAGTCACTCAGTCTGAGCGCTCCGATCTGCTGGCGCGAACTATCGAACAGTGGGGATTCACCGTTCTTCTGAAGGTAGCTTAGAAATCGGCGCCCCTGTTCAGCCGGCTTTCCGACAAGAGTTTTCAGTGATTCAGTGAATGCGACCGGGTCAAGGTACGGCGACGTCGGCGTAAAGGACCCCGACTTGACCTCCACTAAGAATAGATGGTCGCCCCATGCGAGCAGGCCATCTAGCTCTGCAAGGCTCCTTTCGCCCTGTCCGGTCGGGTAGTAAACCGACCTATACACGTTCGCAGTGGGTAACAATTGAAGCAAGTATCGAAAAGGCAACTCCTCCGTAACCCTCGCTCGGACGTCGATCCAATCCTGCTTATTCTTTGACCCTGACGCGAAGACAATTTTCTCAAGGACTCTATATATGCGATCAAAAAGCGATGTTGAGTCAAAGCAATAGTAGCGTCCATCTACTCCTATGAAAGGTCTTTTGAAGATCGGCCAACTGCGAAATGGCCATCCAGCGAATTTCCCATCGGCAAAAAACTCCTGATCTTCTCCGGGCAACCAAGACAGCTGTCGAAGGAGCTCCGTAGGAAGCTGGGCCAGACACTGGACGTCGAAAAGTCTGTAACCTTCAAACAGTTCCTTTAGAGCCTTTACATACGCGTAAAACTCTGGTTCGTGCTCCTCGTCCACTGTCACTCCGTTTGCAACTCGCGCCCCATACTTTTCCCTGTACCCGTTGAGCCGGGCGAGCTCGTCGCCTAGCCCCGTAGTCAGGGACGCCCATATGTTGCCAAGGCCGTCACAGAGCTGATTAGCAGAGACCCCCCAAACTGCCGTGATCTGAGCCTCGTGAGGCTCAATCAAGTCTCGAATGGCCCTAACTTGATGATAGGGGTATTGTCGGCCTCTGATGTTGCACCAGGTCAGCTGGGCGATATGCTTGATCACCTCGGCCTCGTGATCAATTTGCTCCCCGGCAAGCGTGCGCGAAGCCTGTTCGCTGATCACGTAAGTGGAATTCACTGCGGTGAAAATGAATGTAACAGCCGTCCGCAGCTCCTCCCATATCTCATCAGTCAGCGCCAGTGAGCCAGAGTAGTTCGGAACCCCGGCAATGAGGCTTTGCACGTAATCCATCATGCGAGTAGCCATGACTTGCTCGCGGCCGATTTCGTCTTCCGCGTTCACACCGATATGTGCCGCCGAATATTCCCACCAAGCGCGATGGAGCAGCGCCAGGGGCTCAATCGTTCGCGCAATCTCTGCGGCGCGCCGAACCGCGCCGTCAATTTCCTCCACTACCCTTGGTAGAGCTGCCGCCTGGTCTGCAAGAAACCGTTCGTGTTCGCCTTCCCGCCATGACGTAGTTGTGTACACGTCACGTCCAAACCTCGCGAGTCGGATCGGTCCAAACTCGGCCACTTCATCGGGCACGGCCCGTTGCTTCCGAGCCGGCTTCCGGCCCTTTCCTTTTCGACTGCCCATCACCTTGGCCCTTAAGCAGGAAAGCTGTACCTGAAAGCTAATTCGTGTCGACCCAACTTGCCAGAGCTTTAGTTCATCCTGTGGATGATCGCTCGCGCCTCGTTTGACCTGGTGGTGGACAACAAGGCGCAGGCTGCGACCACGGCGGCGGTGCAGCAGAGCAATGCTCTGCTCGCGCAGGTGGTGGATCGGTTGGACCGGATCGAGGCGGCCAGCAGCAAGACGGCGGCGACCACCAGTAGCAGCGCCCTAAGGGCTGCGCTCAATGCTCGATGAAATCAGTTCGTAGCGTCCCCGCCGCGGCCTGCCGGGCGGGGACAATCGCCTTTTTACGAGTCGGCGTGCACAAGAAGAGCCAATGCAAAGCTCCGAGCCTGAGGCTCATACTTCGTATCGAACCACTCGCACCGTGCCTCACCGCTATTGATCCACGCAATGGTCATGGGGAGGCCGCCACTCTTCAGCTTTACAACGTCACCAGCTTTGAAATCCATGTCTATTCCCTGTTCTGGTTGATGCCCAAGCGGGCTGTAGGAACTTGGAGCCAGACAGATGCAAAAACAAGATGGCGAGCGCAGTACACAGCGCAATCTTGCGCTTTGTAGGAGCGGTGCAGGAGAACAAAAAACCGGCTTTCGCCGGTTTTCTTGTAACACACTGATTTTAAATGGTGGGCGGTACAGGGATCGAACCTGTGACCCTTGCCGTGTGAAGGCAATGCTCTACCGCTGAGCTAACCGCCCGGTGTGTTGCTGAGCCGCTCATTATAGGGCGGTTTTTCAGGGCGTCAACACCTTTTCACATCCTGTTTCCCGGCCCATTTCCCCGATCAGCCGGGCATCGCCCGGCCCCACCGGGCAGGCCAATCCGCAACCTCACATCGTATGCGTCGGCTTGTCCGAACCGGTCAGACCGGCCAGGATCGTTTCGATCTTGTGGCGCACCGTCTCGCCTTCCTGGCCATCGGCCAGCTGCACGCCGATGCCGGCGGTGCGGTTGCCCTGCGCACCGGCCGGAGTCACCCAGATCACCTTGCCGGCCACCGGCAGGCGCTCGCTGGAATCGGGCAGGGTCAGCAGCAGGAACACCTCATCGCCCAGGAAATAACGCTTGGGCGTGGGCACGAAGATGCCGCCATTCTTCACGAACGGCATGTACGCGCTGTACAGCGCGGCTTTGTCCTTCACTGCCAGGGACAGGATGCCCTGGCGGGCGTTGCTGGCACTCATCGATTTCCCCTCGCGGCAGGCCGCTCGTTCACCTTGTTCCAGGCCAGCAGCAACTCGACCACCGCAAGGTCTGCGCGCACGGTGGTGCGCAGCAGGTCGCGGGTGCGGTTGGCCGCATCGAACCAGGCTGCAAGCTTGTGCAATCGCTCCGGCGTGGTCAAGGCATCGGTGCTGGCCTGGGCCAGCGCCAGGTCGGCAGCGAAGCGCAGGCGCAGCGCCGCGTTGTCATCGGCGCACCACTTCTGCGCCAGCTCCACCGCGCCGGTCTTGCCAGCGGCCAGCTGTTCCAGCTCGCGGCCGACGTCGCGACGCAGGCTCAGGCCATCTTCGCGCAGCCAGTTGTCGGCCTGCCCGGGATGGCCGCGTGCTGCATCCAGCGCCTCACGCGCGGCGGCCTCGCTGTGGCCCTGCTGCTGCAGCCAGGCCAGCGCCTCTTCGCGCGGCGGCAGCTTGAATTCCAGGCGCTGGCAGCGGCTGCGCACGGTCTGCGGCAAACGCGCGGGGTCGCTGCTGATCAACCACAGGTAGCGCCCGGGCTGCGGTTCTTCCAGGGTCTTCAGCAGCGCATTGGCGGCCGAACGATTGATGGCATCGGCCGGGTCGACGATCACCACCTGCGCCACGCCGTATTGCGGGGTCAACGCCAGCTTGTTGGTGATCTCGCGCACCTGCTCGATCACGATCTCGGTGCGCAGCTTGTCGCCGCTCTTGTTCGGAATGAAGCCGATCAGCTGCAGGTCGGGATGCGTGCCGGCGGCAATCAGCTGCCGGGTGCGGGTGGCATGCGCTGCATCCCCGCGTGCCAGCACGTGGTCGGCCAGCGCCAGGGCCACCTCCCGCTTGCCCAGCCCGGCCGGGCCACAGATCAGCAGGCCATGGCCCAGCCGATCTGCATCCAGTGCAGCCACGGTCTGGTCGAACGCGCGCTGCTGCCAGGGCGAGAACGTACTCATGCGCCCTCCCCTTGCTGCAGCCAGCGCTCGACACGCGCAACCACATCAGCAGCCACGCGCTCCTGCACCTGTCCTGCATCAACCAGCGCGAAACGCTGCGGGTCCTGCTGCGCACGGCTGCGGAACACTTCGCGCACGCGCTGGAAGAAATCGTCCTGTTCGCTTTCGATGCGGTCCGGCCACAGATCGCGGCCGTTGGCACGCGCGCGGCCGACAGCCACGTCCACGTCCAACAACAGGGTCAAACCGGGCAGCAGGCCAACGGCGCGGCGCTCCAGGTCAGCGATCCACTGCGGGTCCAGGCCACGGCCACCGCCCTGGTAGGCGTAGCTGGAATCGGTGAAGCGATCGCTGAGCACGTAGGCGCCGCGCTGCAGCGCCGGCTGGATCACCTGGCGCACATGCTGCGCGCGTGCGGCGAACACCAGCAGCAGCTCAGCCTCGGCACTGAGCGGCTCGGCGGCAATCTCGGCATCGGGCTTCAGCACCAGGCCGCGGATGCGCTCGGCCAGCGGCGTGCCACCGGGCTCGCGGGTCAACACGACCTCATGGCCGTGGCGGCGCAGGCACTCGCGGATGGCGTTGATGGCGGTGGTCTTGCCCGCGCCCTCGCCGCCTTCCAGGCTGACGAAACGGGGATGGCGAAGCAGCGCGGAACTCATTGCGCCGGAGTCTCCTGGGTGCGTTGCTGGCGCAGCTGCTGCAGGTAGCGGGCTACGGCGGCGTTGTGTTTGTCCAGGCTGGGCGAGAACACGTGCGCGCCACTGCCATCGCCCACCGCGACGAAGTACAGCGCATCGCCCGGTGCCGGTTGTGCAGCGGCCATCAGCGCATCGCGGCTGGGCATGGCGATCGGGGTCGGGGTCAGGCCAGAGCGGGTGTAGGTGTTGTAGGGCGTATCGGTGGTCAGGTCGCGGCGGCGGATATTGCCGTCGTACGCCGCGCCGATGCCATAGATCACGGTCGGATCGGTCTGCAGGCGCATGCCGATCTTCAGGCGGCGCATGAACACGCCGGCAATCTGCGGTCGCTCGCTGGCCAGCGCGGTTTCCTTTTCGATGATCGACGCCAGCGTCAGCAGCTCGTAGGGCGTGTTGATCGGCAGATCCGGGGCGCGGCTTTCCCAGGCTTCGTCCAGCGCCTTCTCCATCGCGCCGTGGGCACGCTTGAGTATGTCCAGGTCACTGTCGCCGCGCTGGTAGACGTAGGTCTCCGGCAGGAAGCGGCCTTCCGGATGCTGGCCGGCGAAACCGAGGCGGTCCATCAGTGCTGCGTCATCGAGGGTGTCGGTGGTGTGCAGCAGCGGATCAGCGCGTTTGAGCGCGGCGCGCAGCTGGCGGATGTTCCAGCCTTCGATGATGGTGACGCGGTGCTGCAGCACCTTGCCCGCGCGCATGCGCAGCAGCAGCTCGCGCGGGGTCAGGTCCTTGCTCAGTGCGTACTCGCCCACCTTCAGCTTGCCGGCGGCGTCCAGCTGGCGCGCCAGCAGCTGCCACTGGGTGTCCTGGCCCTCGTCCACGCCGGCCTCGCGCAGCTTGCGCAGCACGCTGTTCATGCCATCGCCGCTGGCGATGACCACGCTGTCCGCACTGGGGGTCAACGGCACGTCGGCAAACTGGCTCTGCTTGTAGAAGAACCACGCGCCCGCGCCGGCCACGATGGCGGCCAGCACCAGCAGCAGCGTTACCACCAACAGACACCCGCGCTTGGCTCCCGCCATGGACTACCTCTGAACTCGATTCCGTCGTGCAGGATACCGTGCCGGTGGTGTGGGGTCATGATCGGAGCCACGCATCCGTGCCGACCAACGGTCGGCACCCACCCACCATCTCCAGTAGATCCACGCCATGCGTGGATGAACCGCCATGGGAGCATCCGTGCCGACCAACGGTCGGCACCCACCCCGCCGGGCCATACCGGCGGGGCCGCCCCCTCAGCCCTGCTGCCCCAGCGCCCGCAGCAGGCCGCGCGCCTTGGCCCGGGTTTCGTCCAGTTCCTTGTCCGGGTCCGAATCGACCACGATGCCGGCTCCGGTGCGGAAGCTGACCTCGTTGCCGTCCACTTCGGCGGTGCGGATCAGGATGTTCAGGTCCAGGTCGCCATCGCAGTTCAGCCAGCCGAACGCACCGGTGTACGCGCCGCGCGGCACCTGCTCCAGCTCGCTGATGATCTGCATGCAGCGCACCTTCGGGCAGCCGGTGATGGTGCCGCCAGGGAAAGTGGCGGCGATCACTTCGCCTGGGGTCACGTCCGCGCGCAGGTGGCCGCTGACGTTGCTGACGATGTGGTGCACGTGGGCGTAGCTTTCCACGGTCATCAGCTCATCCACGACGACCGTGCCGGGCAAGCAGATGCGCCCGAGATCGTTGCGCTCCAGGTCGATCAGCATCACGTGCTCGGCGCGCTCCTTGGGATGGCCGACCAGCTCCTGGATGCGCGCGGCATCGTCGTCGCCCTCGAAGCGCGGACGGGTGCCGGCGATCGGGCGGGTCTGCGCGTGGCCGCCATGCACCGACACCAGCCGTTCCGGCGACGAGCTGACCACATGCCGGCCGTGCGCACTGAACAGGCCGGCAAACGGCGCCGGATTGGCCCGCCGCAGCTGCGCGTACAGCGCCTGCGGGCTGACCGGCGCGGCGAAGTGCGCGCTCCAGCGTCGCGACAGGTTCACCTGGAACACATCGCCAGCGCGCAGGTACTCGATCACCCGGCGCACGCCATCGGTGAAGCGCTGCGGCTCGTCTTCGCTGAGCGACTGCGGCGGTTGCCAGCCCTGCCCGGCCGGCGGCAGTTCGCCCGCCGCCAAGGCGACCAGCGTGTCCAGCAGCGCCGCCTCACCCGCCTCGGCAACGAGGAAGCTGGTGTCAGCCTGGTGGTCATGCAGCACGGCGGCCGGGCAGCGCAGGGCAAGTGCGGTCGGCCGGCCGTCATCGCGCGCGCGCGCTGGCAGTACCGGTTCTACCTGACTGGCCACTTCGTAATCGAGCATCAGCGCCCAGCCACCGCGGAACGGCAACGCGTGGCCGCCGTCGTGCGGCAACCGCTGTGCCTGCCATGCGCGGTCCAGCGCCTGCAGGAAGCTGCTGGGCTGCACCGCGCCGTGCTGGTCGCGCACCTGGCCATCGGCGTCCAGCTGCAGGGTGTCGCCCTGCGCGGCCAGCAGCAGGCTCCAGCGGCCCTGCGCAGTGCCCGAGGCGGTGGACTCCATCAGCAGCGGGAAACGCGCCGGGTCGCGCTGCTGCAGGGCCAGCAGGTCGATCGGGTGCGGCAGCGGGTGGATCAGCGGGGCGTGGGTCATGGCAGCCAGTTCGGGAGACGGATACACGGAAGCCGCCTTGCGGCGGCCTCGTGGTTGGCGGAGCCGAGCATGGCTCGACCCTACCGGTGCGATCAGACGCGCTTGAAGATCAGCGTGCCGTTGGTGCCGCCGAAGCCGAAGCCATTGGACATCACCACGTCGACCTTGGCCTGGCGTGCTTCGTTGGGCACGTAGTCCAGGTCGCAGCCTTCGCCCGGCTGCTGCAGGTTGATGGTCGGCGGAATCACGTTGTCGCGCATTGCCAGCACCGAGAAGATCGCTTCCACGCCGCCGGCAGCGCCGAGCAGGTGGCCGGTCATCGACTTGGTGGAGCTGACCATCATCTTGTAGGCGTGGTCGCCGAAGGCGGTCTTCATCGCCATGGTCTCGCCGAGGTCGCCCAGCGGGGTCGAGGTGCCATGTGCGTTGAGGTAACCGACCTGATCCGGGGTGACACCCGCGTCCTTCATGGCCATGGTCATGCAGCGCGCAGCGCCTTCGCCGTTCTCGCTCGGCGCGGTCATGTGGTACGCGTCGGAGCTGGCACCGAAACCGGCCAGTTCGCAGTAGATCTTCGCGCCACGTGCCTTGGCGTGCTCGTACTCCTCCAGGATGAGGATGCCGGCGCCGTCGCCGAGCACGAAGCCGTCACGGTCCTTGTCCCACGGGCGCGAGGCCTGTTCCGGAGCGTCGTTGCGGGTGCTCATCGCCTTCATCGCGCAGAAGCCGCCCAGCGCCGTCGGCGAGGAGCCGCGCTCTGCACCGCCGGCCACCATCACGTCCGCGTCGCCGTACTGGATCATGCGCATGGCGGTGCCGATGGAATGGTTGGAGGTGGCGCACGCCGAGACCGCCGAGAACGACGGGCCCTTCAGGCCACTGATGATGCTCAGCTGGCCCGGCAGCATGTTGATGATGGTCTTGGGCACGTAGAAGGGAGAGATCTTCTTCCCCTCGTGGAACTCGATGGTCTGCTCTTCGATGCCGAGCAGGCCGCCGATGCCAGCGCCAACGATGGCGCCGATGCGGTCGGCATTGGCGTCGGTGATCTCCAGGCCCGAATCATGCAGGGCCATGAAGGCGGCACCGAGGCCGTAATGGATGAACGGGTCCATCTTCTTGGCATCCTTGCCGCTGACCCGGTACTTGCCGAACAGTTCATTGTCGGCGGTGATGTCAAAGCCTTTGACCTCACCTGCGATCTTGGTGGTGAACCGTTCCAGGTAGGCATCAGAAACGTTGGTCAGCGGACCGATGCCCGAACGACCGTGGGTGATGCCTTCCCAGCTGCTGGCCAGATCATTGCCCAACGGCGAGACCATACCCAGGCCGGTTACGACGACGCGACGCTTCATTGCTGATTCTCCTGACCCGAACGTTCTTTGCGGGTAACGCGGTTTACTTCGGTGTGGTACGCAAACACACGGGGCCGCAAACAGCGGCCCCATGGGGTGTCGTGCGCGGCGAGCTCAACGCCCGCACGCGCACTGACGTCCTGCATCAGGCCTTGACGTGGGCCGTGATGTAGGTGATCGCAGCCTGCACGGTGCTGATCTTCTCGGCTTCTTCGTCCGGGATCTCGCACTCGAATTCTTCTTCCAGCGCCATCACCAGCTCGACGGTGTCCAGCGAGTCAGCGCCCAGGTCATCGACGAACGATGCGCTGTTGGTGACTTCTTCTTCCTTGACGCCAAGCTGTTCGATGACGATTTTCTTGACGCGTTCTTCGATGGTGCTCATGGGATATCGCTCCAGATGGAGTAGTGGTTCAAAAGTGGTCGCCATCAAAGGCGATGGCCGTGGGATAGTGTAGTGGAAACCGGCGCGACCTTGCATTGCAGCAAAAATCCTCGCAGATCAACCACTTGCGGCGCGATCCCTGCGCCCCTTGCTTACGGCATGTACATGCCGCCGTTCACATGGAGAGTTTCGCCGGTGATGTAGCCGGCAGCCGGGCTGGCCAGGAAGGCCACCGCATGGGCGATGTCCTCCGGCGAACCCAGGCGTTCGAGGGCGATGTCGCCGATCAGCGCGGTACGCGCTTCTTCCGGCAGCGCCTTGGTCATGTCGGTGTCGATGAACCCCGGCGCGACCACATTGACGGTGACGCCGCGCGAGCCGATTTCCTTGGCCAGCGACTTGGAGAAACCGATGATGCCGGCCTTGGCGGCGGCATAGTTGGCCTGGCCGGCATTGCCGGTCACGCCCACCACCGAGGCGATGTTGATGATGCGGCCCTTGCGCGCCTTCATCATGCCGCGCATGACGGCCTTGCTGGTGCGGAACACGCTGGTCAGGTTGGTGTCGATGATCGACGCCCAATCGTCTTCCTTCATGCGCATCAGCAGGTTGTCGCGGGTGATGCCGGCGTTGTTGACCAGGATCGAGATCGGGCCGAATTCCTTGGCGATACCGTCAAGCACGGCATCGAGCGCGGCAGCGTCGGTGACGTTCAGCGCGCGGCCATGACCACCGTGGGCGGCCAAGCGTTCGCCGATCGCAGCGGCGCCGGAATCGGTGGTCGCGGTGCCGATGACGGTGGCGCCCTGGGCGGCCAGCAGATCGGCGATGGCGGCACCAATGCCGCGGCTGGCACCGGTGACCAGTGCGATTTCACCCTGCAGGGGCTTGCTCATGATGTTTTCCTCAGGCTGGGGCGGCCGCCGCACCCGTGCCGCTTGCAGCGGCCACCGGCACGGTCGGCAGGAACAGGGGCAATCAGGCCGACCACGTCTCGCGGGCGGTTTCGAAGTCGCCCGGGGTGGCCAGGGAACGACCATCGATGGCCTTGTCGATGCGCTTGACCAGACCGGTCAGCACCTTGCCCGGGCCGCATTCGGCGATCCGGGTGACGCCACGGGCGGCCAGCGCCTGCACGCAGCCGGTCCACTGCACGGGCTGGTACAACTGCTGCACCAGCGCGGCGCGGATCGCGTCCACACCGTCGTGCACCTTGGCGTCGACGTTCTGCACCACCGGCAGCTGCGGCAGCTGCCAGGACAGGCCAGCCATCACTTCGGCCAGACGGTTGGCGGCTTCGCGCATCAGCGGGGTATGCGAGGGCACGCTGACGGCCAGCTTGACCGCCTTGCGCACGCCCTTCTCGGCCAGCAGCGCCAGCGCGCGGTCGACCGCGGCAGCGTCGCCGCCGATCACGATCTGGCCCGGCGAGTTGAAGTTGGCCGGAACGACCACCTGGCTGCCGGCAGCTTCTGCGCAGACGTCCAGCACCAGCTGGTCTTCAGCGCCGAGCACGGCGGCCATCGCGCCGACACCTGCGGGAGCGGCGTCCTGCATCAGCTGGCCGCGCAGGCGCACCAGGTGCGCACCGTCGTGCAGGCTGAGGGCGCCAGCGGCGACCAGGGCGGTGTACTCACCCAGGCTGTGGCCCGCCAGAACCGACGGACGCGGACCGCCCACGGCATTCCAGGCGCGCCACGCGCCGATGCTGGCGGCCAGCAGCGCCGGCTGGGTGTATTCGGTACGGTTGAGCATTTCCTCCGGGCCGCCCTGGGACAACGCCCACAGGTCGACGCCGGCACCATCGGATGCCTCGGTGAAGGCCTCACGCACCTGCGGGTGCAGTTCGGCCAGCTCGGCCAGCATGCCCACAGACTGCGAGCCCTGACCGGGGAAGACAAAAGCGAGGGTGGATACGGTCACGCGGTCATCCGCTTGTTGCAATCGAAGCGGGCCATGATAAGGGGGAACATGCCGTGTCGTCTGTACGTGCGCGTATGCACGCGTATGGAGGCGGCCTGCCGGATCGGCCAGCGGGTGATGCCGGCCAGCGGCCGGCACTACCCGACGCTGCGGGCTGCCCCGCTGTCAGCAGAGCAGCTGCAGGATGTCCAGCTCGCCGTCGGCAAACCAGTCCATGCACAGGCCGACCACCATCAGCAGGCCCAGCGTGGTGGCACCGTGGGTGATGAAGATGGAGTGGGCCAGCGCGCGCGCCGACCGCCCCAGCTTCATGCACACCCGCGCCAGGCGCTGCAGACGGCCACTGACGGCGTGCACGTGCGCACGCACCGGTGCCTGCACGCCGTTCATCGCCTCGGCCATCATCGCCTGCAGGGTTTCAGGGCGGTCGGCGTAGTACTTGGCCACGCCGTAGCCGAACATCAGCCAGTCACGCGCCTGCGCCTCGGCCAGGTCCATGACTTCCAGCGGATCTTCTTCAAAGTCGATGAAACCGACGTTCTGGCCATCCCAGGTGAGGTTGCGCGGCAGCGGCTGGCCAAAATAGGCGCCACGACCGTGCGCTTCGGCAATGGCCTGCATCGCCGCAGCCACAAGGCGATCGCGGCCGGCGTCATCGGCTTCACGCAGGCAGGTATTGAACGAGCTGCCGTTGTCGCCGATCACCAGCGCGGCATGGCCACTGCCGATCACCGGGGGCACGTTCACTCCCTGCGCCTGCAATTCAGACAGACGGCGGGCCTCGGTTTCGCGCGCGGCGTCGCCACCGCGGTGCGGCGGCGGGCGCAGGGCATCGAGATGGAACCGGCGGGCAACAAAATTGAGCAGGCCCAGAGCCACTGCTCGGCTTCCTTCGCCGTACTGCTTCAGCCAGGCGCGCTGCCCTTCGATGACGATGGGCTCAACCATGACAGTCTCCTTTAACGCATTACGGCCCCAGAGGGGCCGTAACGACGGTTTCACGTTGTCGTAACTGGCACTATCAATAGCGCAGCAGTGCCGAACCCCACGTGAAGCCACCGCCGAACGCTTCCAGCAGCAACAGCTGGCCGCGCTCGACCCTGCCGGAACGAACGGCAGCATCCAGCGCCAGCGGCACCGAGGCGGACGAGGTATTGCCATGCTTGTCGACGGTGACCACGACCTGGTCCATCGACATGTCCAGCCGCTTGGCGGTGGCTTCGATGATGCGCAGGTTGGCCTGGTGCGGGATCAGCCAGTCCAGGTCGGACTTGGTCAGCCCATTGGCATCCAGGGTTTCGTCCACGACCGAGTCCAGCGCCTTGACGGCGTACTTGAACACGTCGTTGCCCTTCATGTTGATGGTGCCGCCACCATTGTTGCCTTCACCGAAACCGACCGAGACGCCGACCGGATTCCACAGCAGCTCTTTCTTGCTGCCATCCGAATGCAGGTGGGTACTGAGGATCCCGGTTTCTTCGTCGGCCTTGAGCACGACGGCGCCCGCGCCATCACCGAACAGTACGCAGGTGGTGCGGTCTTCCCAGTCGACGATGCGGGTCAGGGTTTCCGCACCGATCACCAGCACATGGCGGGCATCACCGGAGCGTATGAATTTGTCAGCCACGCTGAGCGCGAACACGAAGCCCGAACAGGCTGCGTTGACGTCGAAAGCAGGGCAGCCGCTCACACCGAGCTTGGCCTGGATCAGGCACGCGGTGGAGGGAAAGATCAGATCAGGAGTGGTCGTGCCGACCACGATCATGTCGAGCTGCGAAGCGTCGATACCCGCTGCTTCGATCGCACGCAGCGCGGCCTGGTAGCCGAGATCGCTGGTGGTTTCGCCTTCGGCAGCGATGTGCCGTTCACGGATACCGGTGCGCGTCTGGATCCACTCGTCCGAGGTCTCGACCATTTTTTCCAGGTCGGCGTTGGTCAGGACTTTTTCCGGCAAATAGCTACCGGTGCCCGCGATCCTCGAGTAGATCCGCTTGCTCATCATGTTTCCTGTTGCACGAGCCGCCGTTCACCGGCGTGCCCGGGAAAGAAGGCGAAGGCCGCTGCCCAACGGGCAGCGACCTTCCGGCACATCAGTCTTCCTGGACAGCCGAAGACTTGGTCTGGATGACCTTCTTGCCGCGGTAGAAACCGTCAGCAGTGATGTGGTGACGCAGATGCACTTCGCCGGTGGTCGGGTCGGTCGACAGCTGCTTGGCGCTCAGGGCGTCATGCGAACGACGCTGGCCACGACGGGACGGGGTAACACGGGATTTCTGGACAGCCATGGGATTGCTCCAAACTCGGTTCGTTTTGCTTCGTCGTTTCGTCGCACAGGACGCCAGCGTCCAGCACACTTTTCGCTTTCGCCGCAGCCGCCGACGACAACCGGCTGCTATTGTTTCTTCAATGCCGCCAACGCCGCGAACGGGTTGGCCTTTTCAATTTCTTCTTCGGTCGGTGCCCAGTCCTTGTCGACTGCCTCACCGTACGGCGACAGGGGTACCACCGGCACCGCCAGCACCAGTTCGTCCTCGACCAGGTCCAACGGACGCAGCTGGCCGTCTTCCGGCACCAGCAACGGCTCGTATTCCTCCGGCAAAGACGATTCCTCGTCTTCCTCGCGGATCAGGCCAAGCCTCTGGGTCATCTTCACCGGCAGCAGGAAACGCTGCATGCTGCGCTGACAGGTCAGCGGCAACGCGGTATCGATGCTGAGTTCCACATAGGATACCCGCAAGATCTCGTCGCGACCGAATTCGAGCGAGTAATTACACTCGCCTTCGGTATCTGCGACAAGCCCCTGCAGGCGAGTCAATTCAGCCAGGGAGACCTGACCGTCGAAGCGCCTTCGCGCTACGACCATCCGCCAGGCATCCAGCGTTTCGGGTACGTTCGCGGACATAAGCCGCCGAATATTAAGGATCGGCAGGTCGCGTGTCAAATGGCTGCCATGGAAGGCTTGCTGTGGCTGGCTGTGCCGAGCCAGACTGCCGCGCCCTGCTCCTGGAAATTCCCGCATGCCCGCCCTGGTCCTGGCCTCCACCTCCCGCTACCGCCGCGACCTGCTGGAACGGCTGGGCCTGCCCTTCGACTGCGCGCGCCCGGAGGTGGATGAGACCCCGCAAGCCAACGAGGCCCCGCTGGCGCTGGCGGCGCGCCTGGCCAGCGCCAAGGCGGCCGCAGTGGCCGCCCGCCATCCCGGCTGCTGGGTGATCGGCTCGGACCAGGTGGTGGACCTGAACGGTCAGCCGCTGGGCAAACCGCGCACAGTCGAGGTGGCCTGCGCGCAGCTGGCGGCGATGTCCGGGCAGACGGTGAGATTTCATACCGCCATCAGTCTCACCCGAGACGGAGAATACTTTTCGGCGATCGATTTGACCCAGGTGCGCTTCCGCGCGCTGCAGGCGCCGGAGATCGCCCGCTACGTGGCCATCGAACAGCCGCTGGACTGCGCCGGCAGCTTCAAGTGCGAAGGTCTGGGCATCAGCCTGTTCGAGGCCATCGACAATCGCGACCCCACTGCCCTGATCGGGCTGCCGCTGATCGCGCTGTGCGGATTGCTGCGCAAGGCCGGATTCTGCGTGCCGTAACCCTGCCCGCCCGCAGGTGGAGCCAGACCCGCATCGAGCCCAATGCAGGCCCGTCACGGGAGGCACGACGCCTCAGCGCTTTTCCACCACGAACGGCTGCTCCTGCCACTGCTCCACGCTGCCATCGCGACCATGCAGGCGCAGCCCAAGCCAGTGTTTTCCCGGTGACAACGTACCCGTATCGAACGTTGCGTCGAAGCCGACAGCCGGATGCTGCGGATCGGTGCTGTCCGGCCATGTGTGGCGGATATCGAACACGCGTCCATAGGTGGCATCGCCGATCGAACGACCATCCACCAACACTTCAACCCGTGACAGGCCGACACCTTCCTTGAACGCCCAGCCCTTGATCGCCAGCGTGCCGCTCACCACGTCGCCATTGGAAGGGGCGTCCAGCCAGGCCAGTGCGGGTGCCACGCATGTTCCCTGCGCGCGCTGCACCGGCAGGCGGAACAGCAGGAAGCGCTGGAATCCGTGGTCGTTGCTGACCACACGCGGTGGCGGCAGCGGCCCGACCTGTTCGCAGATGGCGTGATAGCGGGTGAGCAGATCGCGGAAACGCTGATCGCTGGGCGACAGCACCAGCAGCATCGGCACGTCGCGCTCGCCCTCATGTACCAGGTTCCATTGCGCCAACTGCGCGGTACGGCCGTGCTTGTCGTTGAGCGGATGCGGCAGCACTTCGATGTCGCCGCGGCCCAGCTGGAAGCCCAGTTCGGCGCCCACCTTGAAGTTGCCAGCGAGCACGCGGCTGCCTTCCGGCATCTGCTGCAGCTCTTCGCTTACCGCAGCGGCCAGCGGCTGCCAGCCGGCGAAGTTGCGCGGGTAGTACTTGTCGCCGGCCAACTGCTCGCGCAGCGATGACGAGGACGCCATCAGGTAATAGCCGAAGGCCAGTACCATGCCCAGCCCGGCCAGCCACCAGCCTGTACGCCGCAACCAGCGCGGCCAGCCGTTGAGTATCACCGGCACTGCCACCAGCAGGGCCAGATAGCCCGGCAGCGGCCAATGGAAGCTGATGCGCTCGACGTCGGTGAAAAAACCCAGTGCGAAGATGCCCAGCGTCGATACGCCGCCGACCAGGCCGAAATACCGCCACTGCACGCGCGCACCGCCGCCGCTGCGGGTGCCAGCCAGCGCCACTTTCCACATCGCGATGCACAGGATGGGCGTCACCAGCATCGGCTGGATCACCAGGAACCACAGGCCGCGCCACTCGAACGCCCACGGATGGCGCTCGACCACTTGGAACTTCAGACCGGCATCGTGATTGTCGGCATTCCAGGCCAGCAGCGGCAGCCATGCCAGTACGCCGATGGCCAGGGCCACCCACACGCGTGGATCGGTCAGCATGCGCCGGCCCTGCGGCAGCGCCAACAGGGCAACGAAGCCGACGCCGATCACGCCGATGAAACGATAGTGGCTGAGCGCGCCGATCAGCAGGCCCAGCGCCAGCTTTACCGCCGAGGAGGCGTCGACGTTGCGCAGCAGGCGTGCGCCGGCGTCCAGGCACAGCACCGCCGCCAGCGCCATCGGCACATCGGGTACGGCCAGCAGGCCCAGCGTGGCCGACAACGGCATCAGCAGCGTCAAGCTGCCGGCCTGCCAACCTGCAACATTGCCGAACCAGCGCGCCGCAATGCGCGATACCAGCAGCGGCAGCACTGCGCCGATGGCCAGGAACGGCAGGCGCAGCGCAAGCACGTGCTGGCCCCCAAGTTCCACACCCAGGCGGGTCAACCAGGCCGTCAGCCCCGGCAGATCCGAATAGGCCGCAGCCAGATGCTGGCCTTCCTGCCAGTAGAACGCCTCATCGACGAACAACGGCAGGCGTGCGGCCACGACCAGCTTGGCCGCTGTGACGAGCGTCCATAACCAGAGAAAAATCGTACGTGCGCGTTGTTCGCCCTGCATTGCTCTATGGATAGAATCGACCGGTTACCGAACTTGAGACGACCATGACAGCTTCGTCCCCCATTCCCAGCATGCTAACCGATCAACTGCGTCAGTCCCTGCGCAATGCGCAGGACCAGGTCAATGCGCTGGTGCTGGGCAAGGTGCACGAGGTGCGGTTGGCCTTCGTGGCCCTGCTCTCTGGCGGCCATCTGCTGATCGAAGACCTGCCCGGCCTCGGCAAGACCACGCTGGCCCATGCCTTGGCCAGCAGCCTGGGCCTGAGCTTCCAGCGCGTGCAGTTCACCTCCGACCTGCTGCCGGCCGACGTACTCGGCGTATCGGTGTACGACGCCGGCAGCCGCCAGTTCCAGTTCCATCCCGGGCCGGTGTTCACCCACGTGCTGCTGGCCGACGAGATCAACCGGGCGCCGCCGCGCACGCAGAGCGCCCTGCTGGAAGCAATGGCCGAGCAGCAGGTCACCCTCGACGGTCAGACGCATGCCCTGCCCGATCCGTTCTTCGTGATCGCCACGCAGAACCCGGTGGATCTGTCAGGCACCTTCCCGCTGCCCGATTCGCAACTGGACCGTTTCCTGCTGCGGCTGGCGATGGGCTACCCCAGCCCACAAGCGGAACGTGAGCTGCTGCGCGGCAGTGATCGTCGCGACCTGATCGCCCGCGCGCTCCCCCAGCTGGACGACAACCAGGTACGCGCACTGCGCGAGGCCGTCGGCCAGGTGCATGTCAGCGACGCGCTGGTGGACTACGTGCAGGCATTGTTGACCCGCAGCCGCCAGCACGCCGGCGTGCGCGTGGGACTATCGCCGCGCGCCGGTCTGGCCCTGCTGCGCGCAGCCAAGGCACATGCGCTGCTGCTCGGCCGTGGCCACGTAGTGCCCGAAGACGTGCAGACGCTGTTCGTAGCGGTGGCCGGCCATCGCCTGGTGGGCGAAGCCGAGTCGAGCTCGGGGCCGGCGCTGGCACGCGCGATCCTGCAGACTGTCGCGGTCGATTGAAGATGGCATCGCATGCCCGGCGACTGTTGCAGCTGGCACGCCCGCGCACGCCGGAGTCGTTGCCGCAACGGCTCGACCGCCGGCGCATCTACGTGCTGCCCACCCGCTTCGGCCTGTTTGTGGCCTGCCTGCTGGTCGCGATGTTGCTGGGTGCGCTGAACTACAACAACAACCCTGCGCTGTTGCTGGCGCTGCTGCTGGCCGCGGCAGCAATTGCCAGCGCCATCGCCGCGCACCTGCAGTTGTCGGGTGTGCAGATCGACGCGATTTCCGCCGAACCGGTGCCAGCCGGGCAACCGCTGCGCCTGCGCGTGGACCTGTCGCTGCGCGACCCACGAGCGCGCCACGGCCTGCACCTGCAACTGGGCGACAGCGAAGCCTGGCTCGACCTGCCCGCACACGGTCGTGGTGAAGCCGAGCTGGAAGTGCCCAGCCAACGCCGCGGCTGGCTGGACCTGCCGCGTATCCGCCTGTCCACCACACAACCGCTGGGCCTGGTGAGGGCGTGGTCATGGGTATGGCCGGAAGAACCCCTGCTGGTCTACCCGCTGGCAGAAGCGAAGGCGCCACCGTTGCCGCAGCAGGGCAGCGATCCACTGCACACCCGCGCCCACGCCAACGGCGAGGAACTGCATCAGCTGCGCCCGTATCGCGCTGGAGATCCACCGCGCAGCATTGCCTGGAAACACTCCGCACGCCGCGACGCGCTGCTGGTACGCGAATACGAGAAGCCGATAGGCATCGAAGTGGTTCTGGACTGGCGCGCGCTGGCACCCTTGGGCCAGGAGGCCCGCATCGCGCGGCTGGCACGCTGGGTGGATAGCGCCGAACGCGAAGGCCGTCGCTACACACTGCTGCTGCCGATGCACCCGCCGATCGGCCCTGGCCAGGGCGCCAGCCACCACCACCTGTGCCTGCGTGCGCTGGCGTTGCTTCCCCATGACTGAATCTGCCCTGCTGCTGGACCGCAACACCCGCACGTGGACGCTGGCCAGCGCCGCACTGGCCCTGTTGCCGCTGCTGCTGCAGCTGCCCACCACGCTGGCCGCGTTGATCGCCGTGGCAGCAGTGTTCACTGCAGCACTGTCGCAGCGCGGCATGCTGCCGATGCCGGTGCGCGTACTGCTGGTGCTCGGCATGCTGGCCGCCATCGCCTGGCAGATGGGGGCGGTACGCCCAGGCCGGGATACCGGCTGTGCACTGCTGGCGGCGATGCTGGCGATCAAGTCCAGCGAGCTGCGCACCCTGCGCGATGCGCGCAGCCTGCTCGGCTTTGCCCTGTTCTCACCGTTCGCGGCCTTCCTGCTCGACCAGGGGCCGCTGACCACCGTGCTGGCCATGCTGGCCGGTACCAGTGCCCTGATTGCCCTGCAGCGGCTGGCGCAGGGTGAAGGCCGCAGTGCGCCACCGCCGCTGTCTGCGCAACTTCGCGGCGTCGGTCGCCTGCTGCTGATCGGCCTGCCGCTGGCGCTGGCCTGCTTCTGGCTGTTCCCACGATTGGCCACGCCGCTGTGGGGCATTCCCGAACGCGCCGTCGGCACGCCCGGGCTGTCGGACACGATGGAGCCGGACAAGTGGCTGGACCTGATGGCCGACGACACCCCGGCCCTGCGGGCGCAGTTCTTCGGCGCTGCTCCAGAGCCGGCGCAGCGCTACTGGCGCGGGCCGGTACTGACCCAGTTCGACGGGCATGTCTGGCGACGCGACCGCCGTACCGAACGTTTGCCACCTGCCGTCGTCGAACACGGCACGGAGGGCTGGGACTACCAGATCGATTACGAACCCACCGACCGCCGCCAGCTGGTCGCGCTGGACCTGCCCACCACCGCACCGGAAGGCAGCCGCCTTGATGCAGCGCTGAGCCTGAGCAGCGACCGCCCGTTGTCCGCGCTGAGCAGGTGGCGTCTGCATTCGGCCCCGCCGCAACGCTTTGATGCCACGCTGTTGCCGTATCAGCGCAGCGCAGCGCTGCAGTTGCCGGAAGGCTTCAACCCCCGCACGGCAACCCTCGCCCGACAGTGGCGACAGGACGCCGGAAGCGATGATGCCGCCGTGGTCCGTCGCGCCCTGGCATGGATCACCGCGGATTTTTCGTACACGCTGGAAACACCGGCCGCCGGGCGCGATCCGGTCGATGCGTTCCTGTTCGACTACAAGGCCGGCTACTGCCAGCATTTCAGCTCGGCCTTCGTTGTGCTGATGCGCAATGCAGGAATTCCGGCGCGGGTGGTCACCGGTTTCGCCGGCGGCACCCACAACCGGATCGGCGACTACTGGGTACTGCGGCGGATGGACGCCCATGCCTGGGCTGAGGTGTGGCTGCCCCAACGCGGCTGGGTGCGCGTCGACCCGACAGCGGCAGTAGCACCCGAGCGCATCCTGGACACGCTCGACGACCGTCTGCAGGCCGGTGCCGATACCGGACTGCAGCAGCGCTGGGTGCAGCTGGGCCAGGTCGGCGACTGGATGCGAAGGGGCTGGAACGAACTGGTGCTGTCCTTTGACGCGCGCCGCCAGCAGCAGTTGCTGCAACCGTTCGGGCTGGACGACCTCGGCCCCGGACAGCTGCTGGCCGGCTTCGTGATGGCCGCGTTGCTGGCACTGGCGTGGATGGCGTGGCTGCTGGCTCGTGGCGAACGCGAGCGTGACCCGCTGCTGCGCGCCTGGCATCGGCTGGGGCAGCGCTATGCGCGGCTGGGGCTGGGCCGCGAACCGCACGAACCCGCCCTGCACTGGGCCCGCCGGGTCCACGCACAGCGCCCCGACCCGGCCCTCATCACACTCAGCCAGCGTTTCGCTGATGCACGCTACGCTGGCACTTGTACCGAGCTCGCCCCATTATTGCGGGACCTGCGCAGGCATCGCCCGACTTCCGGAGCCTCCCCATGAATACCAAGTTCCTCCTCACCGCCGTGGCCGCCCTGGCCCTGTCGGCCTGCGCCACGGCCCCCAAGCCGCTGCAGGGACAGTTCAGCCTGGTTTCCCCGCGCGACTCGGTTGCCACCCAGCAGGTCGGCACGCCGGTGCGCTGGGGTGGCCGGATCATCGAAACCAAGCCCGGACAGGGTGAGACCTGTTTCCAGATCATCTCGCGCCCGCTCAACGGTAGCGGCCGTCCGAACACGACCTCTTCCGATGCCAGCGACGGCCGCTTCATCGCCTGTCGTTCCGGCTTCTACGATCCGGCCGTGTTCGAAGCCGGCCGCGACGTGACCTTCATCGGCAAGATCGATGGCTACGCCAATACCCGTATCGGCGATTACGACTATCGCCTGCCGAAGCTGTCTGCCGACGTGATCTACCTGTGGCCGGAGCAGCGCCAGGTCGATGTGGTGCCCTACCCCTACGGACCGTGGGGCCCGGGCCCGTATGGCCCGTACTGGGGCGGTTACCGCGGCTGGGGCTGGTGGTAGTCCAGGCCCGGTACGCATGATGCACAAGGCCGCCCATCGGGCGGCCTTTTTTCATCCACGCCATGCGTGGATGGCTGCCTCAACGCCCTGGCGTACCGAAGTGACCCAGCGGCGCGCCAGCCAGCAGATGCATGTGGATATGGAACACGGTCTGCCCGGCGTCTTCGCGGCAGTTCATCACGATGCGGTAGCCGTCCTGCGCGAAGCCTTCCCGACGCGCGTACTCGGCGGCGGCCAGGGCCAGCTTGCCGATCAGGTGCGCCTGCGATGGCTGCAGGTCATCCAGGGTCGGGATGATCTCGTTCTTCGGAATGAACAGCACGTGCACCGGCGCCTGTGGTGCGATGTCCTTGAAGGCCAGCACGTCTTCGTCTTCATAGACGATGGTGGCCGGGATCTCGCGACGGATGATCTTGCTGAAGAGGGTTTCGCTGCTCATGGTCGGCCTCGGCGGGGTGTTTTCCGCATTGTAGGCCGGTAACGCCGGGGCATGCCCGGCATCGACTCAATCGCGCACTTCGCTGCGGGTGCCGAACGCATGCGACAGCGTGCCGCGATCGACGTACTCCAGCTCACCGCCGAGGGGCAGGCCCTGCGCCAGTCGACTCGGCCGCACCTGGCGGGCACGCGCCAGCTGCGCGAGATAGTGCGCGGTAGCTTCGCCTTCGACGGTGGCGCTGGTGGCAATGATCAGTTCCTGCACTTCCGCTTCGGCCAGGCGCTGTTCCAGCTGTTCCAGACCCAGCTCGCGCGGGCCGATGCCATCCAGCGGCGACAGGCGCCCCTGCAGCACGAAGTAAACGCCGCGATAGCCGGTGGCGTTCTCGATCGCCAGGCGGTCAGCCGGCGATTCCACCACGCACAGCTGGCTGCGCTCACGGCTGCCATTGGCGCAGGTCGGGCACAGCTCGGTTTCGCTGAAGTCTCGGCACTGCGCACAGTGACCGATGCGTTCAACCGCCTGCGCCAGCGTCTCGGCAAGGCGTTTGCCACCTTCGCGCTCGCGTTCGAGCAGGTGGTAGGCCATGCGCTGTGCCGTCTTCTGGCCTACGCCAGGCAACACCCGCAATGCATCGATCAGTTGTTCAAGCAGGGGTGCGGACACGGCGGCGTGTTCTGTAGAGCCGAGCGTGCTCGACTGGAAATTGCGGGCAATCGAGCACGCTCGACGCTACACAGTGCATGGCACCCGGCAGTGCGGGTGCCACGCAGGGCATCAGAACGGCATCTTCATGCCCGGCGGCAGCTGCATGCCGGCGGTGGCCGAACCCATCTTCGACTTCGACTCGGCGTCGATCTTGTTGGACGCATCGTTGAAGGCGGCGGCGATCAGGTCTTCCAGCATTTCCGGATCGCTGGCCAGCGACGGATCGATGCGTACCTTGCGGCACTCCTTGGCGCCGGTCAGGGTGACGCTGACCATGCCGCCACCGGCGCTGCCGGTCACTTCGATCTTGGCGATTTCTTCCTGGGCCTTCTGCAGGTTTTCCTGCATCTTCTGGGCCTGCTGCATCAGTTGGGCGATATTGCCGCGCATGTCGTCTTACTCGTCAAAAGAACGGATGGAATCGGAAACAACCCGGGCGCCGTGCTGCTGGATCAGCAGCTGGACTTCCGGATCGTCCATGAAAATGGCCTCGGCAGCCTGCTGCCGCTCGCCACGCTGGCGGTCTGCGCGCTGGTGCAGGGTCTCGGCCGGGACCTGCTCGGTTTCCACGGTTTCGACCACGATCTTCAGCGCGTGGCCAAGGGACTTTTCCAGCACCTCGCCCAGCGCTGCCAGCGCGCGTTCGGAGCGCAGGTATTCAAATCCGGGCGAAAGGCCCAGTTTCAAGACCCCATGCTGGCAGCTGATGAAGGCCGCATTGGCAGCCAGCTGTCGCGAGGGACCGCTCAGGCCACTGTTGGCGATCAGGTCGAGCCAGTCTTCGGCACAGGCCAGGTCACTGACGCTGCCTGCCGGCGGGGCTTTTTCCTTTGCCGCAACCGGTGCCGGGGCGATGTCGATACCCTCGGCACGGAATGGACGCTCCGGCGCGGCAACAGCCTCTGCAACCGGCTGTGAAGCCGGCGGCGGCGGCTCGTGCCACGGCGCGACCATGGCCGCGTCGGGCGTTGCCATCTCGGCCGCTAGCACTTCATCGCGCGCGCCAGCCGCGTCGGTTGCCCACGGCGGCAGGTCGTCTGCCTCAGCAGGTGCCTTGGCCGTGGCCGCCTCGGGAGCCAACTGTGCCTTCATCGGCAGCGGTGACCCGGGTTCCTCGATCGGAGCCGGTTCAGGTTCAGGGGTCGGATCTGGTTCCGGGGTCGGCTCGGGCTGCGGCTCGGGTTCGCGCTGTGGCGCCGGGTTCGGCGTCTGCGCGGTTGCCTCCGCCAGCACGGGTACCGTAATTGCCTGCGTGACCGCTGCGGCTTCTGGCGCCGCAGCAGCGGCCGGTGCAGCTCCTTCGTGGCTGCCAGCAAGGCCGCCCCCGGTCTGGCCCGTACCGGTCGGTGCGCTGCCACCCGAGGATTCCGGTGTACGCGGCACCGACGGCACGGCAGCCGCAGGGCGGAACGCCAACATGCGCAGCACGGCCATTTCAAAGCCGGCGCGCGGGCTGGGCGCCAATGGCAGATCGCGACGACCATTCAGGGCCATCTGATACCAGAGCTGGACCACCTCCGGGCGCAGGCGTTCAGCAAACACGCTGGCATCCAGTCCCTCGGCAGCGGCGGACGCGCCCGGCACCAGTTGCTGCACCTGGATGCGGTGCAGGCCCTCGGCCAGCGCATCGAGCACCCCGCTCCAGTCCGGCGAGAACTCGGCCAGCGCCGCCACCACCTGCAGCAGGCGCGGGCCATCGCCCTCGGCCAGGGCATCGAGCATGGCCGCCACTTGGGTGCGGTCGACCGTGCCCAGCATGGTGCGCACCACGTCCTCACGCAGCGCACCGCCGGCATAGGCAATGGCCTGGTCGAGCAGCGACAGGCCGTCACGCAGGCTGCCGTCGGCGGCCTTGGCCAACTGCACGATGGCGGTCGGGTCCGACTCGATCTCCTCGGCGGTGAGGATGCGGGTCATCTGCCCCTGGATCTGGTCTTCATCCAGGCGCTTGAGGTTGAACTGCAGGCAGCGGCTGAGCACGGTGACCGGCAGCTTCTGCGGGTCGGTGGTGGCCAGCAGGAACTTCACATGCTCCGGCGGCTCTTCCAGCGTCTTCAGCAGCGCATTGAACGCAGCCTTGGACAGCATGTGCACTTCGTCGATCAGGTACACCTTGTACTTGCCACGCGAGGGCATGTACTGGGCGTTCTCGATCACCTCGCGCACATCGTCCACGCCGGTGTTGGACGCGGCATCGATTTCCAGCAGGTCGATATAGCGACCGGCGTCGATGTCCAGGCAGGCCGCACACTGGCCGCAGGGATCGGCACTGGTGCCCTGTTCGCAGTTCAGCGACTTGGCGAAGATGCGCGCGATCGTGGTCTTGCCCACGCCGCGGGTACCGGTGAACAGGAACGCGTGGTGGACCCGGCCGCTGTCCAGCGCATTGCTGAGCGCACGGACCACGTGTTCCTGGCCCACCAGCTCGGCAAAACGCTTCGGACGCCACTTGCGGGCAAGGACGAGATAGGACATCAGGCCACCGTCTTCCATCGGATGTTCCATTGTGCCACGCCTGTCCAGCCCTCTCGCCCTGCAAACCAGTGCTTGTGTCCTGCCGCTGCGCCCGCTAGAATTTGCGCCCCTGCTGAGGCGTTTGCCGATGGCAGGGATCCGGAGAGGTGTCCGAGTGGTTGAAGGAGCACGCCTGGAAAGTGTGTAAGCGTCTAAACCGCGCTTCGGGGGTTCGAATCCCCCTCTCTCCGCCAGATAAATAAAAAAGGCTGCCCTTCGGGTGGCCTTTTTTATTTATCTGGCTGGGGACGCGACGCGCGTTCCGCACGTCGCCCCAAACGTTGCTGCGCAACGTTCGGGCCCCTCCCTTTGCCTGCCTCTCCCCGCCCCTGCCGGGGCAGCCCCTCAACAGAGGGGCTTGTTCCTCCAGATATGGCAGTAGATCCACGCCATGCGTGGATGCCTCGGCCCGGTCGCATCAACTACCCGCCCGTGGTCGAGCCTGTCGGCGCGCACCGCCTTGGCGCCCTCACCTGTCGCTGAACAGCTGGTTCAAGGCCGCATAGCCTGGTGCGCCCTCGGGCATCGCCATCACACCGCCGAGAAAATCCGTGGTCGCCGCAGCCATCGCCGCCCACGCATGCATGAACAAGGCCGGGCCCGCGCTCAGCCGCCGCACGCCGGCCTGCGACAGCGCAGCGAACGGCGCCATCCCTGGCAGCCACATCAGGTTGAGAGGCAGCGACACGCCGCTGGCAACTGCAGCAGCCTCGTCCAGCGCGCGAAGTCCGGGCACGAAGCCGCCGTCGGCACCGGCACGTGCATAGGCCTGCAGCCGATCGATGCTCATCCTGACCGCCTCATCCTCTTCAGCCAGGCCGCGCAGATACACATCGGTGCGCGCATTGATGAACAGCGATCGTCCGCCCAGCGCCGAGCGGATGGCGCTGATCTTGTCCACCAGCGCCGCAGGGCTGCCGGCACCGTCTTCGATGTTGATCCCTACCGCACCCGCCTCCACCAGGCGCAGCACCCGCTCAGCGACTGCATCGGGGACATCGCTGTAACCGTCCTCGATATCGACCGTGACCGGCAGCGAGGTCACACCAACAATTTCGGAAACCCGCTGCAGCAGCGCCGTATCAGGCAGCGCACCGCCATCGGCATAGCCGCAGGACCACGCCATGGCAGCACTCGATGTTCCCACCGCGACAGCTCCCAGCTGCTGGACCAGGCGGGCGCCACCGGCATCCCATACGTTGGGCAGCACGTAAAGATCCGCACCTTGGTGCAGTTGTACAAAACTGGCCTGAACGTTGGACATGGAACCTCCTGATGACGGGAACCTGCAGTCTGCGCCCGGACCGGTTTCCGGGCTCGCCATGTTCGGACATCAATGGTGCGGACCTCGCGCACAATGAGTGCGCCACCACGATGACAGTCATTCATGACACCCCGCCCCTACCGCTGCACCGACATCACCGCCTGCCTGTCGATCTTCGACAGCAACGTGCCCACCTACTTCGCACCCGCAGAGCGGGGTGACTTCGAGCGCTTCCTGCACGAACACGCCGTGCCACGCGCCTTCCAGGTGATCGAGGTCGAGGGCCAGGTGGTGGCCTGCGGCGGCCTCTGGCACTGCGGCGATGGCAGCGCCAGCTTGTGCTGGGGCATGGTCGAACGAAGTCGCCACAGACAGGGGCTGGGACGCGCGCTGGCAGTGGCCCGCTTGCATCAGGCTGAAGCAGACCCATCGGTCCAGCGCATCACGCTCAGCACCAGCCAGCACACGCAGGGCTTCTATGCCGGTCTCGGCTTCCAGGTGGTACGCGTGGTGGCCGACGGCCACGGCGCCGGGATCGACGCCGTGGAGATGGAGCGGGTGCTGTAACCCGGCTCTCGACGGATCCACGCATGGCGTGGATCCGTCGAAGTCACGCGCTGGCTCAGAACCCGACGCGCAGGTTCAACTGGCCGCCGATATCGTTGCGACCGTCGCCATGCTGGCCCTGCACGAACAGCGACAGCTGGCTGCTGCGCCCCAGGCCGACGGCCACACCGACCTGGCTGACCAGTGCGTTGCGCGCCATCACGGCACTGTAGGCATCGAACGCAGTGCCACCGACGGCGAAGCTCTGCCGACTGGCTACGTCGGTGTCACCGGACGCGTGCTGCCAGCCCAGCCCGACCGTCAGCTGTGCCGGATAGCGCTCGCCGCTGCCCACATCCCAGCGGCCGCGTACGCCGACGGTGCTGACATTGAGCGTGTCCTTGCCGCCCTCCAGTACCAGCGCCGCGCTGCCGCCCTGCTCCACCGCGCGATCGCTGTCCACCCAGTGCTTGGTGAACTGCACATACGGCTGCAGTTGCGTCCTGCCATGGGTCCAGGTCCAGCTGCCTTCGATCTGGGCGATGGTGACATCCGAATCCTGGCGGCTGTGCAGCGTCTGTGCCAGCAGCGGCACTTCACGCGTGGTGCGCGTGCGGTAATCGCCGCGCGACACACTGCCACCGACCGCAAATCCGTTGTTCCACTCGCCCTGCGCATACAGTCCATAGGTGTTGCCACGCAGGCGTGCACGCGACTGGCGATCGTACAGCCGCGTATCCAGCCGCTCGCTGCCCGCCGCGGCACCCAGCACCACATGCTCGCCGAGCTTCCAATCGACGCCGGCCATCAGTGCATTGCGGTTGGCATGGATCTCGTCACCGTTGCCATCGCCGTCCTGCTTGAACACCTTGCCGCTACCCGCCAGCCATGCCGAAGCACGCTCGCCACGCACCGTCGGCAACTCGCTGCCAAGACGCTGGCGGATGCCCTCTTCCAGGTAGTTGTCGTACAGCAGCACTGCACGGCTGGCTGCATGCACTTCACCGGAGAGCTGGTTGAACGCGTTGCGCGCGGTGGCGGTGTCGTAGGCCAGCAGCGTGTTGTACAGGCCCAGCGCCGCGCCGGTCTGCGGCAGGCTGTCCAGCGCCGATGCCACGCCCAGCTGGTTGCGGGTCTGCGCAGCCGTGACGAAGGCCGCTGTCTGCTTCACATCGATCTTCAGCTGCGCGGCATTCGCTGTGTAGACCGGGGTCAGTGAGAGGAACGCCGAGGTGGTGGTGGGCGGCACGAACTGCCCGCTGACGCCGCCGCCTGCGTTGATGATCGTGTACTGCTGGCCCTGCTGGTAGCTGGTGTTCGGGTCGATGGCATTGACCACCACCGATGCACCACCGATGTTCGCGCTGCCGCCCACCTGCACCACGTCACTGCCGGTAGCGCCCAGGTCGACCGACAGCGTGCTGCCCGGTACCAGGGTCAGGTTGCCACCCACGGTGATCGTGCCCGTACCATTGCCGCCACTGCTGCCATTGCCCGGGCCGTTGCCCGGCGACAGCACACCGCCGCTGCTCACGGTGACGCCGCCAGCGCTGCCGCCGATGGTGCCGGTACCCGACAACGTGGTGCCGCTGCCGATGGTCCATTGGCCACCGACGGTGCCGGTGACATTCAGACCACCACCGGTGACCTGACCGGTACCGGTGAATCCGCCACTGTTGCCGCCCAGGTTGAGCAGGCCAGGGCCGGCCTGCACGATGCTGCCCGCGCCACTGATGCTGCCACCCAGCGTGGTGGTGCTGCCGGTGTTGACCACCAGGCCACCGTTGTTGGTGATGTTGCCGGTGACCGCGCCGCTGGCGCCGCCGTTGCCGATCTGCACGGTACCGCCGGTGTTGATCGTGGTGCCACCGGTATAGGTGTTGTTGCCGGTAAGGACCAGCGTGCCGCTGCCGGCTTGGGTCAACCCGCCGCTGCCACTGACCACGCCACCAAGCGTGGTATTGCCGCCGACGTTGAACACCAGGCTGCCGTTGTTGCTGACGTTGCCGGCGATCGCACCAGTGGCCCCGCCATTGCCGACCTGCAGCGTACCGCCGGTGTTGATGGTGGTACCGCCGGTATAGGTGTTGTTGCCGGTCAAGGTCAGCGTGCCGGCACCGGCCTGGATCAACCCGCCGCTGCCACTGACCACGCCACCAAGCGTGGTATTGCCGCCGACGTTGAACACCAGGCTGCCGTTGTTGCCGACGTCGCCGATGATCGCCCCCGTTGCACCACCATTGCCCACCTGCAGGGTGCCACCGGTATTGATGGTGGTGCCGCCGGTGTAGGTGTTGTTGCCGGTCAGGGTCAGCGTGCCGCTGCCGGCCTGGGTCAGGCCACCGCTGCCGCTGACGGTGCCACCGAGTGTCGTGTTGCCCGACAGGTTGACCACCAGTGCGCCGTTATTGGTCACGTCGCCGACGATCGCACCGGTCACGCCGCCATTGCCGATCTGCAACGTGCTGCCACCGTTGACGGTGGTGCCACCGGTGTAGGTGTTGTTGCCGGTCAGCGTCAACGTGCCGGTGCCGGTCTGCACCAGGCCACCGCTGCCACCGATGGTGCCGCCGAAGGTGGTGCTGGCATTGCTGCCGCCGGTGGTCAGGGTGGAACCACCGAGCACCACGTTGCCGCTGGCAACACCGGCCACGCCACCAATGGCCTGGTTGCCGGCCGCACTGATGTCCAGCGTTCCGGCGCCGGCCAGGTTCACCGTGCTGGCCGAGGACAGGCTGCCACCGGCGGCGACTGCCAGGGTGCCGCTGTTGATCGTCGTGGTGCCGGTGTAGCTGCTGGCACCACCCAGGGTCACCGTCGCCGCACCATCCTTGAGCAGGCTGCCACTGCCGGCGATATCGCCGTCCAGCGTGAGCGGCGTGCCACCCAGCAGGGTCAACGTGCCGCTTGCCAGTTGCACGTTGTTGGCCAAGGTCAGCGGCACACTGCCGTCCAGCGTGGCGTCACCGCCTACGGTCAGCGTGCCGGTGCCCAGAGCGCCATTGCTGCCCAGCGACAGACCACCGGCATTGAGCGCCACTCCGCCACCGAAGGTGTTGCTGCCGGTCAGGCCGAGCACGCCGGCACCGTTCTTGACCAGGCCACCGGCGCCACTGATGTCACCGGCAAAGGTGCTGTTGCCCGCTGCGTTGGTGGTCAGTGTGTTGCCGCCAAGGCTGATCGTGCTGCCGGCAACGCCGGACAATGTACCGATGGCCTGGTTGCCACCGCTGGAGATGTCAAAACCGGTACCGGCGTTGGCCAGGTTCACTGCGCCGGTTGCGGCCAGGCTGCCACCGGCGCCGATCGCCAGCGTGCCGGCGTTGATGGTGGTGCCGCCAGTGAAGGTGTTGGTGCCGGTCAATGTCTCGGTACCCGTGCCCTCCTTGATCAGTCCACCGGTGCCGCCGATCGAACCACTGAACACACCATTGGTGGCATCGCCGATGGTCAACGTGTTCGCGCCGAGGTTGACCGTGCCATTGCCGATCAGCGTGCCGAATACCTGCGTGCCGCTGCCGGCCGAAAGATCGAAGGTGGCACCCGTGGCCAGATTGACGATGCCGCTGGCGGCCAGGCTTGCACCTGCTCCCAGGGCCAGCGTGCCCGCATTGATGTTGGTCCCGCCGGTATAGGTGTTGATGCCGTTCAACGTGAGGGTAGCAACGCCCTCCTTGGTCAGGCTGCCGGTGCCCGCCAGATTGCCGTTGAGGGTGAGATCGTTGCTGCCAAGTACGGTCAGGCCCGCGTTGAGCACCATGTTGTTGGCCAAGGTCACCGCGCTGCTGGAATCGAGCGTGGAAGCGCCCCCCACCGTCAGCGTGCCGGTTCCCAGCGCAGCGTTGTTGCCCGCCACCAGGCCGCCGGCATTGAGGGTGACGCCGCCACCGAACGTGCTGGCACCGTTGAGGGTCTGCACGCCGCTGCCATTCTTGACCAACCCACCGCTGCCGGTCAGGGCGCCGTTGAAGGTCGCGTCGGTGGTACCTCCCAGCGTCAGGCTGTTGCCACCCAACGACACCGTGCTGCCGGCCACGCCCGCCAGCGAACCGATGCCCTGGTTGCCACCGGCGGAGATGTCGAAGGTGCCGGTACCGGCCAGGTTCACCGCGCCGGTCGGCGACAGGCTTCCGCCCGCCCCGATCGCCAGCGTGCCGCTGTTGATGACCGTGCCGCCGGTGAAGGTGTTGCTGCCGGTCAGGGTGACCGTCGCCGCGCCGTTCTTGATCAGGCCACCATCGCCGGTGACCGCCCCGCCCAGCGTCAATGCATTGCTGCCAAGCAGGTTGAGCGTGGCACCGGCCAGCAGGCCGATGTCGTTGCCGAGGTTCGCAGCGACGCTGCTGTCCAGCGATGCGTTGGCGCCCACGGTCAGCGCGCCGGTACCCAGCGCGGCATTGTTGCCCACCACCAGGCCGCCACCGTTGAGTGCCACCCCGCCACTGAAGACGTTGGCGCCGCCCAACGTCTGGATGCCCGTACCGTTCTTGACCAGCCCGCCGGTCCCACCGATCACGCCATCGAAGGTCCCGTTGCCAACGCCGCCGAAGGTCAGCGTATTTCCGCCCAGCGCCACGGTGCTGCCAGCGACGCCGTTGAGCGCGCCCATGGTCTGGTTGCCAGCAGCAGAGATGTCGAAGCCGGTGCCCGGCGCGGAAAGCGTGACTGCACCGGTTGCCGCCAGGCTGCCACCGGCACCGATCGCCAGCGTTCCCGCATTGATCAGGGTGCCACCGGTGAAGGTGTTGGTACCGGTCAGCGTTTCAGTACCGGTCCCCTCCTTGATCAGGCCGCCGGTGCCGGCGATGGATCCGCTGAAGACACCGTTGGTCGGTCCGCCGACAGTGATCGAGTTTGCGCCCAGGTTGACCGTGCCACTACCGGTCAGGGTGCCGAATGTCTGGGCACCGTTACCCGCGGAGAGATCCAGCGTAGCGCCGGTTGCCAGGTTGACGATGCCGCTGGCGGCCAGGCTTGCACCTGCTCCCAGGGCCAGCGTGCCGGCGTTGACGTTGGTACCGCCGGTATAGGTGTTCACGCCGTTCAAGGTAAGCGTGGCAGCACCATTCTTGGTCAGGCTGCCGGTGCCGGAGATCACCCCGTTGAGCGTCAGCGCGTTGCTGCCCAGCACGGTCAGGCCGGCGTTGAGGGCGATGTTGTTGACCAGTGTTGCCGCCAGGCTGGTGTCGAGGGTGGCCGCGCCACCCACGGTCAGCGCACCACTGCCCAATGCCGCATCATTGCCGAGCAGCAGGCCACCGGCATTGAGGCTGACGCCGCCGCCGAAGGTGTTGGCAGCGGACAGCGTCTGCACGCCCGCCCCCACCTTGACCAGGCCGCCGCCTCCGCTGATCACGCCATCGAACACCGCATCGGCTGCCGTACCAAAGGTCAGCGAGTTCCCTCCCAGCGCGACCGTCGAACCGGCCACGCCATTCAGCGCGCCGATGGTCTGGTTGCCGGTTGCCGCCGATATGTCAAAGCCCGCGCCGGCGCCGCCGAGGGTGACGTCACCCCCGACAGCCAGGCTGCCGCCTGCGCCAAGCGCCAGGGTTCCTGCATTGATCGTGGTGCTGCCGGCGTAGGTGTTCGCATTGGTCAGAGTCAGTGTGGCTGCACCGTTCTTGACCAGTGCACCATTGCCGGACACCACACCGCCGAGCGTCAGCGCATTGCTGCCCTGCAGGGCAAGCGTCGTGCCCGAGGCCAGGTTGATCGCGTTGCCCACGGTGTAGGCGGCGGCAGTATCCAGCGTTGCATTGCCGCCGACGTTGAGCGCACCCGTTCCCAGAGCGCCGGCGTTGCCCAACTGCAGGTTGCCGCCATTCAACGCCAGGCCGCCACTGAAGCCGTTGGCGTTGCCGAGGGTCAACGTACCAGCGCCGTTCTTGACCAGACTGCCGGTGCCGGAAATCACGCCATCGAGCGTGAGTGCGTTGCTGCCGATCAGCGTCAGTGCCGAGCCGGCGCCAAGGTTGACCGCATTGGTCAGGTCAAGCGCAATGCTGTTATCCAGGCTGGCGTTCGCAGCAACGTTCAGCGCACCGGTTCCCAGCGCTCCACTGTTGCCCAGCAACAGGCCGCCGCCCGCCAGGTTCAGGCCGCCACCGAAGGTATTGGCACCGTTAAGCGTCAACACCGTGGCGCCGTTCTTCGCCAGGCCACCGTCGCCGGACACCACGCCGCCCAGCGTGATGTTCTGGCTGCCTGGGAGCGTAAGAATCGCACCGGTACCCAAGGCCACGTTGTTGCTCAGGTTCAGCGCAACCGCCGCGTCCAGCGACACGTTGCCGCCGATGTTCAGCGCTCCGGTACCGGCCGCCGCACTGCTGCCCAGCAGCACGCTGCCGGCATTGAGGTTGAGGCCACCGCTGAAGCCATTGGTGCCGTTCAAGGTCAACAGCGAGGCGCCGTTCTTGGTCAGGCTGCCGACGCCGGAGATGTCGCCGGTCAGGGTGATGTTGTTGCTGCCGCCCAGGGTCAGTGCGGCGCCAAGGTTGACGGCGTTGCCCAGAGTCAGCGCAGTGCTGCCGTCCAACGTCGCGGCACCGTTGACGCTCAGCGCGCCGGTTCCCAGTGCACCGCTGTTGCCCAGCAGCAGACCGCCAGCATTGAGCGCGACGCCGCCGGTAAAGGTGTTTGCGCCGGTCAACGTCTGTACGCCACTTCCACTCTTTACCAGGCCCCCGCCGACGCCACTGATCACACCGGCGAAGGTCTGGTTGGTCGCACTACCAAAGGCGAGCGTATTGCCGCCCAATGCCACGGTGGAACCTGCCACGCCGGACAGTGCACCGATGGTCTGGTTGCCACCCAGGGAAAGATCCAGCGTCGCCCCAGCCCCCGACAGGCTGACCGCGCCGGTCGCGGCCAGGCTGCCGCCACTGCCCAGCGCCACCGTGCCGGCAGCAACGTTCAAACCGCCGATGAAGGTATTGGCGCCGTTGAGCGTCAGTGTCGAAGCCCCGCTCTTTATCAGGCCGCCACCACCGGAAATCGCACCGCCCAGTGTCAGCGCGTTGCCACCCAGCACGTTCAACGAACCTGCCGCGCCGATGATCACGTCATTGCCCAGGGTCAGGGCTGCCGAGGTATCCAGCGTCGCGGCATTGTTGATGTCCAGCAGGCCGGTACCAAGTGCCGTGTTGTTTCCGAGCAGCAGGTTGCCGCCATTGACGACGACTCCGCCGCCGAATGTGTTGGCGCCGTTCAACGTGAGCAGCGATGCGCCGTTCTTGCCAATGTTGCCGACGCCGGAGATCACCCCGTTCAACACCACGGGCTGGCCGCCCTGCAGCGCGAGCGAGCCCCCGGCGCCGAGCACGATGTCGTTGGCCAGGGTGAGCGCTGCGGTGGTGCCATCCAGCGTGACCTCGCCGCCCACGCTCAGCACACCCGTTCCCAATGCACCGTTGTTGCCGAGCAGCAGGCCGCCGCCGTTGAGGGCAAAACCACCGGTCAAGCTGTTGCTGCCGGACAGTGTCTGCACTCCGGTACCGACCTTGACCAGGCCACCGGTAGTGCCAGTGAAGTTGCCGGCGAAGGAGGTATTGCCGAGACCGCCTAGAGTAAGTGTGCGAGTGCCAAGGCTGACCGTTCCACCAAGCCCGGACAGCGAGCCGACGGTCTGGTTGGCTGCGGCAGTGAGGTCCAGCGACGTGCCTGCCGTGAGCGAGATCGCAGCGGTCGGTGACAGGCTGCCGCCTGCACCGAGCGCCAACGCGCCGCCCGCGATCGAGACACTGCCGGTAAGCGTGTTTGTACCACCCAGAGTGAGCGTGCTGGCGCCGTTCTTCACCAGATTACCGGCACCAGACAGCGCACCGTTCAACGTCAACGCATTGGTGCCGACCAGGTTCAGACTGCCGCCACCGTTGACGACGATGTTGTTGGCGAGATTGAAGGCCCCGCTGGTATCCAGCGACGCGGCACCACCTACCGTCAGGTTGCCGCTGCCCAGCGCACCTGCGTTGCCCAGCAGCAAGCCGCCAGCATTGAGGTTGACGCCACCACCGAACAGATTCGCGCCGCCCAGCGTGACCACACCGGTGTTGGTCACGGTCAGGCCGCCAGCACCGGACAACACACCACTCAAGCTGAAGGGGTTGGTGCCGCCCAACGTCAGTCTGCCAGTGTTGAGCGCAAAGGAATTTGCAAGCGTGAGCCCGGCCGTCGATGCTGCAATGGCACCGCCATTGACGTTGAAGGTACCGGTACCGAACGAAGCTGCGTTATTGAAATTGACCAGGCCATCGTTGATCGTGGCGCCGGTTCCGTTCCAGGCACCTTGCAGATTCCAGGTACCACTGTTGACGGTCAGGTTCTCGAATCCGGTGTAGCCGGACCAGTTGATCGTGGTCACCGCACCGCCAGTGCCACTGCCCGGGCCGGTTGCGCTGTTCTGCAGGAGCAGGCGGTCGCCGGTACCGGTACCGCCATCGACGATGCCCGCCGCTGCGAGGTTCACGCCTGCAGCGCCGAATACGCCCGCAATACCGGTCGCCAGCGGCCCCAGCGCCACGCTGGAGCCGGACACTGCAGTGAAGCTGTTGCCGGTCGTGGTGGAGTTGCCCAGATGCACGCTGCCAGTGATGGTGCCGGCGTTGATCACGGTGTTGCCAGCAGCTGAGCTACCCAACCCGATGCGCCCGGTGATGGTGCTGGTATTGACGAGGTTCGCCCGGGCACCGCCGTAGGTGACGATCGCCGCAGCATCGGCGGTGGTCAGCAGGCCCGCTCCGAGAATGGACATGCCCACGGTGCCGTTGTTGGTGATGTTGGTTACCCCGCCAGCAGCGTTCTCGGTGATCAGCGCCTGCCCGCCCAGGCCCAGGATCGAGCCGATGTTGACCAGGCCCTTGATGCTGCCGCCCGCCTGGTTGGTGACGTTGATCGTGTTGCCACCGGCGGTGTTGTTGCCCAGCACCATGCCAGAGGCAGCCAGACTGATACCTCCGTTGAGGGTGGGATCAATCGAGCCTGCGTTGTTCACAGTGATACCGTTGCCGGTCAGCGCCACCGCGTTGCCGCCGACGACGGGCAGTACGCTCAACACCGCGCCGCTGGCGATGTTCAGGGTGACGGCGTTGACGGCACTGGAAAAACTGTTCTGGTCTGTCGCGCTGTCGCAGGTAATCACCGTGCCGGCCGTTGTGCACGCCGCAAACGCCGAACCACTGGCCAGCGTCGCCGCCAGTGCTACGGCCAGTCGCTGCAGTTTCACCCCACGCCGTGTTGCCGTAATACCGCCTCCCGTCGGATTCTGGGTGATTTCCGAAGCCACCTGCATCACGCCAAGGGCACGGTTGAAGACCAGACGGTAAATGCGGTTCATCGGTAAATCTCCATGAAATGACCGGTGGCACAGCAGGCAGGTTTTTTGAGGTGATGCCGTCCCGCCCTGCTCCACCCGGGAACAAGACCTGCGGTATCAACCTTGAAAAACAGTCACACTTTCACGTGCAAGCGCTGCAGGAACTGCGCGCCCCTGCATGTCCGTCAGCGCGAAAATTCCCCGGTTTCGCTCGACGAATGGGCGCACTGTGCGGCCGTCACCGCCAGCACCACGTGAATCCGGCACGTTATTTTCATGATGGCCGTCAAATAATCACGGCAGTCGTCACGACTTTGCCGAAAATGCATATTCTCTTGTTTCTGCAGAACGGGAATATCCATATTCCCGTCGCACTCGCAACCGGACTCAGCTACTGGAGAGTTTCATCAGCACCAGGCCGGCGACGATCAGTACCGCCGCGCCAATCCGCATCGGGCTGACCTGCTCCCCCAGGAACACGATGCCGACCACGAAGGCACCGACCGCGCCGATACCGGTCCAGATCGTATAGGCGGTGCCCAGCGGCAGACTGCGCATGGCGACGGCCAACAGCCAGAAGCTGGCGATCATGCCGACGATGGTGATGACGGTGGGGGTGAGTTTGGTGAAGCCTTCAGACTGCTTCATCGACACCGCCCAGACGATTTCCAGCAAGCCGGCAAACAACAGATAGATCCAGGCCATGACAGCCCTCCTTTGGTAGGGCCAGGCCGTCCTGGTCATTGAATCCCGATGTGGGGGAGGTCGTTCCTCCTGCGGCCGGATTCTAGCAACGGCAACCGCCCCGGGCAGATGACGTGGCCAACGGGTTACATCGGATTCAGCGCGTGAAGCTGGCGTCAGCACCCATGCCTGCGCTAGAATGCGCGTCTGCCATCGGTCAGCTGATGCGCAGTCCGGCTGTGGTCTCCGGCGCACGACGCGCTGCTTCCCCTGATCCGTGAATCGGCCGCCTCCGGGCGGCCAACGTCTCTATGGTGGCCCCGTCGGCCCCTCGCGACGCTAGGTCGAAAACTCCGCCAGGGCCGGAAGGCAGCAACGGTATCGATCGACGCGGGCGCCGAGGTCAGCCGGCGGGGCCACCGCCTTTTCAGGCGATACCCCGCCCCTGATGGATGCCAACCTTGGTTGGCGTCCTTCGCCGGGCATGGCCGGGCGCTACCGTGCCTCGGGCGTCCCCTGATGGAACACCAGACGCCACCCGTGCGCATGCAGACGCCACAGCGAGCTGCGCAGCACCCAGCGCTGCGGTTGGCCATCGACGTGATAGCGACTGCGGTAACGCACCTGGGCCAGCCCCTCTGCCAGCATCCACACGGCGTACTGGTCCGACTCGATCACCACCTGCGCACGCTCCAGCGGGATCTCTTCCAGCGCGGCCTCACGGCCGTAGCACTGGCCGGAGCTGCCGATCTCGCTGAAATCCTCATCCAGCAATGCCGCCAAGCGCTCATGATCTGCACGCACCTGGGGGGAGTGCAGCGCGCGTTCCAGCCCCTCCAGTTCGGCGGCCAGCGCCGGCGTTGCGGCGTGGCCAGCGTTGTTCACGGCGGATCCTGCGCCAGTACGTGCGGGGCAGTCGGCGTGGCCAGCACTACGCACTGGCCGGGCTGTGCCACCCGGTGCCCGCGCGCGGCCAGAGCCTGGCCATCGGCCACGCTGGCGTAGTGGTACAGCATCATCCGTGCCTGCAGCTCGGCGCTGTACTCGCGCTCCAGGTCATCCACCCCGGTATGCGAAGGATTGCCGTGCAACCCGCAGTCGTGGGCGATCAGTTCGTTGTCACTGGCGTAGCGCGCCAGCATTTCCGGAATCGGCCGGGTGTCGCCGCTCCAGGTCAGCGCGCCCTGCAGGCGCAGGCCATAGGCCGTCTCCGGCCAGTGGTGCCGCACCGGGAACGCCTCCAGACGCACGCCCTCGTGCCAGAACGCATCGCCCACCACGATCAGCTGGAAGGCATCCCAGAAGTTGGCGCCGCCCTCGGCCAGCACGTTCGGGTAATCGCCGATGCGCTTGTGCAGCAGCGGCACCACCGTGGCCGGCACGTACAGGCGCACCTTGCCGTGCCGCTGCGCGCTGAAGAAGGTATCCACGAACAGCCGTTCGAAACCGGCCACATGGTCCAGGTGTACATGGGTAACAAACAGCGCCTGCGGCATGTGCCCGTAATGGGCCTTGAAGGCAGTCAGGCCTTCGCCGCCGCAGTCGATGGTCAGCCACGGCCGGCCATCGCGCTCGATCACCGACATCGGCGAACCCAGCTCGACCGCCGACGCATTGCCGACGCCGAGGAAACGCAACGACCAGTCCATCAGGTGCCCCGGTTCCAGGCCATGTCATAGGCGCGACGCAGGCGCGCGTAGTCTTTTTCCACGTCTTCCACGCTGCGCTCACCGCGCAGCTTGATCAGCGAGCGCAGCAGGCGCTTGAGATTGCGCTCGCGCCAGGCGGTGGCCGGGATGCGGATCACCCCGCGATCGAAGTCGATCAGCCAGCCATGGCCGTTGCCATCGAACAGGATGTTGTGCGCATTGAGATCGGCATGGTCCAGCCCGGCACGGTGGAAGCGCGCGATCATCCGCCCGGTTTCCTCCCACGGCGCCCCGCGCCCGGCCACCAGTGCGCGGTCGGCCAGCGAGCGCACCCCTTCGATCCGTTCCATCAGGATCGCGGCGCGGTAGCGCAGGCCTTCACGCATGTAGAAGGCGGCAATCGGCCTGGGCACCGGCAGCTTCTTCTCGCGCAGCGCGCGCATCAGCCGGAATTCGGCAAAGCTGCGGGTCCGGTCCGCCCCCCGCCAGATGTACTGGTCGTGGCTGATCCGGGCCGCCAGCCCCCCGCGCAGGTAGTGCCGCAGCACGCTGGCGCCGAACGGCGCATCCACGAACCAGGCGCTGCCACGGCCGCCTTCACCCACCGGCCGGGCCTTGCCGGCCCAGTGCTGTGGCGAGAACAGACCGATGTCGGCTTGCCGCAGCCGCTCGCGGTCGAACAGAATGGCCCCGATGCCGCGACCCTCGCGGCATGGCGTCAGCGCTTCATTGGCGTCGAATGCGACCATTCCTTTGAGTCTAACAACACATGGCATCAGCGTCCTCCTCCTTGTGTCTTCTGCGCCTGTCCGCTCTTGGCGATGTGACCCACGTAGTGCCGCTGGTGCGCACCCTGCAGGCCGCGCGCCCGGATAGGCCGATCCACTGGATCATCGACAAGGTCGGGCAGAAGCTGCTCGATGGCCTGCCGGGCGTCACCTTCCACGCCTACGACAAGAAGACCGGCATGGCCGGAGTGAAGGAGCTGCGCAAGCAGTTGCCGCCCGGGCGTTTCGAGGCCCTGCTGCAGATGCAGGTGGCGTTCCGCGCCAACGTGCTGTCCGCCTTCATTCCTGCCGAGCGCCGCATCGGTTACGACCGCAGCCGCTCCAAGGACCTGCACGGCCTCTTCATCAACGAACGCATCCCCGATCGCCCGGGCATCCATGTGCTTGATGCCATCGGCAGCTTCTGCGAGCCGCTGGGCCTGCGCCAGACCGATGTCAGCTGGGACCTGGCCGTGCCGCAGGCAGCCTATGACTGGGCCGCCGCGCAGTGGCAGGACGATGGCCGGCCGGTGCTGATGATCTCGCCCTGCTCCAGCCACGTGCGCCGCAACTGGTACGCCGACCGCTATGCCGAGGTCGCCAACCATGCCGTCACGCGCGGTTGGCGGATCGTACTGTGCGGCGGCCGCAGCGAACTGGAGCGCAGCATGGCCGACGCCATCCAGGCCCAGCTGGATGTTCCGGCGCTGGACCTGGTCGGCAAGGACACGCTCAAGCAGTTGCCGGCCTTGCTGGCCCGCGCCAACCTGGTAATGACCCCGGACTCTGGCCCGATGCACATTGCCAACGCAATGGGTACCAAGGTGCTGGGCCTGCATGCGGCCAGCAACCCGAACCGCAGCGGCCCGTATTCGGACCGCCGCTACTGCGCGGACCGCTACGACGACGCGGCGCGCAAGTATCTGGGCAAGCAGGCAGCCGACCTCAAGTGGGGCACCAAGATCGAATTCGACGATGTGATGGAGTTGATCACCGTCGAAGACGGCATCGCCGCGTTCGAGCGTTACGTGGCCGACCATCTGGGGTGAGTGGCGGGCGGGGTGGCTGAGCGCCGCCTGCTGCGTGCGGACCTGGTCCGCACCGTCCCACAACCCGGGAGATCCATCCACGCATGGCGTGGGTCTCCTGCGTCGGGCCGCCGGGGATTACGCGCGCTGCGCGTAATCCTGGTACGACTTCTCTTCCACGTACGCCGAACCCAGCGCCAGGTTGATCGCCTTCTTGATCCGTGCGCGTTCGTCGTTGCGCAGGTACACGCTGCGCGCCAGGTCGATGAACCCCTGATCGAACGCCTGCGCCTTGTCCTTCAGGCGGATGTCGTCCTCGATCTCCCACAGCTGCTCGTTGACCGACTTCAGCTCGGCGCGCAGCTTGGCGATGTCCTTCACGGCCGCAGGGTGCGCCATCCACGTGGTTTCCAGCGCGGACAGCTCCTTGCGTACGTTGGCCAGCTTGCCTTCGTCACTGATGCGCTCGGACTTGATCTGCAGGATCGAGATCTTGTCCAGCAGCTCGCCGAATGAAACGGGGACGAGGATTTCAGCGGTCATCGTGGCGGCTCCAGCAGGTGATGACGTACATGGTAACCCGCCGCACGCGAACAGCATCCACGCATGGCGTGGATCTACTGAAGCATCCGGGGGAAGGACGGCAAAGGGAGGGGCCCGAGCGTTGCACGGCAACGTTTGGGGCGACGCGCCAAGCGTCGTCGCATCCCCGCGCCAGATAAAAAAGCCACCGATCCGTGCAAGTTGACGCGAAGCCATCTGGAGCAGCAAGCCCCTCTGTTGAGGGGCTGCCCCGACAGGGGCGGGGAGAGGTCGGCAAAGGGAGGGGCCCGAACGTTGCAGTGCAACGTTTGGGGCGACGCGCGAAGCGTCGTCGCATCCCCGCGCCAGATTAAAAAAGAAGGGCTGCCTTTCGGCAGCCCTTCTTTTTTAATCTGGCGGAGAGGGGGGGATTCGAACCCCCGAGGCGCTATAAACGCCTGCCTGATTTCGAGTCAGGTACATTCAACCGCTCTGCCACCTCTCCAGATGTTCCCCGGCGAACCGGGGACGCGCATCATACGAGGAAGCGCGGCTGACGACAAGTCATTGCGCCCAATGAAGTGAAATTTTCCTGACTGCATGGCTTGCCGGATGTCCGCTTGGCCGTGATGATGCCGTTCTCCCCGGCATTACCCCCTCGCCCAGCACCCACCATGATCGAATTCGGACATCTCACCCACCCCGGCCTGCGCCGCGAGCTCAACGAGGACACCTATTACGGTGACGGCGAGCTGGCCCTGTGGCTGGTAGCCGACGGCATGGGCGGGCACGCCTGCGGCGAAGTGGCCAGCGCGCTGGCGCGCGAGACCATCGTCCGCGAGATCCGCCGTGGCGCGCCGTTGGCGCTGGCGATCCGCACCGCCGACGAAGAGATCATCCGCGCCTCGCGCCGGCGCAACGACAGCCTGCCGATGGGCACCACCGTGGTCGCTGCACGGGTGCAGGGCAACCGTTACGAAGTGGCCTGGGTCGGCGACAGCCGCGCCTATCTGTGGCGCGATGGCCAGCTTGCCCAGCTCAGCCAGGACCACAGCGTGGTGCAGGAACTGGTTGCGCAGGGCAACCTGACGGCCGAGCAGGCGCGCGCCCATCCCCACCGCAACGTGGTCACCCAGGCACTGGGCGTCACCGACCCGGCCCACCTGAACGTGGCGACCACCAGCGGCGAGCTGCGCCCGGGCATGCAGTTGCTGCTGTGCAGTGATGGCCTGACCGAGGAAGTGGATGACCGCGGCATCGCCCGCACCCTCGCCTTCGACGATGCCAGCGCCCAGGAATGCGTGGACAGCCTGGTCGCCACCGCCCTCGACGGCGGCGGCTCGGACAACATCACCGTGATCCTGGTGCGCTGCCACTGATGCCGGCTGGAGGCAAGCCCCCTGAGTCAGGGGGCGGCCGCGAAGCGGCGGGGGTCTGGGTGCTGGTGAGACGGGGCCCACGATTTGCAGCGCAAATTGTGGGGCGCCAGCGCGATTGCGCTGGCGCGTCATCGGACAACATCACCGTGATCCTGGTGCGCTGCCACTGATCCTCGCCATCCACGCATGGCGTGGATCTACAGTAGAGCCACGCCATGCGTGGCTGCATTTCGCACCCCATTGCGGCGCCTACGCGCTCGCGGCCTCTTCCACCTTCGGGCCGTCCCACAACGCGTGGCCGGCCTTTTTGCGCAGCCGTTCCAGACGCGCCGCATGCGCTTCCTGCTCCGACGGCGTGGCCACCACGCGCGGCCGCGGCAGCAGCTTGGACGCATCGAACGCCTGCAACGCCGCAGCACCGCCGGCATCGTCATCGCCCAGCCCGAAGCCGATCTCCTCCTGACCCGAGGTCAGTGCGATGTACACATCCCCCAGGATCTGCGCATCCAGCAGACCGCCATGCAGTGCGCGGTGCGAGTTGTCCACACCCAGCCGCTTGCACAGGGCATCGAGCGAGTTGCGTTGGCCCGGGAAACGTTCGCGTGCCAGCGCCAGGGTATCGATCACCGTGCAGCGATCGGTGATCTTGCCGTACTGCTCGCCGAGCAGGGACAGCTCGTTGTCGAGGAAGCCCAGATCGAACGCCGCGTTGTGGATGATCAGCTCGGCGCCATCGATGAAGGCCAGGAACTCCTCCACGACCTGCGCGAACTCCGGCTTGTCGGCGAGGAATTCCAGGGTCAGGCCGGTGACTTCCTGCGCGCCCTGTTCGAACTCGCAGTCCGGCTTCAGGTACTGGTGATAGGTATTGCCGGTCGGGCGGCGCTTGAACAGCTCGACGCAGCCGATTTCGACGACGCGGTTGCCCTTCTTCCACTCCAGGCCGGTGGTTTCGGTATCAAGGATGATCTGACGCATGGGCTCAGTTTACCGGGCTGCCGTCGCGGATCTGGATCGCGGCGTTGCGGGCCAGGGTATCCACACGTTCATTGTCCGGGTCGCCGGAATGGCCTTTCACCCAGCGCCAGTCGATCTGGTGCCGCAGCGTGGCGGCCTGCAGGCGCTCCCACAGTTCACGGTTCTTCACCGGGTCACCGCCAGCGGTCTTCCAGTTCTTGCGGATCCAGCCCGGCAGCCACTGGGTCAGACCCTGCCGTACGTACTGCGAATCGGTGTAGAGGACGATCTCGCAGGGTTCGGTCAGCGACTCCAGGCCGGAAATGGCCGCCATCAGCTCCATCCGATTGTTGGTGGTATGGGCTTCACCACCGCTCAGTTCGCGCTCATGCCCCTTGTAGCGCAGCAGCGCGGCCCAGCCACCGGGGCCGGGATTGCCGAGGCAGGAACCGTCGGTGTGGATTTCGATGGTTTTCAATACAACTCCAGATCAGGTAGCAACGGTGCCGTGCCAGCGCACGGGCAACGGGGTCGGCCCGGGCAGGGCCAGCGTGCGTTTTTCGGCGTGGAACAGGCAGGCCGCGCGCAGGGGGGCCCAGCCGCCGCGACGGCGGCTGCCGGCACCCTGCCACATCGGCCCCAGGTAACGCATGTCCTCGCATTCCAGCCCATGGCGCCCAAGCAGCTGGCGGATCCGCTGCGGCGTGCGCACCACCAGCCCGTGCTGGCGCCAGCGGGTGCGGAACGGGCTGAACGGATTGAGGCTGGTCAGCCATAGATGGCCACCGGGCATCAACACGCGCTCGCATTCGTCCAGCAGATGGTCGGCATCACCGACGGTCACATGCTGCAGCACGATGGCGTTGACGCTCTCGTTGGGCAGCGGCAACGGCAGTGCACAGCGGGTATCGCCAGCGTACCCAGTCCCCTCGCGATGCAGGCGCAGGCCCCGACCGCCCAGCTGCGAATCAGCCAGCCAAGCGGCACTGGGCGCGATCCACAACCAGGGCCGGGTCGGCAGCAGCGACAGCTGCGGCAACAGCAGTTGTCGTTCGAGCACGCGCAAGGCCTCCGCCGGTTCGCTGTCGAACCACGGGGCCTGGCTCGCTTGACGGGTGCTCTGCAGCGCGGGCATGGTCCAATTCTATGCGACTGACTGCCCTGCCCGCATTTGCGGACAATTACATTTGGATGCTGATCGCCGACGACGGAGCTGCCGTGGTCGTCGATCCCGGCGACGCTGCGCCGGTACTGGCGCTGGCTGCCCAAGGCGTGCGCGTGGACACCATCCTGCTCACCCATCACCACGACGATCACATCGGCGGTGTACCGGCGCTGCAGGCGCGTTTCCCCGGCGTGCGCGTGGTCGCACCGGTCGACGAGCGCATCCCGATGGCCACCGAGCGGGTCGGTGAAGGTGAACGTGTTCAGGCACTGGGCCGGATGTTCCACGTACTATCCGTCCCCGGGCACACCCGCAGCCACATCGCGTTTCACACCGCTGAACAGCTTTTCAGCGGAGATTCGTTGTTCAGCCTGGGCTGTGGACGCCTGTTCGAAGGTACGCCGTCCCAGCTGCTGGCATCGATGCGCAAGCTGGGTGCCCTGCCCGCGCAACTGCTGCTGTGTTGCGCTCACGAGTACACCGTGTCAAATGCCGTCTTCGCGCGGCATGTCGACCCCGCCAACGCTGCCTTGTTGCAGCGCCAAGAGGAGGCTTTGGCCATGCGCCGCGATGACCGTTCCACCCTGCCAGTGTCCCTGGCCGATGAAATTGCCTGTAATCCGTTCCTGCGTACCCACACGGCGCCCATCCGCGCGGCCGTGTCGGCGCACCTGGGGCGCGAGGTCGTGGACGACGTAGACGTCATGGCCGGTCTCCGGCACTGGAAAGACGGCTTCCGCGCATGAGTCGCCGAAGTCTGCCGCTGGCCCTGGGTCTCGTCCTGGGGTTGGCCGGAACTGCCGGCGCACAATCGCTGGGCGCCGGCATCAGCCAGAACCTGACCGCCGCCTCGGCTCTGCCGCTGGATCCGTCGACGCTGCCGGCCGCATCGGTACGCAACGGCCAGGAGATCTTCTCCAGCTTCCGCGACGGACTGGCAGAACCTACCTGTGACGCCGAGGCCACCAGCCCGCGCTGGCAGAAGCAGTTCGCCCATGCGCCTTCGCGGTTGGCCAACCAGGATGACGACGCGCTGGTGCTGTTCGGCTATGTGGTCGAAGAGCTGCGCAAAGCCAACCTGCCCACCGAATTCGCCCTGATTCCCTTCGTCGAAAGCGGCTACCGGCCCAATGCCCGCAACGGCAGCGGACCGACCGGCCTGTGGCAGTTCATCGCCACTACCGCGCGCAACCATCGCGTGCCGATGAGCAACAACTACGACGGCCGGCTGTCGGCAGTGGAGTCCACCCAGGCCGCCGTGCGCTACCTGAAGACCCTGCATGGCATGTTCGGCGGCGACTGGCGCCTTGCCACCATGGCCTACAACGCCGGCGAGTACCGCGTGCTGCAGTCCATGCGCAAGGCCGGCATGAATGCGCAGAACGCAAAACCGGCCGGCCTGCCCGGGCTGTCGCCGGTCACTCATGCCTATGTAGAGAAGCTGCATGCCCTGGCCTGCGTGCTGGAAGACGTGGAAGACCAGCCCGGCGTGATGGCCTCGCTGGACCGCACCGTACCGGTGCTGAAGGACCACACCCTGCCGGCGGGCACCAGCGTCCAGCAGTGGGCCGCCCAGCGCGCCCTGGACCCGGCGAAGATCGCCCGCTTGAATCCGGCACTGGCCGCCGGCAACCGCCCGTCGGGCACCGCACGTGTACTGGCGCCGGTCTCAGCGTCCAACGCGGACGTTGCTGATATCGCCAGCACTGCCGTTGCCACCGCACTGGCCAGCACCGTCAGCGCCGCGCCGAGCCCGCAGGTGGCAAAGGTGGTCGCATCGGCTGCTGATCGCCCGCGCAACCGTCGCCACACCGTGCGCAACGGCGAATCGGCGTGGACCATCGCCCGTCGCTACGGCATGCCGGTAAAGGCACTGCTGTCGCTGAACGGCTTGAGCGGCAGCAGCGTGCTGAAGCCAGGCGCGGTACTGCGCGTCGAGGATTGAGGTCGGCGCGGCGCTGCCGCGCGGTTTCCGGCCAACGGCGAAGCCCCTCGCGGGTGGCCCTGATCGCTCGTGTGCGGCCGGGCAGATAGGCTGCGCAGGGGCCGCTGCAAGTACGTCCCTGTAAGCTCGGTCGCCGCATCCATGCGGCTCACGCCCCTGCACAGCCCATCTGCCCGGCCGCGGACAAATTCCGGTGGCACCCACGGATTGGAAGATGAAGAGCAGGAGCAGGTCGCTTCGCTTCTGGTAGCGGCCCGACCTTGGTCGGCGCTCATCGCGCAGGTCACGGATCGATCAGGGTTGCGACAACAAAAAAGGCCCGGCAATGCCGGGCCTTTTCGTTCCTGCTCGCCAGAAGGCTTACAGGTTCGCTTCGGTGGTCTGCACCAGGAAGCGCTTGCGCATCGCGTCGATGTAAGCCTTGGCAGCAGCCATGCCGTCGATCTGGCTCAGCTGGTCCTTCAGCTGCTTCTGCTGCTCGGCGGTCACTTCCTTGATGTCGCCCGGGTTGACCTTGTTCACCGCGAAGACCAGCGCATGGCCGTTGACGTCGACCTTGCCGTAGCTCGGCTTGCCTTCGGCAGGCAGCGGGGCGCTGAAGATCGCACGGTTGATCTCCGGGGTCGGCACCGGCTGGCTGCGCGGCAGGCCCGGCATCGGGCTCAGCTGCAGCTTCTCGCTGGCAGCCAGCGACTGCAGGGTGGCGCCCGCCTTCAGCTTGGCCAACAGGGCATCAGCGGCCTTGTCACCGGCCTGGCGCTGACGGTCGGCACGGATCGCGGCGATCACCTGCTCACGCGCCTTGTCCAGCGGCAGCGCCTGCTCCGGGGTATGCGCGGCAACGCGGATCACCACGCTGTGGTTGCTGCTGCCGCCCAGGGCGATCGGATCGCTGGCGGTACCGTCCTGCACCAGGACGTCGGAGAAGGCGGCACGCAGCACGGCCGGATCAGCGGCAATGCCGGTAGCGGTCGTGCGCGTGATCGGGCCCAGCGTCTGCATCGACAGACCGACATCCTTGGCGGCTGCAGCCAGGTCGCTCGGGCTCTTGTTGATGGCATCGACCAGGCGGCCTGCCAGATCGTTGAAGCCGCGCTCGCCGTCGGCCTTCAGCTGCTCGGCAGCCAAGGTGTCGCGTACTTCTTCAAACGACTTGCCCTCGCCGCCACGAACCGCAGCGACCTTGATGATGTGGTAGCCGAAGTCGGTCTTGACCGGGCCGATCACCTCACCCGCCTTGGCGCCAAACAGCGCGTCTTCAAACGGCTTGACCATCGCGCCACGTTCCACCCAGCCCAGGTCACCGCCCTGCGCCTTGGAACCGGGATCTTCCGAGTTCGCCTTGGCCAGCGCGGCAAAATCAGCACCTGCCGCCTTTGCTTCGACAGCCAGCTTGGCGGCCTTGGCTTCAGCACCATCGCCAGTGATCAGGATGTGCGCCGCCTGACGCTGTTCCGGCGTGGTGAACTTGGCCTTCTCGTCGTCGTAGCGCTTGCGCAGGGTTGCCTCGTCGGCCGCGGTCGGTGCCGGCAGGTTGGCACCGTTGAGCTCGACATATTCCAGCGATACCGACTCGGCCTGGCGGAAATCCTTGCCATGGCTGTCGTACCACTGCTTGATCTGCGCATCGGTCACCGGCGCGGTATCAGCCGGGACTTCCGGCAGCGCGGCCAGTTCCACATCGCGGGTCTCGCCCAGCAGCTTCAACAGACGCTCGGTCTCAGCCTGGGTGACAAAGCCGGAATTCTGCAGGCCCGACGGGATCACCGACTGCTGCAGGCTCTCACGCACCAGTTCCTGGAACTGGGTCGGCGTGCGCGGCGGATTGCCACCGGCCAGGGCCAGACGGTAATTGCTTTCGCTGAACTTGCCATCGGCGCCCAGGAAGCCCGGAATGGTGGTGATGTATTCGCGCACAGCGCCGTCGCCAATCACGACACCGGCCTGCTCACCGACCAGGCGCACGACCTGCTCGTCGATCAACTGGTCGAGCACGGCCAGCTTGTTCTCGGTGCTCTCGAACGCGCGCGGGTCGAAGTTCTCGCCCTGCTGCTGGCGTTCGCGCATGCGTTCCTGCTCGAAACGGGTGCGGAAGTCCTGTGCACTGATCTCATGGTGCTGCCACATCATGCGCACCGGCCACCAGGACGGAGCCGAGCGCCACCAGGTCGGCGGTGCCGAAACCTTGGCGACGTTCTGTGCGCCGACGCCACCGAGGTAGCTGTTGTCGATCACGAACAGGAACGGAATCATCAGCAGCCCCAGGATCACAGTGACGATCCAGCCTGAGGTCTTGTCGCGGAGTTTCTGCAGCATGGTGAGGAATCACAAGGCTTGATTGGCGAGCCCGGCAGTGTAACCCGCTTCGCGGCGTGGACCAAAAGCAGTGCCGGTGGGGCCTGGCGCCACCCTGCCCCGGCGATCAACACGATCGCGCGCATCAAAAGATGAAAACGACACAAAGAAAAAGCCCCCGACTTGCGTCGAGGGCTCTTAGAGTTGGCGGAGCGGACGGGACTCGAACCCGCGACCTCCGGCGTGACAGGCCAGCATTCTAACCAGCTGAACTACCGCTCCGCGCTTGAAACTTTGCAGGCGCTCAGTATATCCGAAGACTTCCTGAAAACCTACCCCGCTGAACACTTTTTTCAAAGTTTTTTCACGAGGATTTAAGAGTTTTGCAATGGCGGAGCGGACGGGACTCGAACCCGCGACCTCCGGCGTGACAGGCCAGCATTCTAACCAGCTGAACTACCGCTCCGTATTGCAGACCTCTTTGTTTTCTCTGCAACCGGGTGGTTGGAGAGAAAACAAGGCCCCCAGCTTTTCGGCCGGGGGCCTCGTTGAAAATGGCGGAGCGGACGGGACTCGAACCCGCGACCTCCGGCGTGACAGGCCAGCATTCTAACCAGCTGAACTACCGCTCCACATTTCAAACTTACCGCGGTGCTGTGGTGGGTGCTGAGGGTTTCGAACCCCCGACCCTCTCCGTGTAAAGGAGACGCTCTACCGCTGAGCTAAGCACCCCAGCGAGCCGCTTAGTTTACAGCATCCTTCAGGGCCTTACCAGCCTTGAACGACGGATTCTTCGAAGCAGCGATCTTGATGGTGTCGCCGGTCTTCGGGTTGCGGCCGGTGCGGGCGGCACGGTCGCGGACCTGGAAGGTACCGAAGCCAACCAGGGTGACCGCATCGCCGTCCTTCAGCGCCTTGGTGACGGCAGCAACGACGGCATCGACAGCGCGGCTGGACTCGGCCTTGGTCAGGTCGGCGGCTTCAGCAACGGCATCGATCAATTCGGTCTTGTTCATTCTTTACAACTCCTTTGGCGGTGGGTTCCGCGTATTCGACAGGGAAGCAACCGCACGACGTCTGCATGCGGTTGCCATGTGGAAACGGTTCGCCGAATTCAGTGAGCGCTGACTGCGATCACTCATTCGCGAGTGCTGCTTTTATACCAGCGGCCCTACCCCCACGCAAGCTGGAAAGCCAGCAACGACGCGGGTTTCAAGCATTTCGACAGGACGCATCAATGCTTGACGCGCGCGTTTCCACTCGGTTTGGCCTTGCTGCGCACCGTGACGCGCTGCGCACTCTTGCGCGTCTTCTTCGGTGCCAGCGGACGTTCCAGCGCCAGATCGAGCACTTCCTCGATGTACTTCACCGGCACGATCTCCAGATCGCGGGTGACGTTGACCGGAATGTCGGCAAGATCCTTGCGGTTCTCATCGGGGATGATCACCGTGCGGATTCCGCCGCGCAGGGCCGCCAGCAGCTTCTCCTTCAGGCCGCCGATCGCGGTGACGCGACCACGCAGGGTGATTTCGCCGGTCATCGCCACATCGGCGCGCACGGCCACCTTGGTCAGCATCGACACCAGCGAGGTCACCATTGCCGCACCGGCACTGGGGCCATCCTTCGGTGTCGCACCATCGGGCACATGGAGATGCACGTCGTGCTTCTGCAGGAAGTCCGCATCGATGCCGAAGCGCTCGGCGCGCGAACGCACCACCGACAACGCCGCCGACGCCGATTCCTTCATCACGTTGCCGAGCTGGCCGGTCAGGATCAGCTGGCCCTTGCCCGGTACCAGCGTCGATTCGATCTGCAGCAGATCGCCACCGACTTCGGTCCAGGCCAGGCCTGTGACCAGGCCGATCTCGTTCTCTTCTTCGGCACGGCCGAAGTCAAAGCGACGCACGCCCAGGTACTTGTCCAGGTTCTTGCTCGACACGCTCACCAGCGCCTTGGACTTGCGCGCTCCCTTCTTCGCCTTCGCCACCGGCTGCGGCCCACCCAGCGCGATTTCCTTCACCACCTTGCGGCAGATCTTGGCGATCTCGCGTTCCAGGTTGCGCACGCCGGATTCGCGCGTGTAGTAGCGCACGATGTCCTGGATCGCATCGCTGCCGATCTCCAGCTCCTCCGGCTTCAGGCCGTTGGCCTTGATCTGCTTGGGCGACAGGTAACGGGTAGCGATGTTGAGCTTCTCATCCTCGGTGTAACCAGGGATGCGGATCACTTCCATGCGGTCCAGCAGCGGGCCCGGGATGTTGAGCGAGTTGGAGGTCGCCACGAACATCACTTCGGACAGGTCCAGGTCCACTTCCAGGTAGTGGTCGTTGAATGCGTTGTTCTGCTCGGGATCGAGCACTTCCAGCAGCGCCGAGGACGGATCGCCACGGAAGTCCATCGACATCTTGTCGATCTCGTCCAGCACGAACAGCGGGTTCTTGCTGCCCACCTTGTTGAGGTTCTGCACGATGCGGCCCGGCATCGAACCGACATAGGTACGACGGTGGCCACGGATCTCAGCTTCGTCGCGCACGCCGCCGAGCGACATGCGCACGAACTTGCGGTTGGTGGCCTTGGCGATGGACTGGCCCAGCGAGGTCTTGCCCACGCCCGGCGGCCCGACCAGGCACAGGATCGGACCCTTCATCTGCTTCACCCGCGACTGCACCGCCAGGTATTCAAGGATGCGTTCCTTGACCTTCTCCAGGCCGTAGTGATCGGCATCGAGGGTGTCCTGCGCGGCCTTCAGGTCCTTGCGCACCTTGCTGCGCTTCTTCCACGGCACGCCCAGCAGCCACTCCAGGTAGTTGCGCACGACCGCCGCTTCGGCAGACATCGGCGACATCTGCTTGAGCTTGTTGAGCTCGTTGCGCGCCTTGGTTTCCACCGGCTTGGGCATGCCCGCTTCGGCGATCTTGCGCGCCAGCTCTTCCAGCTCGCCCGGCGCGTCGTCCAGGTCACCCAGTTCCTTCTGGATGGCCTTCATCTGTTCGTTGAGGTAGTACTCGCGCTGGCTCTTTTCCATCTGCGACTTCACGCGGCCGCGGATGCGTTTTTCCATCTGCTGCACGTCGATCTCGCCGTCGACCAGGCCGACCAGCATCTCCAGGCGTTCGCCCACGGCCAGCGTTTCCAGCAGGCGCTGCTTGTCCGACAACCGCACGCTGATATGCGCGGCGATGGTGTCGGCCAGGCGCGTCGGCTCATCAATGCCGGCCAGGGTCTGCAGCAGCTCCGGCGGCAGCTTGCGGTTGGTCTTGACGTACTGCTCGAACAGCGACATCAGCGAGCGGGCGATCGCCTCGATCTCGCGCGGCTCGCGTGCATCGGTGGCATCGATTTCCACGGCCTGGCCGTGCAGCGATCCATCGCGTTCGCTGACGCTGGTCACCTGCACGCGCGACAGGCCTTCGACCAGCACCTTGATGGTGCCGTCGGGCAGCTTCAGCAGCTGCAGCACCTGCGCCAGGGTGCCGACCTGATAGAGGTCGGCGGCCTGCGGGTCATCGGTCTCGGCCGACTTCTGCGCAAGCAGCAGGATGCGCTTGTCCGCTTCCATCGCCTGTTCCAGCGCGTGCATGGACTTGTCGCGGCCGACGAACAGCGGGATGACCATGTGCGGGAATACCACTACGTCGCGCAGCGGCAGGACCGGCAGGTCGAGGGTCTCACTTGGGGAACGGGCCATGGGGGCTCCAGGGAAGGGGAAAACCGTCTCCGGGAGGGCATCTTCCGGAGACAAAAAAAGCCGATGGCCCCGTTATGGGGCCATCGGCTTTCAGATGCAAGACGTTCCGAGAAAATTCTTTCTATTCAACAAGTTGAAAGAATCATTCGGCGCCAGCGGCCTTCTGTTCAGGAGCCGGCGGGGTCTGGTAGATCAGGTACGGCTCGGACTTGTGCTCGATCACCGATTCATCCACGACAACCTTGCTGACGTTTTCCTGCGACGGCAGGTCGTACATGGTGTCCAGCAGGACCGATTCGACGATGGTACGCAGGCCACGGGCACCGGTCTTGCGCTTGAGCGCCTTCTTGGCGATGGCCGACAAGGCGTCCGGCCGGAACTCCAGCTCGACGTTCTCCATCTCGAACAGCTTCTTGAACTGCTTGGTGATGGCGTTCTTCGGCTCGGTCAGGATGCGGATCAGGGCCGGCTCGTCCAGCTCCTCCAGGGTCGCGACCACCGGCAGGCGGCCCACGAACTCGGGAATCAGGCCGAACTTGATCAGGTCTTCCGGCTCGACTTCAGCCAGCACCTTGCCCACTTCCTGCTTGCGCTCGCTGCTCTTCACCTTGGCGCCGAAGCCAATGCCGCCGGCGTCGTTGGAACGCTGCTGGATCACCTTGTCCAGCCCGGCAAACGCGCCGCCGCAGATGAACAGGATGTTCTTGGTGTCCACCTGCAGGAATTCCTGCTGCGGATGCTTGCGGCCACCCTGCGGCGGAACGCTGGCCACGGTGCCTTCGATCAGCTTCAACAGGGCCTGCTGCACGCCTTCGCCGGACACATCGCGGGTGATCGACGGGTTCTCGCTCTTGCGCGAGATCTTGTCGATTTCATCGATGTAGACGATGCCCTGCTGTGCCTTCTCGACGTCGTAGTCGCACTTCTGCAGCAGCTTCTGGATGATGTTCTCCACGTCCTCGCCCACGTAACCGGCTTCGGTCAGCGTGGTGGCGTCGGCCATGGTGAACGGCACGTTGAGCAGGCGGGCCAGGGTCTCGGCCAGCAGGGTCTTGCCCGAACCGGTCGGACCGACCAGCAGGATGTTCGACTTCGCCAGTTCGACTTCGTCGTTCTTCTGGCGGCTCTCGATGCGCTTGTAATGGTTGTACACGGCCACGGCCAGGGTCCGCTTGGCGCGGTTCTGTCCGATCACGTACTGGTCGAGCACCTCGAGGATCTCGCGCGGCTTGGGCAGCGAACTGCGCGCCGACTGCGCCTTTTCCTCAAGCTCCTCTCGGATGATGTCGTTGCACAGCTCCACGCACTCATCGCAGATGAACACGCTCGGACCGGCAATCAGCTTGCGCACTTCATGCTGGCTCTTGCCGCAGAAAGAGCAGTAGAGGATCTTGCCGGTGTCCGTGGAACGACCTTGGCGGTCTTCGCTCATGCTTCGCTTACCCAGTTACCCCACCCGCTGAACGGGGGTTCGATTCGAGAATAACACAGGGCCGGAGGGACATCAGTCCACCCGACCCTGCAGGAACGGGGCCTGCCATGGCCCCGTGAGTGCCGGTCAGCCGGCCTGGATCGACTCTTCCGGACGACGCTCCAGGACCTGGTCGACCAGGCCGTAGGCGACCGCATCGACCGCGCTCTTGAAGTTGTCGCGCTCGGTATCACGCGCGATGGTCTCCAGCGACTGGCCGGTGTGCTTGGCCAGCACTTCGTTCAGGCGCGCACGCAGGGTCAGGATCTCGCGCGCGTGGATGTCGATGTCGGTGGCCTGGCCCTGGAAGCCGCCCAGCGGCTGGTGGATCATCACCCGCGAGTTCGGCAGCGCATAGCGCTTGCCCGCCGCACCGGACGCCAGCAGCAGCGCGCCCATCGAGGCGGCCTGGCCAACGCAGATGGTGCTCACGTCCGGCTTGATGTACTGCATGGTGTCGTAGATCGCCATGCCGGCGGTGACCACGCCACCCGGCGAGTTGATGTAGATGCTGATGTCCTTTTCCGGGTTTTCCGCTTCCAGGAACAGCAGCTGCGCCACCACCACGTTGGCCATGTGATCGTCGATCGGGCCAACCAGGAAGATCAGGCGCTCCTTCAACAGGCGCGAATAGATGTCGTAGGCACGCTCGCCGCGGCTGGTCTGCTCGACCACCATGGGAACCATGTTCAGGGCTTTGGTTCGGTTGTCCATTTCGTGAGGCACCTATCTTGGGGGGAAACAACCCCGCGCCAGGGCTGGCGCGGGGTATCCGGGGATCCGCCCGGGATTACTGGCGGATCGCGTCCTGGAACGACAGCTTTTCTTCAGTGTGCTGGGCGCGCTCGGCGATCCAGTCGATCACCTGCTCTTCCATCACGCGGTTCTGCAGGCCAGACATCAGCTGGGGGTCGTTGCGGTACATCTCAATGACCTGTTCCGGCTCTTCGTAGGTCGAGGCGATCAGACGCATCGTTTCATTCAGACGCTTCGGCTCCAGGCGCAGGTCGTTGCTGCGGGCCACTTCGCCGACCACCAGGCCGACCAGCACGCGCTTGGCAGCAGCGTCCTTGAAGCCTTCGTGGGCGTCGGCCGGGATCTCGCCCGGGTTGCGGCCACTGCGGCGGATCTGCTCGACCTGCTGGGCCAGCATGGCACGGGCTTCGTTCTCGACCAGGCGCGGCGGCATTTCCACCGATGCGTAGGCCGCGATCAGCTGCTCGCCGACTTCACGACGCAGGCGGTTCATCAGTGCGCCCTTCAGCTCGCGCTCGAGGTTGGCGCGGATGTCGCTGCGGAACTGCTCGACGTCGCCGCCCTTCACGCCGAAGCTCTTGATGAAGGCTTCATCGACGGCCGGCACGACCGGCTCAGACACGTCGCTGACCTTCACGGTGACCTGCACGGTCTTGCCCGCCAGCGCCGGCACGCGCCAGTCAGCCGGGAACTCGACGTCCAGGGTCTTCTCTTCGTCCTTGGACATGCCGACCAGGCCCTGCTCGATGGTCTCGAACATCATGCCCTGGCCGAGCACGATGCTGCCCTTCTCGGTGCCCTCGGCCGGCAGGCGCTCGTCACCGGCCTGCGACCAGGTTTCCAGCGCGACCAGGTCGCCGTCCTGCGCGGCACGGGTGACCGGCGACCAGCTGCGACGCTGCGTCTGCAGGTTCTCGATCATCTGGTCGATGTCGGCATCGGTGATCTCGGCGGTGTGGCGCACCACGGTCAGCTTGCTGACGTCGATGTCACCGAAGTCCGGCACCACTTCGACGGTGGCCACGAAGGAGAACTCACCCTCGTCACCCTTGTCGATGCGCGGGCTGCCGACGATGCGCAGGTCGTGCTCGCGCACGGCGGCGTCGAAGGTTTCGCGCAGCAGGCCGTCCAGCGCCTCGCCACGGACCTGCGCGCCGAAGCGCTGCTCGATCACCTTGGCCGGCACTTTGCCCGGACGGAAACCCTTGATGCGGGTGGTGCGGGCGATTTCGCCCAGGCGGCCGTTGATGTGGCTCTGCAGACGGTCTTCCGGCAGCGAGAAGCTCAGGCGGCGTTCCAGGTTGCCGATGGTTTCGATCGAAGCTTGCATGTTGACTCCTGCCACCGGTGGCGCCCTGGCCCCCGGCTCGATGATGGATGAAACGGTTGTAAGGACACGACGTCGATGACGCGCCTGCTTGCCGCAGCCCTTTAGTTTCGCCCAATTCGGGCGGCGCCGCCAGCACGGCCGGGCGCAGGGGTTGACGCGGAATGCCCGACTGGGCGGGGGACGGGCCGGCCTGGTGCGAAAGGGGGGACTCGAACCCCCACGCCTTGCGGCACTGGAACCTAAATCCAGGGCGTCTACCAATTCCGCCACTTTCGCGTGGCCGGCTCAGGTGTTCATTGTTGCAGGCGGGGGCGGAAAGCGGAAGGCTTCCACAAAACTGAACAGGCAAATTGCCCTTTGGAGTCGGCCTGGGCGCATCCCGCCCCAGGCCGATCCGGGTCAGTGGGCGGTCGGCGCGGGCCCGGGTGTTTCGCCCGCAGTGCCGCCAGCCGCATCGTCGCTGGGCGTTTCCAGCGTCGCACCATCGACGGAGCGCGTCATTTCAACCGCGCCAGCAGGCAGCGCCTCCTCTGTCGCCCCGATCGACTGCGTGGCGTCGCGACCCTCCACCGGCTGTGCAGCGACGTGGTCGACATCCGCAGATCGCTCGACCGTCCGCGCGTAATCCGGCGCAGCGGCGGTGGCCGCCTCGTCCGCCCTGCAGCCCGACAGGGCGACAACCACCACGGCGGCCAGCATCACGCCCATGCTCTTGTTGAACGTCATCGAAGCACTCCTCATGCATGCGCCTTCGGCGCGGAACACCTATTGGGAGCGATGCCGGCAGCAACCGGTGAGAAGCAGCTCACAGCATTGAACATGCTGATGACGCATGTGACGCTGATTTCAGCCACGCTTCAGTAGAGCCAGGCGATGCGTGGACTGCGCGCTTCGTGCGGCCTTCATCCGCGCATGGCGTGGATCTACCGAAGCTGTTGCAGGAAAGAAAAAAGCCACTTGGCGGACCAAGTGGCTTTCGTCTGGTGGGCTGTCAAGGATTCGAACCTTGGACCTATTGATTAAGAGTCAACTGCTCTACCAACTGAGCTAACAGCCCGAAATCGGGGGGCGAATTATGACCCGATCCGCGAGGGCGTTGCAAGCACTTTCTTCAACTTCGTTGAAACAAGCACTGCAACCGGCGATCCATCGCGAAGGGTTACATCTTGAAGAAAAAAGCCACCGGGCGGACCCGATGGCTTCTATCTTGGTGGGCTGTCAAGGATTCGAACCTTGGACCTATTGATTAAGAGTCAACTGCTCTACCAACTGAGCTAACAGCCCTTGAAACTCAGGCGCACATTATAGCCGGCGACCTGTTTATTGCAATACCGTTTCGGCGATGCCGATGCGGTTGAATCAGTGGGGTGGCTGAGGGGATTCGAACCCCCGACCACCGGAATCACAATCCGGTACTCTAACCAACTGAGCTACAGCCACCACTGAAACTTTCGCTTCACCGCCAATTCTGCCGACGCTGACGCTTGATACGTTGCCCGAGGACTGTCACCGAAGTTCAGGTCCGCCGAAGCGAGTCCGACATTCTGGTGGAGTCGCCAGGGTTTTGCAAGCACTTCTTCACATCCGCCGGCTGCGTTCCGGTGTCGCACCAATGGCGCGCCCGACAGGAATCGAACCTGTAACCGCCGGCTTAGAAGGCCGGTGCTCTATCCAGTTGAGCTACGGGCGCCCGAACCGGAACGGCGTCCAATCCGACGTGATGTGGATTGGTCGGGGTAGAGGGATTCGAACCCCCGACATCCTGCTCCCAAAGCAGGCGCGCTACCAGACTGCGCTATACCCCGGTGTTGCAATCCCCTCGGGTGTGAACCCGGGGAGCTGACCATTGTGGCCAAGCGCCGTGCGAACTGTCAACGCGCAATGCCTGCCCTGCCCCGCCATGACCACGGCTTACGCAGTCATCGGCTATGCTCGCAGCCAGCGGCCGGATGGCCGAATCGCCCCCTTTTCGCACGGAGACCTCGCATGCGCAGCGGCAACCCGGCTCTTTCCGAGTCGACCTTCCTCGATCTGGCCAGTGGCTCGGTGGTAACCAGCCCCGGCCAGGTAATGACCCTCAACGGCACCGTCAACAAGACCGGCTTCCTGCTGCTGCTGACAGTGCTGACTGCAGCGTTTGCCTGGAACCAGACCGTAGACGACTATGGCCAGGTGATGGCCGGCGCCAAGCTGTACGCCATGGGCGGGGCTATCGGTGGCCTGGTGCTGGCACTGATCACCGTGTTCAAGAAGGAATGGTCGCCGGTCACCGCACCGATGTATGCGCTGGTGGAGGGCCTGTTCCTGGGCGCCATCTCGGCGGTGTTCAACATGAAGTTCCCGGGCATCGTGTTCCAGGCGGTGCTGCTGACCTTCGGCACCTTGTTCGCGCTGCTGTTCGCTTACCGCAGCGGCCTGATCAAGGCTACCGAGAACTTCAAGCTCGGCGTGGTCGCCGCCACCGGCGGCATCGCCCTGCTGTACCTGGCCTCGTTCGTGCTGGGCTTCTTCAACATCAACGTGCCGGTGATCCATGACGCCAGCTGGCTGGGCATCGCCTTCAGCCTGTTCGTGGTGGTTGTGGCCGCGCTGAACCTGGTGCTGGATTTCGACTTCATCGAAACCGGCGTGGCCCAGCGCGCGCCGAAGTACATGGAATGGTATGGCGCATTCGGCCTGATGGTGACCCTGGTCTGGCTGTATGTGGAGTTCCTGCGCCTGCTGTCGAAGATCCAGCAGCGCTGATCCAGTCCATGCCGTAAACGACAAGGCCGCGGTCCGTCGGGATCGCGGCCTTTTTTGTAGCGTCGAGCACGCTCGACTCCCGCGGAAACACGCCCATGGCAGCCCCCATCCCTCCCCGCTTCCACAGCTATCTCCCGGCCGATGGCCATCGCCTGCCACACGATCCGTTCAACGCCATCATCGGCCCCCGCCCCATCGGCTGGATCTGCAGTCGTGATGCCGACAGCAATGTGAACCTGGCGCCCTACAGCTTCTTCAACGCGTTCAACTACACGCCGCCGATCATTGGTTTCAGCAGCCAGGGCCGCAAGGACTCGCTGCGCAGCATCGAAGCCACCGGCGAGTTCGTCTGGAACCTCGCCACATTCGACCTGGCCCAGGCAATGAACGAGAGCTGCCGCGCAGTCGCGCCAGACGTGGACGAGTTCGTCCTGGCCGGGCTGACACCACTGGCCTCGGAGCAGGTTGCTCCGCCGCGCGTGGCGCAGAGCCCGGTGAGCATGGAGTGCCGCTGCACGCAGATCGTGCGTCTGCGTGATGCGGCTGGCAATGACACCAATGGCTGGCTGGTACTGGGAGAAGTGGTCGCCGTGCATATCGATACGCGGTTGCTCGTCGACGGCATCTACGACACTGCAGCGAGCGACACCATCCTGCGCGGCGGCGGACCGGCCGACTATTTCCGGATCACCGCCGACCAACGCTTCCGCATGCTGCGGCCCGCCTGAGCCCTCATCCCGCCACCCCGCGGGACAGCAGCAACGGCAGCGACGAGGCCAACATGACAACGCCGGAGGCCGTCAACAGCCCCAGCACGATCTGCCGGAAACGCACTTCACTGATACCGACATACAGCTTCGCTCCCAGCAGCGTTGGCACCAGCATCGCCGGCGCGACGATGGCGAAGTACGGCAGCATCTGCAGGGTGACCATGCCGGTACCGACATAGGTGGCCATGGTCACCGCCAGCATCGCCAGGTTGAAGTTCTGGATGACCGCGCGCTGCTCGTCCTTGCCGAAGCCACGCAGCGTGCTCCACAGCGTCGGTACCGGTCCGGCGAAGCCACCGATGCCACTGAGCACACCGCCGGCCATACCGGCCAGCGCGTCGCCGAACCGGCCGCCAACGGTGACCCGTGGCAACGAACGCGCCATCAGCATCACCGGGCACCACAGCGCAAGGAATCCTCCCAGCAGCGCCTTGAACCAGACCATGTCCAGCTGCGGCAGCACCAGCACGCCAAGCGGAATGCCCGCCAACCCACCAAGCACGAACGGCAGCAGCAGGCGCAGGTTGAAGCCACGGCGCACGGTGAACACCGCCAGCAACTGGCCGACCAGCGCGCCGAACACCGAAAGCGTCGCCGCAAGCCGGGGATCCAGCCCCCACGCCCAGAACGACATCGCGACCATGCCGAACGCGAAACCCGACAGGCCCTGCACGAACCCCGCGACGATCGCACCCAGGGCGACCAGCAGATACACAGACTCCATCCCCACTCCTTGCCGCTGCCGTGCGACTACCCTGCCGCACCCGACGCTGCAGCGTAATGCGCAGCCAGATGATCGACCAGCGCGCGCACCTTCGGCGCCAGCGCACGTGCATGGGGATACAGCGCGAAATAGCAGCGCGTGCCACCGTGCCAGCTGGGCAGCACGCGGATCAAGCGGCCGGCGCGTAGGTCTTCCTGCACCGTAAGCGCGGTGAACAGACTGATGCCCATGCCGGCCAGCACGGCCGCATACAGTGCCGGCGTGGCGTCCACGCGCAGTCGTTGGCCTGCTTCCACGCTGACGATGGCAGCGCGCGGCCCGTGCAGTTGCCACGGGGACATCGCCGCAACCGGGTTGAATGCCAACAGCGTGTGGTTCTGCAGATCGGCCACCTGTCGAGGCAGTCCATACCGGGCGAGGTAGGCCGGGGCCGCAACAAGGATGCGCGGGCATCGCGCCAGTTCACGGGCGACCAGTTGGCTGTCAGGCAAGGACGGCGCGATGCGCAGGGCGAGGTCGAAGCCACCGCCGACCACATCGACGAGCTGATCGTCGGCCGACAGTTCCAGCGCAACCTGCGGATAGCGCGCCAGGAAGCCAGGCAGCCAATGCGGCAACTCCTGGCTGGCGACCACCTGTGGCACGCTGACCCGCACGCGCCCGCTGGGCTGGGCCTGGCCGGCCCGCGCACGGTCATCGGCGGCCTCCAGCCGGTCAAGCAGCGCCACCGCCTCGCGGTAGTAGTCGCGCCCGGCCTCGGTCAGCGACAGCCGCCGGCTGTTGCGATCCAGCAGCCGCACCTGCAGGTGCTCTTCAAGTTGACGCAGCTGCCGCGACATCGCCGAATGGGTGGTACCCAGCCGCTCGGCGGCGGCAGTGAAACTGCCGGCGTCGACGATCGCGCGCAGGGCTCGCAGGGCGGCGAAATGGTCCATCGGCAGCGCGCTCCAGTCGGCGGGGCCCGCAGGCTGCGGACCCCGCCAGCTTATCAAGTGCCGTTGCCTGCCTTGCGCACCGGAAGGGCCAGAATCGCCGAGGTGGTCATCACATCGCCAAAGGCATCCTCGATCTGCGCCAGCGATGCCTCATGCAATGCGCGATGGCCGATGGTCCCGCCATTGGCCAGATCCAGATCACGGCTGGCAGAGGCATCGGAAGCCACGATCACCCGGTAGCCGCGCGGCGCCGCCGCAGCATCGCGTGCAGCACCGGCAACGCAGGCATGGGTCTGCAGCCCGGTGACGATGAGGGTGTCGATACCGGCATCCTTCAGCACCTTGTCCAGTGCCGCTGCCGAGGCACCGGCGAACACGCTGACGTTGTCCTTCGGCACCACGGTCTCGCCCTTGCGCGGTTGCATGTCACGGTGGAATGCCGCGTTGACACTGCCCTCTGCAAACAGCGGCGCGCCTGCCGGCAGTACGTGCTGCACATGGATCACGCGGATGCCGTTGGCATCAGCGAAGTCGATCACGCGACGCGTCTGCCTCAGGGCCGACACACCATCGGGAATGACCATGCGACCACCGGCGAAACCGGGCGCGGCGCTGGCGTCGAAGTACTCGTTCTGGAAGTCGATCACCAGCACGGCGGTCTTCGCTGCGTCGAGCGAGGTGACGGCCGGAGCGCCGGCCATATGCCGGATGGTGGGGTGGACCGGCTCGGCGGCGACAACCGGGACGGTGGCAGCCATGCCGATCAGGCCGGCCAGGCCGAAAGCAGTGAGGTTCATGGTCAAACTCCTGTGCGGTGGAAAGTGGGCACAGGATGAGGAGCATTGAATGCACGAACCAGCCATCGGCCGGCACACGATCTGTGCACGAATCGCACAGATCATTTCGTGCCGTCGAGCTTGGGCGATGTTACGAGGTCAGCTTTGCACCATTGAGCCGTACGATCATCGCGTACTCGCGCCCGAGCACGACTTCGGCGGTATTTCTACCAGCGCGCAGGGCATGCTCCAGGCTCGCCGGATACTTCACCGGCACGCCAGCCAGAGTGTGGACATGGCGGGGAGGCGCATTGGCGCTCCTGATGACGAATTCCGCGCAGGCCCCTTCCAGCAGGAGAACCGGCGCCCCTTCCGGAAACTCGATCAACTGCAGTACGCGCTCCTCGGACCGCCGCATGCTGCGAACGGGTGTCCCCTCCCTGCGCAGGCGGCGCAGCGCGCGCTGCGAACGGGACCATGGCCAGTAGAAGACGAAGTAGATGGCTACACCCAGAAGGTAAACGGCAGCAGCCACCAGGATCCACACAGCCGTCTCAGACATCCATAAAACCCTGTCGGTGAAGAACGCGCAGCGCAAAACGCAGACGGGCCGTACAAGGACGGCCCGCCTGCAACTACCCAAGCCCTGCGGGAATCTGCGTTTGACGATCCCCAGCAGGACAGCCGTCGCTTACAGGCGGCTGGCGATCGCCTTGGCGAAGCCCATCGTGTTGCCGGTGCCGCCGAGGTCGCCGGTCAGCGAATCCTTGGCTTCCATCGTGGCGACGATGGCCTTGCGCAGGCGCTCGGCGTTTTCCGGCTGGCCGACGTGGTCGAGCATCTGTGCCGCTGCCAGCAGCAGGGCGCACGGATTGGCCTTGCCCTGGCCGGCGATGTCCGGCGCGGTGCCGTGCACGGCTTCGAAGATTGCCGCGTCCTTGCCGATGTTGGCGCCCGGGGCCAGGCCCAGGCCACCGACCAGACCAGCGCACAGGTCGGAAATGATGTCACCGAACAGGTTGGTGGTGACGATCACATCGAACTGTTCCGGACGCATCACCAGCTGCATGCAGCAGTTGTCGACGATCATTTCCTGGAACTCGATGTCCGGGTACTGCGCGGCGACTTCGCGCGCCACGGCCAGGAACAGGCCCGAGGTCGACTTGATGATGTTGGCCTTGTGCACGGCGGTGACCTTCTTGCGGCCGACACTGCGGGCCAGCTCGAAGGCGTAACGCACGATGCGCTCGGAGCCCTTGCGGGTGATGCGCGTGCCGGAGAACGCGGTCTCGCCGTCGGCCGACACTTCCTGGCCTTCGGCCAGGTACGCACCTTCGGTGTTCTCACGAACGGTGATCAGGTCGACGTTGTCGAAACGCGACTTGGTGTTCGGGAAGGTGTGGGCCGGACGCACGTTGGCGTACAGGTCGAAGTGGCGGCGCAGGCTGACGTTGATCGAGGTGAAGCCACCACCGACCGGCGTGGTCAGCGGGCTCTTCAGCGCGACCTTGTTGCGCGCGATCGATTCCAGGGTCACCGCCGGCATCAGATCGCCGTGCTTCTCCAGGGCCACCAGGCCGGCGTCGGCGTCTTCGTACTCCAGGCCAGTGTTGAGCTGGTCGAGCACGAACAGGGTGGCGTCCATGATTTCCGGGCCAATGCCGTCGCCGCGGATGACCGTAATTTTCTGCGTCATTGATCGATGTTCCGAACAGGGGGAAAAACGCCGTCCGGACGTGCCCGGAAACGCCGGCGCAAAGGAAGTTTCACCCGCAATTATGCCTGAGCTGGGGCCGAGGCCCCAAATAGACCATGGTCCCAGTCCCCGGCTCAGGCAGAATTGCCCGCGCGCCCTTGAACAACAAGGGGGCTCCTGGGCTGCTGGATCGCGGGGAAGGCCCGGCGCATGCGCGGTAGTGCCGGCCGCTGGCCGGCAACCTCTGCCGATTTGGGTCCACCAGATGCCGGCCAGCGGCCGGCACTACCAGAGAGCCCGGTTCGCGGTAGCGCCCGGGCTCAGTGCTCGTGCGCTGCCGGGGCGGCGGCGCCACCTTCGAGCTGGTCGAGGAAGTCCACCGCGCGGCGCAGATGCGGGATCACGATCGAGCCGCCGACCACCAGGCCCACCGAGAAGGTCTCGAAGAACTCTTCACGAGTGACGCCGGCGTCCTTGCACTGGGCCACGTGGTAGCTGATGCAGTCGTCGCAGCGCAGCACCATCGAGGCCACCAGGCCCAGCAGCTCCTTGGTCTTCACGTCCAGCGCGCCGGCCTGGTAGGTCTGCGTATCCAGCGCGAAGAAGCGGCGCACCACCTGGTTCGGCTCGCCCAGGATGCGTTCATTCATGCGCTTGCGGAAGTCGGTGAACTCGGCGATCCGGTCCTTGCTGCCGTCGTCGGCCGCGCTCATGCCTGGCCCTGCCCGGCCAGCAGCGGCTCGAGCTTGCCTTCACGATGCAGGGCCATCATGTCGTCGTAGCCGCCAACGTGGACGTCGCCCACGAAGATCTGCGGGACGCTGGTGCGGCGGGTCTTGGCCATCATCTTCTCGCGCTCGACCGGGTCCAGGTCGATGCGGACCTCGGTCCATTGCTGGCCCTTGCTCTTGAGGAAGTTCTTGGCGGCCACGCAGTACGGGCAGACGGCGGTGGAATAGATGGTGATGGCGGGGGTAGCGCCGGCGGACTGGGCTGTCACGGGAAACTCCACGATGGATCGACGGTCCATATATGGTACCGGTGCGCTGGAATTTCCACGCCACGCCCGCAACACTGTGGATTGATTAACGAATGGTTGCCCCCTGCCCTGCCACGCTGGGCCGACCCTGCCCGAGGACCGACCGCTTGCGATCCCTGCTGCTCACCGCTGCCCTGACCCTGGCCCTGGCCGCCCCGCTGGCGCAGGCCCAGGAGAAGCTGCCGGACATCGGCTCCTCGGCGGGGGAACTGCTGACCCCGGCCCGGCAGGCCGAGTACGGCGCGATGATGCTGCGCGAACTGCGCAACTATGGCTACCTGCTGGACGATCCCCTGGTCAACGACTGGCTGCAGACCATGGGCACCCGCCTTGGCTCCAACAGTGACCAGCCACGCCAGCCCTACACGTTCTTCGTGATGAAAGACCGCCAGATCAATGCCTTCGCCACCCTCGGCGGCTATATCGGCGTCAATGCCGGCCTGGTGCTGACGGCCGAGCGCGAGGACGAGGTGGCGGCGGTGCTGTCCCACGAAATCGCCCACGTCACCCAGCAGCACGTGCTGCGCGGGGTTGAGCGCGCCCAGCGCGATCAGATCCCGATCCTGCTGGGCATGCTGGCGGCAGTGGTTGCCGCCCAGGCCAGCAACAGTTCGTCCTCGGGCAACGCGACCATGGCCGCGATCAGCTCGGGCATGGGCCTGATGCAGCAACGGCAGATCGACTACACCCGCTCAAACGAATCGGAGGCCGACCGGCTGGGCATCCGCACGCTGTCGCGCAGCGGCTACGACGTGGATGCGATGGCCGGCTTCTTCGAGCGCATGTCCTCGGCGATGCGCGGCAACGATGGCGGCTACAGCGTTCCGGACTTCCTGCGCACACACCCGGTCAACACCACCCGCATCAGCGAGGCCAAGGCCCGCGCCGAACAGATGAAGAAGGACACGGTGCTGCTGACCACGCGTACGCCCAGCGGCGAGCGCAAGGAGCGGGTGGATCCCGCCGACCCGACCCTGGGCGATCCGCTGCTGCGTGGCATCAACCCGCTGCTGCCCGGCAGCGTGCTGCGGGTTCCGATCGGCCAGCTCAGCCGCGGCGCCAGTGGCGACTTCAACTGGGCCCGTGAGCGCCTGCGCGTGCTCAGCGCCGACAGCCCGGCCGACCTGCAACGCGAGTACGCCGATCTTGCGCGGAGGCAGAAGGACGGCCTGGATGACGCCCAGCGCTATGGCCAAGCGCTGGCCACGATGCGCGGTGGCCGCAGCGGTGCCAGCCAGGCCCGGCAGACCCTCACCGACCTGCTGAAGACCCACCCGGACAGCCTGTGGGTCGCCCTGGCCCTGGCCGAAGCGGAATCGCGCACCGGACAATCCACCCAGGCCAATGCGCGCTTCGAGCAGCTGCTGCACGAACACCCCAACAGCCGGCCGGTGGCCCTGACCTACGCCGAGATCCTGAACGAGCAAGGAGGCCAGGCCGCGGGCCAGCGCGCGCAGGCGATGCTGCGCCCCCTGCTGTCGCAAAGCGGTAACGATCCGGTCTTCCAGCAGCGCTACGCCCGCGCCAGTGAACTGGCCGGCGACAGTGTCCGCGCCAGCGAGGCCTATGCCGAGGCGGCGTTCCTCGGCGGGCGCCCGGAACAGGCCCTGATGCAGCTGCAGGCACTCAAGCGCAACCCCGCGCTGGACTATGTAGGTCGGGCCCGGGTGGATGCGCGGATCGAGTCGATCACGCCCACCGTGCTCGAGCTGCGCCGGCAGGGCGTGCAGGACCCGGATCTGGACCGCCGCTGAGTGCGGCATGACCGGCAGATGGCAGCAATGCCAGATGCCGGCCAGGCAGTCACAAACATGTCATCAAACCGTAGTCTACTGGCACCACTCCAGTAACTGAGCCCTACGGTGCCCTCGTGCAGAAACGCATCCTGATCGTCGATGACGAGCCCGCGATCCGCGAAATGGTCGCCTTCGCCCTTCGCAAGGGCGATTACGAACCTGTCCACGCCGGTGACGCCCGCGAGGCCCAGACCGCCATCGCCGACCGCGTCCCCGACCTGATCCTGCTGGACTGGATGCTGCCCGGCACCAGCGGCCTGGACCTGGCCCGGCGCTGGCGCAAGGAAACCCTCACCCGCGAAGTGCCGATCATCATGCTGACCGCGCGCGGCGAAGAGAACGACCGCGTCGGCGGCCTCGAAGCCGGTGTGGACGACTACGTGGTCAAGCCGTTCTCGGCGCGCGAACTGCTGGCGCGTATCCGCGCGGTCATGCGCCGCGCCCGCGACGATGACGAGGACGGCAGCGTGGCGGTGGGTGCGATCCGCATCGACGGTGCCGCCCATCGCGTGTTCGCCAACGACCAGCCGGTGCCGATCGGCCCGACCGAGTACCGCCTGCTGCACTTCTTCATGACCCACCCCGAGCGCGTGTATACGCGCGCACAGTTGCTGGACCACGTGTGGGGCGGCAGCGTGTATGTGGAAGAACGCACCATCGACGTGCATATCCGCCGCCTGCGCAAGACGCTGGAACCGTTCAACGCCGAGAACATGGTGCAGACCGTGCGCGGCGCCGGTTACCGCTTCTCCACCGCAACCTGAGCCTCGTCGTGCCGGCGCCGTGCACCCCACGGTGCCGGCGTCGGCAACTCTGCTATAACTTCCGGTTCACCTGCGTGAACCGCCGCAACCCACGACGAGACCGCAATGCCCCGCCACATCCGCTCTGCCTGGTTGAAGACACTGGCCACCGTGGCCACCGTGTTGCTGTTGGCCGGTCTGGTCGGTTGGTTCACTGGCCACCTGTGGCTGTGCATCGCGCTGGCGGCACTGGCGACGCTGGTCTGGCACTACTGGCGGCTGCGCCGCGTGCTGCGCCGGCTGACCGCGCGCCAGCGCTGGGATACCGCCGCCGAAGGCACCGGCGTCTGGAACGAACTGGACCGCCTGCTGTACCGCAACCAGGTCGAGATGCGCGTGCGCAAGCGGCGACTGCTGGACATGCTGCGCAGCTATCGCGCCGCAGCGGCCGCGCTGCCCGACGCCGTGGTGGTGCTGGACCGCAACAGCCAGCGCGTGCAGTGGTTCAACGAAGCGGCCACGGCCCTGCTCGGCCTGCATCATCCGGGCGATCTGGGTGAAGCCCTGGTCGAACGCCTGCAGCCGATGCCGCTGGCGCACTGGCTGGCCGGTGGCCGCAATGCCGAACCGATCCTGGACGTGCCCTCGCCGGTCGATCCTGCGATCCGCCTGAACCTGCGCCTGATTCCCTATTCGTCCGACTACTGGCTGTTGATCGCCCGTGACGTCAGCAAGCTGCTGCGCCTGGAACAGGTGCGCCGCGACTTCGTGGCCAACGTTTCACATGAGCTGCGCACCCCGCTCACCGTGGTCCACGGCTACCTGGACATGATGGACCCGGAGGATTTCCCGGGAACCGGACCGATGCTGGAAGAAATGCGCAAGCAGAGCCAGCGCATGGCCCAGCTGGTGGAGGACCTGCTGACCCTGTCGCGGCTCGAATCGCAGGAACACAGCGAGGCCGAGACGGTGGCCATGCAGCCCATGCTGGCCACCCTGCGCCGCGAAGCCGAAGCGCACAGCCAGGGCCGCCACCAGATCAGCATCGACGACCTGGCCGGCGTGGACCTGCAGGGCTCGACCAAGGAACTGCACAGCGCGTTCTCCAACCTGGTCACCAACGCGGTGCGCTACACCCCGGCCGGTGGCCGCATCGCGGTGGAGTTCCGACGCGAGGGCGACGGCGTGGTGCTGGCGGTGCGTGACACCGGCTACGGTATTCCCGCCACGCACCTGCCGCGCCTGACCGAACGCTTCTACCGCGTCTCGAGCAGCCGCTCGCGCGAAAGCGGCGGCACCGGCCTGGGCCTGTCGATCGTCAAGCACATCCTCGGTCTGCACCACGCACGCCTGGAAATCGACAGCGAGGTCGGCAAGGGCTCGGTGTTCGCCTGCCATTTCGATGCCGACCACGTGCGACCGCGTGAGTCCGCCCCCCTGACCTCCTTCGAAGAATGACGCCATGAGCAGCCTCGGATCCCTCCCCCTCCCCGTGAGCACGGACAGCGATCCGTTGCGCGACCCGGCGCTGTACATCAACCGCGAACTGTCGCAGCTTGATTTCAACTTCCGCGTGCTGGCGCAGGCGATGGACCCGCAGGTGCCTCTGCTGGAGCGCCTGCGCTTCATGTGCATCTCCTGCACCAACCTGGATGAATTCTTCGAGATCCGTGCCGCCGCGGTCCGCCATGCACAGGAGTTCGGCCTGCCGCCGGCACCGGACGGCATGAGTCCGCAGGCCATCCTCAATGCCATCCACGAGCGCGCCGCCGAGCTGGTGGACCAGCAGTACCGCTGCTGGAACCAGACGCTGCGCCCGGCGCTGATGGAGGCCGGCATCGGGGTGCTCGGCCGCAACTCCTGGACCCACCGCCAGAAGCGCTGGCTGCGCGCCTACTTCCGCAACGAGATCATGCCGGTGCTGTCGCCGCTGGGCCTGGATCCGGTGCATCCGTTCCCGAAGATCCTCAACAAGTCGCTGAACATCGTGGTGGTGCTGAAGGGCACCGATGCGTTCGGCCGCAGCGGCCACCTGGCCATCGTGCGTGCGCCGCGTTCGCTGCCGCGGATCATCCAACTGCCGGAAAAACTCGGCGGCCCGCAGAATTTCGTGTTCCTGTCCTCGGTGCTGTCCACCTTCGTGGACGAGTTGTTCCCGGGGCTGGAAGTGCTGGGCGCCTATCAGTTCCGCGTCACCCGCAACTCCGAGCTGGTGGTGGATGAAGAGGAAGTGGAAAACCTGGCGCTGGCCCTGCGCGATGAGCTGGTCGACCGTGGCTACCGGCCTGCAGTGCGGCTGGAGATCGCCCACGACATGCCGCGCGACATCGTCCGCACCCTGCTGCAGAACTTCGGCCTGACCGAGAACGCGGTGTACCGCATCGACGGACCGGTCAACCTCAACCGCATCATCCAGCTGTACGACCTGATCGCCCAGCCGGACCTGAAGTATCCGCCGATGACCCCGCGCACCCTGCGCGACAGCGACGGCATCTTCGAGACCGTGGCCCGCCAGGACCTGCTGCTGCACCACCCCTTCGACGCGTTCGCGGCGGTGCTGGACCTGATCCGTCAGGCCGCGCTCGATCCGAACGTGCTGGCGATCAAGCAGACCCTGTACCGCACCGGCAAGGATTCATTGATCGTCGATGCACTGATCCAGGCGGCGCGCGCCGGCAAGGATGTGACCGTGGTGGTCGAGCTGCGCGCGCGCTTCGATGAAGAGGCCAACCTGGGCTTGGCCGATCGGCTGCAGGAAGCCGGCGTGCAGGTGGTGTACGGCGTGGTCGGCTACAAGACCCACGCCAAGATGCTGCTGATCGTGCGCCGCGAAGGCCGCAAACTGCGCCGCTACGTGCACCTGGGCACCGGCAACTATCACAGCGGTACCGCGCGCGCGTACACCGACCTGAGCCTGATCACCGCCGATGCCGACATCGGCAACGATGTGCACCTGCTGTTCCAGCAGCTGTCCGGGCTGGCATCGAAGATGAAGCTCAAGCGCCTGCTGCAGTCGCCCTTCACGTTGCACACCGGGATCCTGGCGAGGATCGAGCGCGAGACGCGCATCGCCGCCGCCGGGCGACCGGCGCGGATCATCGCCAAGATGAATGCCCTCAACGAAGCGCAGGTGATCCGTGCGCTGTACGCCGCCTCGCAGGCGGGGGTGCAGATCGACCTGATCATCCGTGGCGCCTGCACCCTGCGGCCGGGCGTACCGGGCGTGTCGGACAACATCCGCGTGCGCTCGATCGTCGGCCGCTTCCTGGAACACAGCCGGGTCTACTGGTTCGGCAACGACGGCGCACCGGAGCTGTACTGCGCCAGCGCCGACTGGCTGGAACGCAACCTGCTGCGCCGGGTGGAAACCTGCTTCCCGATCCTCGACCCGGCGCTGGCCAAGCGGGTGTACCGCGAGGTGCTGCAGAACTACCTGGACGACAACCTCAACGCCTGGGAGCTGGATGCCGAAGGCATCTACCACAAGCGCGCACCGGCCCACGACGAAGCCCCGCATTCGGCGCAGATGGCGTTGATGCAGGGACTCTGACCCGGTAGGTGTCGACCAAGGTCGACACCTACCAAGAGTAGGCCATGCCATTCCGACAGATCGCGGAGATCTGCCGAAGGCGGGGTGGGTCCGGTTGTGGGGGTGTCCGCGGCATGGATGCCGCGGCCAAGCCCCCAGGGGTGAGGGCGCTTTGCTTGCGAAGCACTGCTTCGCAAGCGCCCGAACGCACAGCCGCCAGCGGCTGGGCCGGACCGCGGAGCGGGGTTCACGGCGTCCCCCGCAACCGGCCCCACCCCGCCCTCCCACGGATACCCCGCTTTTGACGTTGACGTTGACGTTGATTCAGCGGGTGCAGGGCGCAGCCCTGCCGCACTCCCCCTCCAAAATGTGAAGGCCACGCGGTGACGAGTTCACCGCCCCTTCGGCTAACATTCGCCCATGCCGCATACCACCACGACTCCGCCCGCATTGCAGGATGGCGACCTGCTGGCCGCCATCGACCTTGGCTCCAATAGTTTCCACATGGTCATCGCGCGTTACACGCTTGGCCAGCTGCGGGTGATCGACCGCCTGCGCGAAACCGTGCGCATGGCCGACGGCCTGGACGGCAAGGGTGGACTCTCCGCCGCAGCGCGACAGCGCGCGCTGGAGTGCCTGGCCCGCTTCGGCCAGCGCATCCGCAACGTTCCGCCGCATCGCGTGCGTGCACTGGCCACCAACACGGTCCGCCAGCTGCGTTCGCCGCAGGCCTTCCTGATGCCGGCCGAAACCGCGCTCGGGCATGCCATCGAAGTGGTCAGTGGCCGCGAAGAGGCGCGCCTGATCTACCTGGGCGTAGCCCATGCACAACCGCCCAAGCCCGATCAGCATCGCCTGGTCATCGACATCGGTGGCGGCTCGACCGAGTTCATCATCGGCAAGGGCATGCAGACCCTGGAGCGCGAGAGCCTGCAGGCCGGCTGCATCGCCAGCACCCGTCGCTTTTTCCCGGGCGGCAAACTCAGCAAGAAGCGCTGGAAGGACGCACTGGCCGAGATTGGCCGGGAGTTCCAGCCCTTCGCCAGCAAATACCGCGCGCTGGGCTGGCAGGAAGCACTGGGGTCGTCTGGTACCCACAAGGCCATCAGCGAAATCTGCGCGACGATGAAGCTGAGCAAGGGTGCGATCACCGCCGAGGCGTTGCCGCAGCTCCGCGATGAGCTGCTGAAGGCCAAGAAGATCGACGACATCGTGCTGCCTGGCCTGTCCAGCGATCGCCGCCCGATCATCGCCGGCGGCATCCTGGTGCTGGAGGCCGCCTTCCAGGCGCTGGGCCTGCAGAAGCTGCTGGTCAGCAAGGCCGCGATGCGCGAGGGCATCCTCTATGACATCCTCGGCCGTGCCGGCGACAACGACCCGCGCGATGAATCGGTGGCCGCCCTCACCCATCGCTATGGCATCGATACGGTGCAGGCCGGCCGCGTGCAGGACACCGCGCTGTCGTTGCTGGAGCAGGTGCAGGAGCGCTGGAAGCTGGATGCCGATGACGCACGCATGCTTGGCTGGGCCGCACGCCTGCATGAGCTGGGGCTGATGATCGCCCACAGCGGTTACCACGTGCATGGCAGCTACGTGCTGGAAAACTCGGATATCGCCGGCTTCTCGCGGCAGGAACAGCAGATGCTGGCGACGCTGGTGCGCAATCACCGCCGCGGCATCAGCAAGACCGCCTTCGATGCCATTCCCGAACGCCTGCTGCTGACCGCACGGCGCCTGGCTGCCCTGCTGCGCCTGGCGGTCCTGCTCAACCGCGCGCATGAGGACGCACCGCTGCCGGTGCTGGAACTGACTGCCGACGACAGCCGCCTGTCGCTGATCGTGCCGCAGGACTTCATCGATGCGCGCCCGCTGCTGCGCGCCGACCTGATCGGCGAGACCGAAGGCATCGCCGGGCTGGGCATCCAGTTCCGTCCGTTCGTGGTCTGATCAGGACGCCGAGGGCGCCCACGCATCACCCGTCGGCGCCCGATTACATTTCGTTACAGTTCGCGCAATCGACCGCCGATTCCTGCTGCACCGCAGCAGCTGGCGGGGACGGTGTGCGCCTCGTCCTGACGTAAACCCCTGCTTTTGTTCACGTTTGGTGAAAACGCGCGATGCGTAACGACACAAAGCGACACGCGCTCTTTACAGAGCATTAACCAACGAGACTACTATCGGGTCATCGGCTCGGTCCTGGACCTGCCGATTCCTTCGACGCCCGTTTTGGCGTCCTTTGCACGACCCGAGAGAGAGAGCTCGTCATGACTTCACGCACCACCGCACTGGGGCAGGCCATCCGCTACGCCCTGGCAACCACCGCGACGCTGGCTGCGCTGCCGGCGTTCGCCCAGAGCAGCAGCACCGCCTCGCCGACCAACCTGGACCGCATCGAGATCACCGGTTCCCGTATCCGCCAGGTGGACGTTGAAACGTCGCAGCCGGTACTGGCACTGACCCGCGCCGACATCGAGCGCCAGGGATTCAGCTCGGTGTCGGACATCCTGCAGAACGTGACCGCGATGGGCAGCCCGACCATCAGCCGCGCCAACGTGCTGTCGGCCGGTGAGGATGCTGGTGGTACCTACGTGAACATGCGCAACCTGGGCACCCAGCGCACGCTGGTGCTGGTCAACGGCAAGCGCATGGGCATCAGCACCTCGGGCTACCAGGACGTGTCGACCCTGCCGGTGTCTGCGGTCGAACGTATTGAAGTGCTGAAGGACGGCGCCTCGGCGATCTACGGTTCCGACGCGATGGCCGGCGTGATCAACATCATCACCCGCACCAACGTCAACGGCGTCACCGCCAACGTCTACCACGGCCAGTACAGCGAGGGCGACGGCGCCCGTGATCGCGTCGACGTGGTTGCCGGCTGGTCCAATGACCGCTTCTCGGCCACCTTCGCCGCCGAACACTCGGAAGAAAAAGCCGTGTGGGCACGTGACCGCGGCTTCAGCCGTTACGGCAACACCGACCGCCACCCGACCGATGGCTGGACCACCAACAGCCAGTGGGGCCAGTTCTACGGCGTGAAGGGCGGCCCGGGCTGCACCAAGGCAGCCGGTTGCGACTACGCGCTCAACCGCGGCAGTGACCCGACGAACCCGGCGAACTACCACTTCACCGATCCGACCGCGTTCACCGGTGACGTCAGCAACACCAATGAACAGATGCACCTGAGCTACCCGATCAAGCGTGATTCGCTGTACTTCTCGGGCACGGCCAACATCACCGACAACATCCGCTTCAAGGCCGAGCTGGGCTACAACAAGCGCTCCTCGACCCGCGTCACTGCCGGCTATCCGTTCGACACCGCCACCGCCAAGATCAAGGGCATGTCGGTTGACAGCTACTTCAACCCGTTCGGCAACCAGCATGGCTATGCCAAGCCTACCGATGTGAGCTGGAACCGCCGCCTGTGGGAGGTGCCGCGCACCAGCACCAGCGAGCTGAAGACCTACCGCGCCGTGGCCGCGTTCGACGGTTCGTTCGACATCGGTGAGCGCTACTTCGATTGGGAAGTGGGCTACCAGTACAACAAGAACGAGCTGCGCCAGAGCACCTTCGGCAACCTGCACAAGGGTCGCGTCGAACAGGCTACCGGCAAGTCCTACCTGAACCCGGCAACGGGCAAGGTCGAGTGCGGTGCACCGGGTGCGCCGATCGCCAACTGCATGCCTTGGAATCCGCTGGTTCCTTATGGCGTGGAAAGCCCGTATGGCATGACCAACAACCAAGCCCTGCAGGACTGGCTGTTCCCGCCGGAGAACGCGACCGGCCGCACGACCTCGAAGAACGCCTTCGCCACCATCAGCGGCAGCCTGTTCACCCTGCCGGCCGGCGACCTGGGCTTCGCCTTCGGCGTCGAGAACCGCGAGGAAACCGGCAAGTTCGTACCGGACCCGCTGGCGCAGACCGGTGCCACCACCAACCTGGCCGCTGGCCCGACCGGTGGCTCGTACAAGGTGAAGGAAGCCTACCTGGAGTTGAACGTGCCGGTGCTGGCCGACCTGCCGGGTGCGCGTGAGCTGAGCTTGAACGCGGCGACCCGCTTCTCGGACTACAACACCTTCGGCAATACGCTCAACAGCAAGTTCGGCTTCAAGTGGAAGCCGATCGACCAGCTGCTGGTGCGTGGTACCTGGGCCCAGGGCTTCCGCGCTCCGACCATTTCCGATCTGTACGGCGGTGGTTCGGAAACCTTCGCCAACTTCTCCGACCCGTGTGACAGCAAGTACGGCTCGGCCCGCAGCAGCGCCGAAGTGCGTGCCCGCTGTGCACGCGACATCGCCGACGTTGCCAACTTCCGCCAGCTGGACAACCGCAACCAGCCGACCGAAGGCTCCGTCGCCGCCACGCCGACGCCGTTCACCTCCGGCTCGAACCCGGACCTGAAGCCGGAAACCTCGACCAGCCGTACCCTGGGCGTGGTCTGGAGCCCGACCTTCATCAGCAACTTCAACGTTTCGCTGGACTGGTGGAAGATCCGCATCGACGACACCATCGTCGACGACAGCCCGAACCAGATCCTGATCGACTGCTATGAGCAGGGCCTGGCCGACCGTTGCGCGCGCTTCACCCGCAACGCGACCACCGGCATCGTCACCGGCCTGAAGTTCGGCAACCGCAATGCCGGCTTCATGGAAACGGAAGGTTACGACATGGACCTGACGTACCGCCTGGATACCGACTACGGCAAGCTGAGCACCTCTTGGTCGACCACCTACGTGGCCAAGGACGTCTTCCGCTCGTCCAACGACAGCTCGATCGTGCCGACCGTCAACAACGGCATCGCCACCAACACCGGCATCGGCTTCCGCGTGCGTTCGAACCTGACCGTGGGCTGGGACCTGGAGAACTTCGGCGTCAGCTGGACCGCGCGCTACTATTCCAGCGTCAAGGAACAGTGCGTCAACCCGGGCAAGTACGCCGATGAGTGCTCGGACCTGAACGTTGGCGCCCCCTGGTACAAGGGCACGCGCAATTACAACGAACGTGGTTCGGTCACTTTCCACGACGTCCAGTTCCGCTACAACCTGCCGTGGGATGCCACCGTTTCAGTCGGCGCCAACAACGTGTTCGACAAGCAGGGCCCGGTCATGTACACCAAGCCGCGCTCGGTCTTCTCGTATTACGGCGGCTATGACATCGGTCGTTTCATCTACATGAAGTACACCCAGCGCTTCTGATCCACGCGCTGGCGTAACACCATGACCACGGCCCTTCGGGGCGGTGGTTTTTTTGTGCCCGCGCAGGTTGTCGCCATCTACATCGCTGTTGACGCTTCCAATCCAGCACGCCATCCCGGGCATACCTTCAGCCGGAACACAAAATGACCTGGCAATCGATTGATTCGATTCCGCTTTGTACAAAAGCGTCATCACCGATCCGGGCGCTTTCGTCGCTTTCCTCTACTTCTCCCTGCGGGCCTTCACTAGGTTTGAACGTCCACCGCCCGCGGTGGAACTGGCGCCGCCCTGCTTGGCCGCGCACCGATGAATTGGAAGAGAGAGAGACCCATGACCATCCGTATTCCCGAACTTGGGTTGGCGATCCGCCGAGTGCTTGCGATGACCGCCACCACTGCGTTGGCCGTCCCCGCATTCGCCCAGCATTCCGTTGAAGCCACCACCCTGGACCGCATCGAGATCACTGGCTCGCGCATCCGCCAGGTCGATCTGGAAACCGCACAGCCCGTGCTGACCATCAGCCGCGCTGACATCGAGCGGCAAGGCTTCAATTCCGTCGCCGACATCCTGCAGAACCTGACCGCAACCGGCAGCCCGGCACTGAGCCGTGCCAGCCCCCTAAGTGCTGGCGAAACCGCCGGTGGCAGTTACGTGGACATGCGCGGCCTGGGTGCACAGCGCACGCTGGTGCTGATCAATGGCAAACGCCTGGGCATGACGACCAGTGGTTACCAGGACATCTCCAGCATTCCTGCCGCTGCCGTGGAGCGCATGGAAGTTCTGAAGGATGGCGCATCGGCCATCTACGGTTCCGACGCCATGGCCGGCGTGGTCAACATCATCACCCGCCGCAACGTCGAGGGCGTGACCGCCAGCGTCTACCATGGCCAGTTCAGCGAAGGCGATGGCGCCCGCACCCAGTACGACGTGGTTGCAGGCTGGTCGAATGAACGCGCCTCGATCAGCCTCGCCGCCGAGCATGTCGAAGAAAAGGGCGTGTGGGCGAAGGACCGGGGCTTCAGTGCCTACACCTATACCGATCGTCATCCGGACGATGGTTGGACCACGGTCGGCCAGTGGGGCCGCATTACCGGCTTCAACGGTCCGGGCTGCAGCAACAGCCGCGGCTGCAGCTATTCGCTCGACCGTGGCAGCCAGCCGGGAGGTCCGGACAGCTTCCATCTCAGCGACAACACGCCGTTCACCGGTGATGTCAGCAACAGCAACGAACAGATGCACCTGCAGACACCGATCAAGCGCGACTCGATCTTCGTTGACGCCCGCGTGGATCTGAACGACCAGGTCCGCTTCAACACCCAACTGGCCTACAACCAACGCACCACGAAGCGTCAGGTGGCCGGCTACCCGTTCCAGTCCGGCGCAGCCGGCATCACGCCGATGTCCGTCGACAGCTGGTTCAACCCGTTCGGCAGCCATCACGGCTACGAAACGCCCAGCGACGTGGACTGGAACCGCCGTACCTGGGAGATTCCGCGGGTCAGTACCAGCGAACTGACCTCCTGGCAGGGCGTGGCGGCGTTCGAGGGCAGCTTCGCCTTCGGCGGTCGCGATTTCGACTGGGAAGCCGGCTACCAGTACAACCGCAGCGAACTGATCCAACGCGCCACCGGCAACCTGCACAAGCAACGCGTCGCCGATGCCACCGGGCCGTCCTTCTACAATCCGGCAACCGGCAAGGTCGAGTGCGGTACACCGGAGGCGCCGATCAGCGGGTGCAGGCCCTGGAACCCGCTGGTGCCCTATGGCCAGGATGATCCCTATGGCCTGACCGGCAACCCGGAACTGCAGGACTGGTTGTTCCCCGAGGAACTCAGCCGCGGCCGCACCACAACCCGCAACCTGTTCGCCAGCCTCAGCGGCAGTCTCGCCACGCTGCCGGCCGGCGAACTGGGCTTCGCGGTGGGTGCGGAGAGCCGCCGCGAGGATGGCCGCTTCATCCCCGATGCGCTGGCACAGACCGGTGCCACCACCAACCTGGCTGCAGGCCCCACCGGCGGTGGCTACCGTGTAGACGAGGCCTACCTGGAGCTGAGCGTGCCGGTGCTTCGCGACCTGGCCGGTGCGCGTGAGCTGAGCCTGAGCGCCGCTACCCGATACTCGGACTACACCACCTTCGGCGGCACCCTCAACAGCAAGTTCGGCTTCACCTGGAAGCCGATCGACCAGCTGCTGGTCCGCGGCACCTGGGCCCAAGGGTTCCGCGCGCCGACCATCTCCAATCTGTATGGCGGTGGTTCTGAGACCTTCACCACCGGCTTCCGTGATCCCTGCGACACCGTCTACGGTGCTGCGGCCAGCAGCCCGGAGGTGCGTGCACGCTGCGCCGCCGACATCGCCAACGCTGACAGCTACCGCCAGCTCGGCCAGGGCAACGAGCCGATCACCGGCAGCAGCGGGCAGACGCCGCGGGCCTTCACCAACGGCTCCAACCCCGACCTGGAGCCGGAGACCTCGACCAGCCGCACACTGGGCCTGGTCTGGAGCCCGATGTTCGCCGAAGGGCTGAACATCGCGCTGGACTGGTGGAAGATCCGCATCGACAACACCATCGTCGCAGACCACCCCAACAACATCCTTCGCGACTGCTACGAGTTGGGCATCGCCGAACGTTGCGACGGTTTCACCCGTGACCCGGAACTGGGCATCGTCGACAAGCTCAACTATGGCAACCGCAACAGCGGCTTCCGCCAGGCCGAAGGCTATGACCTGGAAATCGGCCATCGGATCGAAACCCGCTGGGGCACGCTGCGCGCCGATTGGAAGACCACCTATGTGGTTGCCGCCGAGGAACGGACCACCAACGAGGCGGATGTGCCGCCGATTCCCAGCAATGGCATCGCCACCAACGGAGGCATTGGTTTCCGGGTCCGCTCCAACGCGTCATTGGGGTGGGAACAGGGCAACGTCGGCCTCAGCTGGAGCCTGCGCTACTTCTCCGCAGTCAAGGAACGCTGCCTGGACGCAAGGGACCATCCGGATGAATGTTCCCACCCGGACCAGCGCGCGCCCTGGTACAGCGGCAGCCGCGACTACAACCGACGCGGTTCGGTCACGTTCCATGACGTACAGGCGCGTTACAACCTGCCGTGGAGTGCCACCGTTTCGATCGGCGCCAACAATGTGTTCGCCCGCCAGGGCCCGATCCTGTACAGCCAGCCCAGTTCCAACTTCTCCTACTACGGTGGCTTCGACATCGGTCGCTTCGTCTACATGAAGTACCAGCAGCGCTTCTGATCCACGCGCTGGCGCAACACCACGACCACGGCCCTTCGGGGCCGTGGTTTTTTTGTGCCGCTGAACTGCGCAGGCACCGCCTTGCCCGGTCGTCATCGCGTTGTCGCAAAGCGGTCATGTCGGCTACATCGCCAGGCCCGAGCATGCGTAAAACCGGAGGCCCGCCATGCGCTATGCCATCGTCACCGAAACCTACCCGCCGGAGATCAACGGCGTCGCACTGACCGTGCAGGGCCTGGAGCAGGGATTGCGCGCCGCTGGCCACGAGGTCGACCTGATCCGTCCGCGCCAGGTCAGCGAAGCACTGGATGCGGCGCCGGGCACCCTGCTGGTACCGGGCGCGGCCTTGCCGCGCTACCCTGGCCTGCGCTTCGGCCTGCCGGCACCGATCCGGCTGGGCCGGCACTGGCGACAGCAGCGCCCCGATGCGGTCTACGTGGCGACCGAAGGTCCGCTGGGCTGGTCGGCACTACGCACCGCGCGCCGCCTCGGCATTCCGGTGGCTACCGGATTCCACACCCGCTTCGACGAATACCTGCCCGACTATGGCGTGGCGTGGCTGCAGTCGGCGGCAATGCGCTGGATGCGCCGTTTCCACAACCAGGCCGACGCGACCCTGGTGCCCACCCGCGAACTGCAGGAATTCCTGACCGACCAGGGCTTCGAGCGCGTGCGCCTGCTCGCCCGTGCGGTCGACAGCCAGCAGTTCGACCCGTCACGCCGCGACCCGGCGCTGCGCGAGGAATGGGGTATCGATGGCACGGGCCTGGCGGCGATCTACGTTGGCCGCATCGCCGCCGAAAAGAACCTCGGCCTGGCGGTGAAGGCCTTCCGCAAGCTGCAGCAGGTGCGCCCGAAAGCGCGTTTCATCTGGGTCGGCGATGGCCCGGCGCGCGAGAAACTGGCGCATGAGAATCCCGATTTCATCTTCTGCGGCATCCAGCGCGGCGATGCCCTGGCCCGACACTTCGCCAGTGGCGATCTGTTCCTGTTCCCCAGCCGCAGCGAGACCTTCGGCAACGTGACCCTGGAAAGCATGGCAAGCGGCCTGGCCACGGTCGCTTTCGACTACGGCGCGGCCCGCGAGTACCTGCGCAACGGCGAGAACGGTGCCGCAGTGGATGACGACGAGCAGTTCGTGCAGGCAGCGGTGCAACTGGCTGCCGATGATGTCCAGCGCCGCGGGTTGGGTGGCAACGCGGCACGGGCGATGAAGCGGCTGCACCCGCAGCAGGTGGTGGCGGAGTTCGAAAGCCTGCTGGCGGAACTGGCCAGCGCGCGGAGGAGCGGACATGCGCACCACGCCGCTTGAGCTGCTGGCCGGTCGCGAAGCCCGGTTGTGCCGCCGCGCCAACCACTACTGCCGACGTCGCCGCGTGCGGCGCGTCTTTTCGATCATCAGCCGGCTCGGCGATGGCGTGTTCTGGTATGTGCTGATGGGCGCGCTGGTGCTCATCGATGGCTTCGACGGCCTGCGCGCATCAGTGCACATGGCCGCCACCGGCCTGGCCGCGCTGCTGCTGTACAAGGGCCTGAAACGCTGGACCCGGCGGCCACGGCCGTACGCGGCCGACCTGCGTATCCGTGCCTGGGTGGCGCCGCTGGATGAGTTCAGTTTCCCGTCCGGCCATACCCTGCACGCGGTGTCGTTCACCATCGTCGCGCTGGCCTACTATCCTTGGCTGGCGCCGCTGCTGGTGCCGTTCACCTTCGGCGTGGGCCTGTCGCGCGTAGTGCTGGGCCTGCACTACCCAAGCGACGTTCTGGCTGCCACCGGCATCGCTGCACTGCTGGCCTCGGCCAGCCTGGCCTGGCTGCCGTTGCCGGTGTGATGCCCTAGAATGTCCGCATGACCACGCTGTTCATCTCCGATCTGCATCTGGACCCCAGCCGTCCGGCCATCACCGACCTGTTCCTGCGCTTCCTGCGCGAGGAAGCGCCTGGCGCCGATGCGCTGTACATCCTCGGCGATCTGTTCGAAGCCTGGATCGGCGATGACACGCCCTCGGCCGCAGCCGATGCGGTGGCCGATGCACTGAAGGTACTGTCCGACAGCGGCGTGCCGGTCTTCTTCATCCGCGGCAACCGTGACTTCCTGCTGGGCGAAGACTATGCCCGCCGCGCTGGCCTGCGCATCCTGCCGGACCCGTGCATGATCGAGCTGTACGGCCGCCCGGTGCTGCTGCAGCACGGTGACCTGCTGTGCACCGATGACATCCCCTACCAGCAGTTCCGTGCCCAGACCCGCGACCCGGTCTTCCAGGCGCAGTTCCTGTCGCAGCCGCTGGAAGCGCGTGTCGCCTTCGCGCAGAAGGCGCGCGATGCCAGCCAGGCGCGCCAGTCGGAAATGAAGCAGGGCGACCGTGCACAGTTCGAAACAGTCACCGACGTGGCCCCGGCCGAAGTGGAAGCCACTTACGTGCGCCACGGCGTGGACACGATGATCCATGGCCACACCCATCGCCCGGCGATCCACACCCTGCAGGCCGGCGGACGCAGCTGCACCCGCATCGTGCTGGGTGATTGGTACGAACAGGGTTCGGTGCTGCGCGTGGATGCCAACGGCTGGACCCTGGATACGCTCAGCCGCGAATGATGGATCGCAGGGTGCCAACCAAGGGTGGCATCTACCAGAGCAGGTGCACGCGCCCTGGTAGACGCCGACCCTGGTCGGCGCTTGGACTCAGCGGAAGGCCGCGATGGTGGCCTTGGTATTGACCAGCACGCGCTGGTTGTCGGCACTGCTGGCGATGCCCATCGGCACGCCGTTGTAGCTGATGTTCGGATTGGACCAGTAGTTCAGCCGCGGGCAGCCGGCCGAGCAGTCATAGGCCATGATCGTGCGCCAGCGCGATCCGCTGGCCGGCTCATAGCGATAGCCATGGCCATAGGCATACGGTGACGTGCTCGGATCACTGGCGATATCGTGCCGTGCGCTCTGCAGGTGGCCGATTTCATGGGCGAACGAGTAGTAGCCGGTGGCGCAATCCCAGTAAACCGCAGCGAACGCGGTCGATGCGGTGGAACCGATGCCCGAGGCCAGCCCGCAATAGCTGGTGTTGTTGATCAGCAGTACGCCGACGTCAGCGGCGGTGTTGTTGCGGCTGGTGTGGATGCTGTCCATGTAGCCGTCGCTGGTGCCACGGAAGCGCGACAGGTCGGTGGTGAAATTGCCGGACTCGGTGTAGTTGGTGGTTTCATAACCGGCCAGCTGCAGGGTGAGGCCTACGTTGCTGTTGGTGTAACCCTGGTTGGATTCGGCAACCGCCAACTGCACCAGCGACTGCATGTTGCCACCGTAGGCGGTCACTGCAGCGTTGGTTGCCACCACCAGCACGCGGATGGTCGCCGGGCTGCCTGAGGAGGCCTGCGCAGTGCCGAGGCGATCATTGGCCGGCATGGCGATCTTCGGCAACTGGTTGTAGTCGGCCGGATGATCGGCCGGCATCCGCGATTCATCCACCTCGACCAGCACGTGGCGATTGCCCAGCGGACGCAGACGATAGAGTTTGCCGTCCTTGCGGATCGAGCCGGTGAGGGTATTGCCCGAGCGCACCAGGATCAGCGAATTGCCCGGATCGTCCTGGCCATTGGACGTGGCCGCCCGCAGGCGATCGGACGGCGCGCGCAACTGGCCGTACCAGATGCTGCCACCGTCAGGCAGTGCCTCGATCTTGCTGCGAACGGCCTGCACCTTCTGCCCGAGCAGCTCGAATTCCAGCTGCGGCTGCGCTGTGGCGGCGGCATCGACCCGCACTTCCTGTACGGCGGCGGTGGACGGGGTGGCCAGCAATCGCCCCAGTGCCGGCTCGCTGGTGGCCGATGCACGGCTGAGCACGGTGACCGGCTCGAACAACGGCGCCGCATGGGCGGCCGCCGCTACCGACAATCCCAACAACAGACCACCTGTCGCTTTACCTATCGATCTGGACATCATCTTGTCGCTCCTTGGAGTGAAGTGGACAGCGTTGATGCAGCACGACCCGGGGTGCCGGGTTTGGCCATCAGGCCTGCGCAGGGCGTGTGAATTCAATAGACGAGAGGAATGGAAATCGCGATCTGTGATCGACCGCATCTGCGTTCAGTCAGGTCAAAGGCGTCAGTACACTTCGCCAACACACGGCTTTCGCGCTACCGTGACGCGGCCACGACAGGGGATGCACATGGCGCCAGCGCAGCACAGCGGTGACACGACGGCTGATCCGGGCCTGCTGCGGATCGGCCTGTTCTTCGATGGCACCCGCAACAACGCACACAACCTGGCGCAGGGCCACCGGCAGGTGCCGCGACCGCGCCCCGCCCTGCTCCGCGCCGATGATGATTCGACCTACCAGAGTCGTTTGACCAGCAGCTACGACAACGGCGCCACCAACATCGCGCGCCTGCATCAGTTGTATCCGGACAGCCGGCGCACGCCCGGCAGTACACCTTCGCTGGCGATCTACGTGGAAGGCGTCGGCACCCGCGATGGTGCCGAGGACGACCTGATCGGCTTGGCCTTCGGTATCGGCGCCAGTGGCGTGCAGGCGAAGGTGCAGCGTGCGTTGCAGGTGCTGCTGCCGGCGGCACTGTCAGCACTTGCGTCGCAGTGGCGCGCGCCCCTGCACGGCGTGCAGCTGGATCTGTTCGGCTACTCGCGCGGCGCGGCCTCCGCGCGCGATGTGGCCAACCATCTGCGCGGATGGGACGGCGCGCGCTGGCTCCAGCTGCTGCAGCAGGCGGGGCTTTCATGCAGCGCCGATTTCGCCCTGCCACGGCCGATATTGCGCTTCATCGGCCTGTTCGACACGGTGGTCGCCGTCAACGGCGGCCGCGCCGACGAACACCCCCGTATCGCCCTGCCCGCGGGCATCGCCGAGGCCGTGCTGCAGCTCAGTGCGCGCGATGAGCATCGCCAGCACTATGCGCTGACCACGGTGGCACCAGCCCATCGCGAAATCGCACTACCCGGCGTGCACGCGAACATCGGTGGTGGCTACGACCAGGTGGAAGAAGGGCCCAAGCTGCTCAGCCGGCCGCGGCGGCAGCAGCTGCGCCGGCCCGGCGTGGAGGACTACCAGACACCGCCACTGGCGCTGCTGCAGGCGACCACCGCGTACGCTGAAGCACAGGCCGACGCCGAACGCTGGCGGCAGCAGCTGGGGTTGAACCCGAAGGAAGTGTGGGTCGATGTCTGGCACCAGTGGCAGCAGCAGCGACGCGCGGGCAGCCGCAGCGTGCTGATGTCGCCGGTGATGTACGTCACCGCTGCGGTGGTGCTGCACCGGCGCATCGATTGGCGCTACCAGCTGGTTGCGCTGCAGGTGATGCAGAAGCACGCCAACGATGCCGGCGTGACCTGGACCGCAGACGCCGCCGAGGTGGCGGGTTGGGAACTGCCCAGCGCGCTGCAGCCGATCGCGCGCCGCCTGATTGCCGGCCAGCCGTTGACCCCGACGCAGGAAGCGTTGCTGCGCCGCCGTTACCTGATGCAGTCCGCCCACTGGAATTTCGATGCGCTGGGCGATACCGCCCTGACCTACACCGCCGACGCCGGTGTCAGCGAGCTGCCGTATCGCCCCGGGCCGGGGTTGTTCTACATCAACCGGCCGACGGTGGATGGCAGACGCGTGGTGTTGCCGAACGGGTGAACGGGTGAACGTCATCCACGCATGGCGTGGATCTACTGCAAGCGCGTATGGCGTGGATGTGGACCGGCCGACGCCGGTCAACCCGCCTGTTCGACCAGGTTGGCGAGCTCATCCGCATCGAACCCGGCCAGCAGGCGGGCCTCGATATTGAACGGCCCGTGCAGGTAGCCACCGGCATACTCGACCAGCAGTTCCTTGAAACGCGCTCGTGGCTCGACGCCGGCGCGCTCGCAGTACCAGCGGAACCAGCGCGAACCGGCAGCAACATGTGCAACCTCCTCGCGCAGGATCACGTCCAGCACGTCGGCGGTTTCGCCATCGCCGACGTTGCGCAGCTTGTCGATCATGCCCGGCGTCACGTCCAGCCCGCGCGCTTCCAGCACGCGCGGCACCAGCGCCATGCGCGCCAGGCCGTCGTGCGCGGTCTTCTCGCACATTTCCCACAGGCCGTTGTGCGCCGGGAAATCGGCGTACTCATGGCCATGTGCCAGCAGGCGCTCGCGCAGCAGCATGAAGTGGCGCGATTCGTCGTCGGCGCAGCTCACCCAGTCGGCATGGAACGCCGCCGGCAGACCGCGGAAGCGGTACACCGCGTCCCAGGCCAGGTCGATCGCATTGAGCTCGATATGGGCGATAGCATGGATGAACGCCGCACGCCCTTCCACCCCGCCCAGGCCGCGCCGGGGCACTTCACGCGGATGCACCATCACCAGCTGCGGCGGCCGGCCCGGCATGCGGATCGGATCGGCCGGCGGAGCATCGGCCGGTACGTTCAAGCGGCCGGCGCGGAACGCGGCAGCGTAGGCCTGGGTCAGTGCAACCTTGCGCAGAGGATCGGCTTCGGCCAGGCACTGCTGCGCGGCGCGCAGCAGATTGCCGCCGACGTCAGGCACGTCGATCACCCCTGGACCTCAGGCGCGGCGCTTGTGCTTGGCGTCGTCCGAACGCAGCTGCTGGATGCGCTCGAAGTAGCCCGGCTCGATGCCCGTCGGGTAATGGCCGTTGAAGCACGAGGAATCGAAGTTGCGCAGCGCCGGATTGCCTTCGCTCACCGCCGCTTCCATGTCTTCGATGTCCTGGTAGATCAGCCAGTCGCAGCCCAGGTGCGCTTCGATTTCCTCGATGCTGCGGTTGTGCGCGACCAGCTCTTCAGCGGCCGGCATGTCGATGCCGTAGATGTTCGGGTATCGCACCGGCGGCGCGGCGCTGGCCAGGTAGACCTTGCGTGCGCCGGCGTCACGCGCCATCTGCACGATCTGCTGGCTGGTGGTGCCGCGCACGATCGAGTCGTCCACCAGCAGCACCACGCGGTTGCGGAATTCCAGGTGGATCGGGTTGAGCTTGCGGCGCACCGACTTCACCCGTTCGCCCTGGCCCGGCATGATGAACGTGCGGCCGATGTAACGGTTCTTGATGAAGCCTTCGCGGTACTTCACCCCGAGCACGTTGGAGATCTCCAGCGCGGCGTCGCGCGAGGTGTCCGGGATCGGGATGATGGTGTCGATGTCGTGGTCCGGGCGCAGGCGCAGGATCTTCTCGCCCAGCTTGATGCCCATGCGCATGCGCGCCTTGTGCACCGACACGTTGTCGATCATCGAATCGGGGCGTGCGAAATATACGTACTCGAAGATGCACGGAGTGTGTTCGGCCGGCTCGGCGCAGATTTCCGAGAACAGCTCGCCGCGCGCGGTGATCACCAGCGCTTCGCCCGGCTGCACGTCACGCACGCGCTGGAAGCCCAGCACGTCCAGCGCGGCCGACTCGGAGGCAACGATGTATTCGTCACCCTCGGCATGGCTGCGCTTGCCCAGCACCAGCGGGCGGATGCCATGCGGATCGCGGAAAGCGACCAGGCCCAGGCCCAGCACCACGCTGACCACCGCATAGCCGCCCTTGCAGCGGCGGTGCACGCCGGCAACCGCGCGGATGGCGGCTTCCGGGCTGAGCTGGCGCTGCTGTTCCAGTTCGTAGGCGAACACGTTCAACAGCACTTCGCTGTCCGAATCGGTATTGACGTTGCGGCGGTCCTGCTCGAACACCTGCTGGCGCAGGTCCTCGGTGTTGATCAGGTTGCCGTTGTGGGCCAGCGCGATGCCGTACGGCGAGTTGACGTAGAACGGCTGCGCCTCGTCCATGCCTTCCGAACCGGCGGTCGGATAACGCACGTGGGCGATGCCGACGCTGCCTTCCAGAGTGGACATGGTGCGTGCATCGAACACATCGCGGACCAGGCCGGTGGCCTTCTGCACCCGCAGGCGGCTGCCGTTGACGGTGGCGATGCCCGCCGCGTCCTGGCCGCGATGCTGGAGGACGGTCAAGCCGTCATACAACTGCCCGGCGACGTTCTGGTTGCCGACGATTCCGACGATGCCACACATGATGCGAGGTCTCCGCTGGGCTGTGCCCAGTTACAAGGAAGGTGGCCGTACCTGGCCAGAGTTGTCGCCGCGTCTGCGGTCGACATTGGCCGGGTCGTCCGGCTCGATGCTGCCCGGTAGTGCTGGGGCGTCCGGGCGCACTTCGGCCGGATCGTATGCCTCGCCCTGTTCCGCCTTCGCAGGCCGCAGCCATCCGCTGCCCGCCACTATCTGACCGAGTACGCCATTATCGCCTGTCGCCCCCGGCTTGCCCACTCCGGCGCCGGCGCTCTTGCCCAGCTCCATCAACGCAGATGGGGACAGCGCGTCCATCGGCAAGGCCTTGGGCAGCAGGTCGGTGCCCGGCACCTGCCACTGCGGCAGCTTGCTGTTCATCCAGGCCACGGCCGGGTTCAGCACCGGGCGCAGCGCCGAGCCGCGCCAAGAGGGTTCGGCGGTAAGCGGGGTGAAGCCGGCCAGTAACAGCAGCACGGCCGCGATAAGGCCCCCACGCACGGCGCCGAGGACCCCGCCCAGCAGGCGGTCCAGACTGCCCAGCATGTTGCGGTGGACGATGGCCTTGATGACCATGCCGATCACGGCGACCACGACCATCACGCCGATGCCGACGCTGAGGTAGCCGCCGATGAAATGCTCGCCGCCGGGCGCAGCCGGTGCGGCCCACCAGCGTGCGGCGTCATTGCCGAAGGCGAAGGCCGCCCAGGCGGCAACCAGCCACGAAACGGTGCCGATGACGATGCCCACGAAGCCGCGCAGCAACCCAAGCAGGGTGGAGGCGGCGATCACGATCAGCAGCACCACGTCGATCATGGCGCCCCGCTCCTTCGGCGGCGCTGGCAACGGGGCTGCGTACAGGTCATGGGTGCGGTCGCACCATGCCGGCCACGCCGACCTTGGCGGCGACCTGCGCCTTCAACTGTTCAGCATCGGCGCGGTTGGCGACCGGCCCGACACGGACACGGTGCAGGCTGCCCTTTTCGGTACGCACCTGCTCGACGAAGGCGCTGAAGCCTGCCGCGCGGACCTTGTCGCGCAGGGCGTTGGCATCGTTGGCCTGGCCGAATGCGCCGAGCTGTACGGCAAAACCCACTCCGCTGGCGGCCGGTGCGGCCGGCGTGCTCGGCGGCGTGGCCGGCTTGCTGGCGGTCGCTTCCGGCTTGGGCTCGGGCTTCGGTTCCGGCTTGGCCACCGGCTTGGCCGGCTCCGGCTTGGCGGCTGGCGGCGCTGCTGCGGTCGGCGTACTCGGCGGCAGGCTTTCACTGCGCACCGGGTTGCCGGTGGCCGACGGCGTGGCCGCCGCGACGGGAGTACTGGCGCTCGGCGCGGGCGTCGGTGTGCTTGCCACCGGTGCGCTGGTCGAGGGCTTCGCATCGAGCGTGATGACTTCTGCCTTCACGTCGGCACGTACCTTCACCGCCTGCAGCCGGGCCGCTTCGGCCTGGGCACGGTCGGCATACGGCCCAACGCGCACGCGCCAGGCCGGGCGACCGTTGATCGATGCGGTCTCGATGAAGCCCGGAAGCTGCGAACGCTTGAGGTAGGCGATCACCGCATCGGCGTCGGCCTGGCTGCCGTAGGCGCCGAAGGTCACCGCGTAATTACCGGCGGCGACGGCTGGCGAGGTGTCCACGGTCGGCGGTGTCGCCGGGGCGGCGGCCTCCTCGACGGGACGGGCCTGGCCACTCTGCAACCCGGTGGCGCCACCGGCCGGTGCGACCAGCGGCAGTTCACGGGTTTCAAACTGGCCATCGGCCGGCGCATCGGGCGCGGCGATCGGCACAGAAGCGACACCGCTGTCCGGGGCCGGGCCCTTGACGAGCATCGGCAGGAAAATGACGGCCAAGGCCACCAGGACGATGGCACCAATCAGACGCTGTTTCAGGGGCGTATCCACGTAGGGCAGGCGGCAGGCTGGACGTTGCGGTCGATTATACGGGTGCGCGACCGCACGGCGTCGGTAATGGCTGAACGGCGGTCAGGCGTGGGCCTGCAGCCATTGCAGCGCAGCGGCGGCGGTATGGAAGGAACCGAATACCAGCACCCGGTCGCCGCGCTCGGCGCGGGCCAGCACCTGCGCCATCGCCTGTTCGACCGTGCCGGCCAGCGCCGCAGTGGCTGCCGCGGTATCTGCCAGCCGTGCCTGCAGTTCCGCCGCACTCTGCCCACGCGCGCCATCCAGCCCGGCCAGGGTCCAGTCGCTCACCACCTCCTGCAGGGCCTGCACCACGCCCACGGCGTCCTTGTCCTGCAGCGCGGCGTATACCGCCAGGGTGCGCCCGGGGGATGCCTCGGCCTTCAGCGCGCGCGCCAGCTGGCCGGCTGCCTGCGGGTTGTGGCCGACATCGACGCGAACCTGCACGCCATCGCGCTCGAACGCCTGCAGGCGCCCGGCGATGCGCGCCGCTGCCACGCCTGCGGCCCATGCCGCGCGCGGCACCGGCCTGTCCAGCGCGCGCAGCGCCGCGATCGCCGCACCGGCGTTGGCCAGCTGGATCGGCCCGGCCAGCGTCGGCGTCGGCAGCTCCAGGCGGGTGCCGACATCGCGCCAGCGCCAACGCTGCGCGTCGATCGGTTCGTAGAAATAGTCGCTGCCGCCGCGGATCGCATTGGCACCCACCAGGTAGGCGCGCGCCAGCACGCTCGACGGCGGATCGGTCTCGCCCAGGATCACCGGCTTCCAGCCGCGGATGATGCCCGCCTTCTCGGCACCGATGGCCTCGCGGTCCTCGCCCAGCCATTCGGCGTGATCGATGTCCACGGTGGTGATCACCGCCACGTCGGCGTCGACGATGTTGACCGCATCCAGGCGGCCGCCGAGGCCCACTTCCAGCACGGCCAGATCAAGATCGGCATCGGCGAACAGCTGCAGCGCGGCCAGCGTGCCGTACTCGAAGTAGGTCAGCGTCACATCACCGCGCGCTGCCTCGACCGTGTTGAACGCGGCCACCAGTGCGGCGTCATCGACATCCTGGCCATCGATGCGCACGCGCTCGTTGTAGCGCAGCAGGTGCGGCGAGGTGTACGCGCCGACCTTCCAGCCCGCAGCACGCGCGATGGCCTCGATGAAGGCGACGGTGGAACCCTTGCCGTTGGTACCACCGACCACGATGGTGTGCCTGGCCGGCGTGCCCAGGCCCATCGCGGTGGCCACGGTGCGCACGCGCTCCAGCCCCATGTCGATGCTGGCCGGGTGCTGGCGTTCAATGTAGTCCAGCCATTCGGCCAGAGTGGTCGGGGTGTTCTTCACGGTAAGGCTTCCAACAGGTACAGGTGGTTCAGGACAGGAAATTCAGAGTGCGCGGTGCTTGGCTTCGCCGAAGAACGGCGTGTGGTGGGCGCAGTCGTTCAGGCGCACCACTTCCAGGCTGTCCAGGTCGGCGCCTTCAAGCAGGTTGAGCGTGGTCGGCGCCTGGCGGAAGGTCCACAGCCGCGACAACGGCAGGCCCAGCACCTTGCACAGGATCACCCGGTTGACTGCGTCGTGGGCAACCACCAGCAGGGTGTCGTGTTCGCCAAGGCCTTCGGCGGCACGGGCCAGGCCGCGCCAGCTGCGCTCCAGCACCAGGCGCAGCGATTCGCCGCCCGGCATCAGCACGGTGTCCGGTTCATTGCGCCACGCCTGCAGGCGCGACGGGTCTTTTTCGTTGATTTCGCTGGCCAGCAGACCTTCCCACTCACCGTGGGCGATCTCCTGCAGTTCCGGCTCGGTCAGCAGCATGTCGGCACGCGCGGCGCCAAGGGCCAGTTGGGCGGTGCGCTGAGCGCGCGACAGCGGCGAGGCCACCGCACGGGTGATGTCCACCGAAACCAAGCGGGCGCCAAGCGCCTGGGCCTGGGCCTCACCGATGGGCGAAAGCGGGATGTCGATCTGGCCTTGGTAGCGGCCTTCGGCGTTCCACGGCGTTTCGCCGTGACGGGCAAGCAGGATGCGCATGCGAACAAGGGGTCCTTGGGGGAGGAGTTCCGGCGCATGTTCACATCCTGTGAAGTACGCGGAACAGGGATGATACCTGTTCGGCGGACCGGGCCGGACGGGGCATGAAAAAACCCCGCGACAGACGTCGCGGGGTTTCAGGATGGCAGTAGATCCACGCCATGCGTGGATGCACCGCCCGGCAGTGCTTGCCGGGTTGCCGGCCAGCGGCCGGCACTACCTTATTTGGCCAGGTTCAGTTCCTTCAGCAACTGCGGCGCCGGCGCCACTTCCTGCATGATCCACTGCATGTAGCGGCTGTCGACGGCGATCATGCGGGTCATCACCGGGTCGAACACCCAGTTGGAGCTGACCGATTCCCAGTTGCCGTCGAAGGCCAGGCCGACCAGCTTGCCGTTGGCATCGAGCACCGGCGAACCGGAGTTGCCGCCGGTGATGTCCAGATTGGACAGGAAGTTCACCGGTACCGAACCGATCCGCTTGTCTTCCAGACCGCCGTAACGCTTGGCCTTGACCGCATCGAGCAGTGCCTTCGGCGAGTCGAACGGATCCTCACCGGTTTCCTTCGCCGCAACACCTTCCAGGGTGGTGAACGGGGTGTACTTCACGCCGTCCTTGCCATAGCCCATCACGTTGCCGAAGGTGATGCGCAGCGACAGGTTGGCATCGGGATAGACGAACTCGCCCTGGCTCTTCTTGTAGTCGGCCACGGCCTGCAGGTACAGCGGACGAGCGGTCAGCGATTCGCCCTCGCGGATCTTCTTCTGCTCTTCCTGCTTCAGCAGCGCCGGCATGACGGCCACCGCGTACTGGATGGCCGGGTCATTGCTGGCTTCAAACGCAGCGCGATCGGCCTTGAACCACGTCAGGCGGTTGTCCAGGCTGCCCAGTCCGGTTCCGCCCAGCTTGGTCACCAGCGACTTCACCGCAGTGGCATCGCTGCCGGCCAACCACGTGTTCAGCACCTCGTTGTCGCGCTGGGCGGCCGGCAGGGCCACGTACTGGTCCAGCCAGTAGGTCTGCAGCTGCTGGTCCATCTTCGCCACGTAGCGGCGATCCATCTGCTTCAGGCTGCCCTCGATGGTGGTCAGGTCGCGGTCCTGGTAACCCGCTTCGCGCTCGGCGTCGGGCTTGCTGCGCTCGATCGACAGGCGGTACAGGGTGATGGCCGCGCCCACCGCGGAGGTGTTGTTGAACTGGCCGACGAACAGGTCGCGCTCGCGCGTCGACTTGCTGGTATCCAGGTGCTGCAGCAGCTGCGCGTGCGCAGCCAGTGCCGGCTTGCCGGCAGCGCCCTGCTTCTTCAGCCAGGCCAGCACCGCCGCTTCTTCGGCCTGCTTCTGGCCGGCGGCATCGATGCGCTTGAAGCCTTCCAGCTGGCCCAGGTAGTTCTTGGCCACGTTGTTCATGCTGGCGGCGGTGGCGGCGTACTTCACCTTGACGTCGGCGTCGGCCTTGCCGGCGTCGGCGATCATCTTCAGCACCGCGTTGTAGTGGCGGGCGATGGTCGGGTAGGTGAAGCTGGCGGTCTCGTTGAACTCGCCGGCCAGCGCGTAGCGGTTGGTGCGGCCCGGGTAGCCGGCCACCATCACGAAGTCGTCGGCGCCCAGCGGCGTATCGGCGAACTTCAGGAAGTGCTTGGGCTGGTAGGGCACGTTGTCGACCGAGAACGCGGCCGGCTTGCCATCCTTGCCGACGTAGGCACGGTAGAACGAGAAATCACCGGTGTGGCGCGGCCACATCCAGTTGTCGACGTCACCGCCGAACTTGCCGACGCTGCCCGGAGGTGCATAGACCAGGCGCACGTCCTTGATTTCCAGGTTGCGGAACAGGCGGTAGGTGTTGCCGCCGGAGAACGAATACAGGCGGCAGCGGAAGCCGGCATCGGCTTCACACGCGGCGACCTGGGCCTTGTCGAAAGCGTCCAGCGCGCGGCTGCGGGCCAGCGGATCCTTGCCGGCGCCGGCGATGGCCGCCTTGGCCTGGGCGGTGACGTCGGTGATCTGGTCGAGCACGAACACGCGGGCATTCGGGCCAGCACTCAGTTCATCACTGAGCTTGGGCGCGTTGAAGCCGTCCTTGATCAGGTTCTTCTGTGCGGTCGAGTTCAACTGGATCGCACCGTAGGCACAGTGGTGGTTGGTGACCACCAGGCCCTGCGGGGAGACGAAGCTGGCGGTGCAGCCGCCCAGCGCGACCACCGCGCCCATCGGGTCACCGGTCAGGTTGGCCAGCTGTTCCGGGGACAGCTTGAGGCCGGACTTCTGCAGCGGGCCGGCGATTTCCGGCAGCTGCTGCGGCACCCACATGCCTTCAGCGGCATGGGCGACCTGGACCAGCCCAAGGCTGGCGACGACGGAGAATGCAAGCAGGTTCGAGCGCATGGAGCGGCCCCTGATAGTGGAACCCTCGATTGTAGCCCGCCGCCCTGCCCCGGCCCGAACCCCGGAAGTCATGGACCCACCTCGCTCCACCGCGCGCAGGTCGGCCGCGCGCACGGGAACCGTCCAGAGAGGGCGTGGTCACCCTAACCGGGACCATTGGCGCCAAGGATGGCGCCATCGAGCACCATGGAGGGGCTTTTGCGTGTCCCGGCCAGGATGACCACGCCCCTCCCTCCGAATCAGGAAGGCGCTGCTATTTGCAGTACGTTCGAAACGCCCGCCTGCGCACTGCTTTCGTTCCACCACTGCACCCGCAGCGCAACATGGGAAATCCGCGTGGCGCCCTATAATCCGCGCTTTCCCCCTGATGAGTTCCACCCCGATGGCGCAGCAAACGATGAAGGCCCTGGTCAAGCGCGAAGCGGCCAAGGGCATCTGGATGGAAGAGGTTCCGGTGCCGACCCCGGGCCCCAACCAGGTCCTGATCAAGCTGGAAAAGACCGCGATCTGCGGCACCGACCTGCATATCTACCTGTGGGACGAGTGGAGCCAGCGCACGATCAAGCCGGGCCTGACCATCGGCCATGAGTTCGTCGGCCGCATCGCAGAGATCGGCCCGGGCGTGACCGGCTACGAGATCGGCCAGCGCGTGTCGGCCGAAGGCCACATCGTCTGCGGCCACTGCCGCAACTGCCGCGGCGGTCGTCCGCACCTGTGCCCGAACACCGTCGGCATCGGCGTCAACGTCAACGGTGCGTTCGCCGAATACATGGTGATGCCGGCCAGCAACCTGTGGCCGATCCCCGACCAGATCCCCTCCGAGCTGGCTGCCTTCTTCGACCCGTACGGCAATGCCGCGCACTGCGCCTTGGAATTCAACGTCATCGGCGAGGACGTGCTGATCACCGGCGCGGGTCCGATCGGCATCATCGCCGCGGGCATCTGCAAGCACATCGGTGCACGCAACGTGGTGGTGACCGACGTCAACGACTTCCGCCTGAAGCTGGCCGCCGACATGGGCGCCACCCGCGTGGTCAACGTCGCCAACACGTCGCTGAAGGACGTGATGAAGGAACTGCACATGGAGGGCTTCGACGTGGGCCTGGAAATGAGCGGTAATCCGCGCGCGTTCAACGACATGCTCGACTGCATGTACCACGGCGGCAAGATCGCCATGCTCGGCATCATGCCCAAGGGCGCCGGCTGCGACTGGGACAAGATCATCTTCAAGGGCCTGACCGTGCAGGGCATCTACGGCCGCAAGATGTACGAGACCTGGTACAAGATGACCCAGCTGGTGCTGTCCGGCTTCCCGCTTGGCAAGGTGATGACCCACCAGCTGCCGATCGACGACTTCCAGAAGGGCTTCGACCTGATGGAAGAAGGCAAGGCCGGCAAGGTGGTCCTCAGCTGGAATTGACTCTTCGGGTCAATTCCCCCGCAGGTTTCCTTATCCCCGCGCCGTCGGCGCGCCCCCTTGAACAACAAGGGGGCTCTCCCCCAGATGGGATCAAGAACGCTGCGGAATCGAAAAAGGCGCCCGACGGGCGCCTTTTTCTTTGGTGTAGCCGGCCAGCGGCCGGCACTACCGGTAACGCCTGCGGCGTTACTTGCCTACGGCCACGCTCAGCATCACCCGGCTGTGGGCCAGCTTGCCGGAGTTGTCGCGGCCGTTGCCATCGGTGCCGTAGTACCCCAGGCCGACATTGAACAGGCCGAACTGGCGGGCGACGCCGACGTTCCAGTCGGTGTAGTCCTTGGCGATACCGTCCTCGAAGGTGCTGCGACCGACGTTGGCGTTGAGCGTGAAGTCCTTCGGCAGGCCCCAGCTGCCACCCAGGCCGAAGTACCAGCCGTCGGTGCTGCTGTTCCACACATCGTTGCTGTAGGCCACCGTCAGCTTGTAGGTGTCGTCCAGCGTGGTGGTGGTGATCAGCTCGTTGTAGTTCTGGTGGCTGGCCTTGAGGTAGGTGTAGCGGTTCAGCAGCACGTCGAAGTTGACGCGCTCGGTGACGTCCACGCCGTAGCCGATCAGGTAGTCGACCTCGGTCTTCGGATCGCCCGGACCGAAGTCCACGCCCGAGCCCCAGACACCGGCATACAGGCCCACCGGGCTGGTGTAGGTGAAGCCGGCCTGCAGGGTCGGATCCTCATCGGTCTGCGACACACCACGGAACAGGTAGTCCGAGACGGCGGTGACGTTCCAGCTGTACGGAGATTCGTTGTCCTGGGCGCTGGCGGCGAACGGCGCGAGGGTCAGGGCGGCGGCAATGGCGAGGCAGGCACGGGCGTGCTTCATGAGCGTCTCCGGTGGGGGCGGTGGCGTGGAAGGCGGGATCTGCAGCGGGCGCAGCAACCGGAGCCAGACAGGCCCGGTTCACGAATTTTTAACCCGTTTGCTATTGCGATGCAACATGTGCCGGCCATGGCTGCGCCCCGGATGGCCCGGTCCGCAGCCTCCGATGCCCGGTAGAATCAGCGGTTTCCCGTGCTGAGCCGTGCCCACGCCATGACCGACTCCTCCGCCCTGACCCGCCACTATGCTGAGGAACTGGACGCCATCCGCGCCCAGGGCCTGTTCAAGTCCGAGCGGATCATCACCAGCCCGCAGTCCGCCGAGATCACCCTGGAAGACGGCCGCAAGGTGCTGAATTTCTGCGCCAACAACTACCTCGGCCTGGCCGACCATCCGGATCTGATCCAGGCCGCGAAGGACGCGCTGGACAGCCATGGTTTCGGGATGGCCTCGGTACGCTTCATCTGCGGCACCCAGGACCTGCACAAGCAGCTGGAAGCACAGATCGCGAGCTTCTTCGGCAAGCAGGACACCATCCTGTACGCGGCCTGCTTCGATGCCAACGGCGGCCTGTTCGAACCGCTGCTGGGCGAGAACGACGCGATCATTTCCGATGCGCTGAACCATGCCTCGATCATCGACGGCGTGCGCCTGTGCAAGGCCAAGCGCTTCCGCTTCGCCAACTGCGACATGGCCGACCTGGAAGCGCAGCTGCAGGCTGCCGATGCGGCCGGCTGCAAGACCAAGCTGATCACCACCGACGGCGTGTTCTCGATGGACGGCTTCATCGCCCCGCTGGACGAGATCACCGCGCTGGCGAAGAAGTACAACGCGCTGGTGCACATCGACGAATGCCATGCCACCGGCTTCCTCGGCGCGACCGGCCGCGGCTCGGCCGAGGTGAAGGGCGTGCTGGAGAAGATCGACATCATCACCGGTACCCTGGGCAAGGCCATGGGCGGCGCACTGGGTGGCTTCACCTGCGCCAGCGCCGAAGTGATCGAGCTGCTGCGCCAGCGCTCGCGCCCGTACCTGTTCTCCAACTCGCTGCCGCCGCACGTGGTCGCTGCCGGCATCAAGGCGTTCGAGATGCTGGCCGCGGCTGATGACCTGCGCAGCACCCTGGCCGCCAACACCACCTACTTCCGCGAGAAGATGACCGCTGCCGGCTTTGACGTGAAGCCCGGCGTGCATCCGATCAGCCCGGTGATGCTGTACGACGCACCGCTGGCGCAGAAATTCGCCGAGCGGCTGCTGGAAGAAGGCATCTATGCGATCGGCTTCTTCTTCCCGGTGGTGCCCAAGGGCCAGGCGCGCATCCGCACCCAGATCAGCGCCGCGCACAGCCGCGAGCATCTGGACCGGGCAATCGATGCGTTCACCCGCATCGGTGTCGAGCTGGGCGTGATCAAGGGCTGATCACCCACGGAAAACGCCGGGCCATGCCCGGCGGTTTCCCGATAGCCGCGCCATGCGCTCGCCGGGCACGGCCCGGCGCTACCCATCAGAACGTGCCGACCAAGGTCGGCACCTGCCAGGCCTTATTTCTTCTTTTTCTTCTTGTCCTTGGGTTCGTCCTTGCTGGCGACCACCACCGGCTTGGCGGCAGCATCCTGCCCGTTGCCCTTGGCAACGCGGATGCCATTGGCTTTCATCCAGGCATCGAACTGGTCGGCGGTCATCTTCTGGTCGCCGTTGCTCATCATGAAGCGGTAACTGCCGCGGCCGTCCAGTTCCGGGGTCTTCACTTCAACCACCGGGGTTTCGGCCGGGCGATCAGCCTTGGCCGCCTTCTTGTGGCCACCGCAGGCCGTCAACAGCACGATCGGCAACAACAGGCTGGCGCAGCGCAGGGTTTGCTTGAGGGTCGGGTGATACATGGCAGGCTCCGTTCTGGACATTCGACAACCAGGCGCCCCCTACGCCTGGAACGGTGGCCGGCAAGCGCCGGCCGTGGGCATCACTCAGCCCGGTGCAGCGGCCCCCAGCCGCTGCTGATCGCTGACCTCCAGCGCCCGCCACTGGCCCTTGCCGAGATCGCCGAGCGTGAGCTCTCCGATCGCAACCCGGACCAGGCGCAGCACCTGCAGGTCGAAGGCCGCCAGCAGGCGACGGATATGGCGGTTGCGGCCCTCGTCGAGGACCACCTCCAGCCAGGCGGTCTTGTCGCCGCTACGCAGCACGCGCACGGCCAGGGCAAGCAGGAACTCGCCCTCGTCTTCGACACCGGCGCGCAGCGCGGCCAGGGTGTCCTCGTCGGGCAGGCGATCCACCTGCACGTGGTAGGTCTTCTGCGGGCCGGTCTCCGGATCAGTCAGGCGCGCAGCCCACTGCGGATCGTTGCTGAACAGCAACAGGCCTTCACTGGCCTTGTCCAGGCGACCGACCGGCGCGATCCACGGCAGGCCGGCGCCATCGAAGCAGCGGTACACGGTGTCGCGGCCGCGCTCGTCCTGCACGGTAGTGACCACCCCGCGCGGCTTGTTGAGCATCACGTACAGGCGTTGCGGTGCGCCCATCGGCTGGCCGTCGACCTCGATCGGCGGCGCCGGGCTGGCAATCGGGAATTCCGGATCACGGACGATGCGCCCGGCGACACGAACGCGGCCATCGGCGATCCAGCGCGCGGCCTCGCTGCGCGAGCACACACCCGCCTTGGACAACACGCGCGCCAGGCCATGGCGCACGCCAGCGGAAACCGCAGGGGGATTCGCACGCCCACGCGCAACGTGGGAGCGGGCAGCGGGGGCAGCAGGTGGGCGGCGCGTGCGCAAGCCTCTGCTCCCCGCCGCGCTTACTTCTTGTCGACCGGCTTGGTCTCAGCCGGCACTTCGGCTGCGGCCGGGGTGGCTGCCGGAACTGGACGCGCCTTGACCACGCGCACGCCGCGCGCCTTCATCCAGGCGTCGAACTCTTCGGCGGTCATGCGCTTGCCGTTCTGGCTCATGTCGAAGCGCCACGGCGTGTTGTCGAATTCGGTCTGCGGCTTGTACGCGGCCGGATCATTCGGCTTCACCGCCGGCGCGCTCGGAATCGCCTTGGCGATGTTCTGGCAGCCATCGATGCGCAACCGCTGCAGCACCTGGTCCAGCGACTGCGACGGATCGTAGCTGCTGCCCAGCACGCCACTGGACATGCCCAGCTGGCTGCTGCGGATATACAGCTCATCAGCCACCGGGGCGATGGCGGTGGCCGGCAACGGCAGCGGCGAAGCGCTGGTGTTGACCGAGCAATCGACCGCAGCGTGAGCGGCGGGAACCAGGGCCAGCGCCAGAACGGCAGCCGATGCAGAGCGCAGCATGAGGGGCATCCACGGAAGGAAGTGACGCGGCGAGTTTAGCAATGCCACGTCATCTTTCAAGCGCCACTTTCAATGAATACGGCAACTCATTGGTTTCATAAGCAAATTACCGACGAACGGTCACCTCTGGCGACGCCGATTCATCATTCCGGACCGCACAAACAACAAGACCCGGCCGAAGCCGGGTCCTGCTGTGTCTTACTGGCAGAGCGTCAGAACTTAGTTCTGGACGTTCAGCTCGGTACGACGGTTCTTGGCGCGACCTTCCGGATTGTCCGAACCATCCGGGTTGGTGTTCGGCGCAATCGGACGGCTCTCGCCGTAGCCGATCGGACCGGCCAGACGGCCAGCGTCGACGCCGTTCTTGGTCAGGTAGTTGTACACCGCGGTAGCACGACGCTCCGACAGCTTCTGGTTGTAAGCGTCGGTACCCTTCGAGTCGGTGTGACCGGCAACTTCAACGCGCAGATCCGGGTAACGCTTCAGGATCTCGGTGGCTTCGCTCAGGATGGCCACAGCGTCCGGACGCAGGTTCGACTTGTCGAAGTCGAAGTTCACGCCCTTCAGGTCGATCGAGACCGGCACCGGGCAACCGTCCGGACCGATGGTCTGACCCGGCTGCGAGTTCGGGCACTTGTCGTCGCAGTTGTTGACGCCGTCACCGTCGTCATCCAGGTCGGCGCAGCTCGGGGCAACCGGAGCCGGAGCCGGAGCAGCAGCCACCGGGGCCGGGCCCAGCGGGATCACGACGCCGACCGAAGCCAGCACGTCGCCGAACCAGCTTTCGTCGCGCGCGGCGATGCTCTGGTCGTCGAAGTCAGCGCGGTAGGCCACTTCGGCGCGGACAGCAACGCGCTTGTCGAAGGTAGTCTGCAGGCCGACGCCGAGCTTGGCAGCCAGGTTGCCGTCCTTGCGCTCACGCGGACCGTTGGTGTCCAGAGCCGGGTACTCTTCTTCCGACTTCTGGTAGCCCAGGCCGCCCACGATGTAGGGGTTCCAGCCGCGGCCTTCCTTGATGAAGTGGCGACGCAGATCGAACGACACGCCGTACTGCGACCAGTTCTGATCCTGGTTGGCGTCGAAGTTCGGGTTCTGGTAGTTCAGCTCACCATCCAGCGACCAGTTCGGGCTGATGAACTTGCCCAGACCCAGGGTCACGAACGGAGCGTCGTTGGTCAGGCGGTCGTTGTCCTGGAAGTTGAAGCCGGCCGAACCGGTCAGGTACCAGCGGTCATCGAACTCCTGCGCCGACGCAGCCTGGGCGAAAGCCAGACCGCCCAGCAGCGCGGCAGTAAGGATCTTCTTGTTCATTGAGTACAGCTCCTATTTCGGGGGTATGAAACCGGTAGAGGCATGGGCCAGCACTACTGCGTCGATGTTCAGACAGCCGATTCAGCACGCCACCGCCGCGAACATTATGCTCAGGCGGGTGAAGGTCATGTTAACAGTCCCGTAACATGTGAAGCGCCGCGCACGACCGGCCACCGGTCCGACGTTGAAACCCTATACAGGATGATGAAAATCCGCAAGACCCACGCACCACAAGGGTTTGGAAGGGTTTAACGGCCAGATGCGTCAGATTTGGCGCGGGTTATCCCAAAGCGGTTCAGCGCGCGCCCATCGAGGTGAGGAACCTTATGATGCAGACAGGAACCGAGCTGGAGCTGCAATGAAAGCCGTCGCCCTGTGCCGTGAATCCGCCCCTGCCCTGCGCGATCTGGTGTTGCCGCCGCCGTCGCCGCCGCGTGGCCGTGACCTGCTGATCCGTGTCGAAGCACTTTCCGTCAATCCCGTGGATGGGAAGCTGCGTGCAGGTACGTCAGCCGCGTCGCTGGAAACCCCGCGCATTCTCGGCTGGGACGCGGCAGGGGTGGTCGAAGCGATGGGCGAGGAGGCCAGCCTGTTCGCCTCCGGTGACGAGGTCTACTACGCAGGAGATGTCACCCGCCCTGGCTGCAATGCGCAGTATCAGCTGGTGGATGAGCGACTGGTGGCACGCAAACCGACTACCCTCGATTTCGCCGAAGCAGCCGCGCTGCCGCTGACCACCCTCACTGCCTGGGAACTGCTGTTCCAGCGCATGCCCCTGCAGCTTGACGATCGCCGCCACGCCGGCCAGCGCCTGCTGGTGATCGGCGGTGCAGGCGGCGTCGGCTCGATGGCAATCCAGCTGGCCCACCACGCGGGATTTGAGGTCATTGCCACGGCCTCGCGTGAAGCCTCGATCGACTGGTGCCGGCGGATGGGCGCCCAGCATGTCATCGACCATCGCCAGCCCCTGTTGCCGCAGCTGCAGGCGCTTGGCATCGACGAAGTGCAGGTGGCACTCAACCTGGCCGACACCGATCACTACTGGGACGAACTGGGCCAGCTGCTGGCACCACAGGGACATGTAGGCCTGATCGTGGAACCCCGCGGCCCGCTGCGCATCGGCGATCCCTACAAGGCCAAGTGCATCGGCATCCATTGGGAATTCATGTTCGCCCGCGCGCGCTTTGCCACCGCCGACCGCATTGAGCAGCACCGCATCCTCAACCGCGCCGCCAGCATGATCGACGCGGGCCAGTTGCGCGGCACGTTGAGCGAAGTGCTGGGCCCGATCACTGCGGCCAACCTGGATGCCGCGCATCAACGTCTGGCCGACGGCCGCACCATCGGCAAGCTGGCGCTGGCCGGCTGGGACGACTGATTCACCACCCACAGCCTGTCGCAGTGGATTGGCCGGCATCTGTATCTATTGAACGGCCTGTTTCGGGGATAGGGTGGAAACAGCCCCCCCCCCCCCGAGCCCGTCATGCCCACCGCCCTGCCCCTGCGCCTGCTGCAACTGATCATCGGCCTGTTCCTTTATGGCTTCGGCGCCTCGCTGATGATCCGCGCCGCCATCGGTGTCGCGCCGTGGGATGTGCTGTCGCAGGGCATTGCTGCACAGACCCCGTTGTCGTTCGGCCTGGCCACCAACGTGATCGGCGCGCTGGTACTGCTGCTGTGGTGGCCGCTGCGGCAGAAGCCAGGTGTCGGTACCGTCCTCAACGTGATGCTGATCGGCCCCTCGGCCCAGTTCGGACTGTGGCTGCTGCCCCCGGCGGTCGGCCTCGGCTGGCAGGTGGCGATGTTCTGCGTCGGCATGCTGCTGGTGGCGCTGGCCACCGGCCTGTACATCGGCGCCAAGCTCGGCCCTGGCCCGCGCGATGGCCTGATGACCGGACTGCACGCGCGCACCGGCTGGCCGATCTGGAAGGTGCGCAGCCTGATCGAAGGCAGCGTACTGCTGCTGGGTTGGTGGCTGGGCGGCAATGTCGGCGTCGGCACGCTCGCCTTCGCGTTGCTGATCGGGCCGTTGTGCGGGGTCACGCTTGGCTGGTTCGGGATCGGCCGAAGCCCGGCGGGTAGCGCCGGGCCACGCCCGGCGAGCGCGCAGCGCGGCCAGGGGTGATCGCGTCGCCGGGCATGGCCCGGCGCTACCGAGCGAGGCAGCCCTTGCCCCGGGAGCCGTTTCGCGTCACCCTTCGCGCTTCCGTACGCAAGCGTATCGACATGTCGCCAGCCAACGAAAGCGCCTACCCCCACCTGTTCGCCCCGCTGGACCTGGGCTTCACCCAGCTGCGCAACCGGGTGCTGATGGGCTCGATGCACACCGGCCTGGAAGACCGCGCACGCGACTTCCCGCGCCTGGCCGCTTACTTCGCTGAGCGCGCCGAAGGTGGCGTCGGCCTGATCGTCACCGGCGGGTTCGCGCCGAACGTGGTGGGCTGGCTCAAGCCGTTCGGCGGCAAGCTGTCCTGGCCATGGGAAGTGCGCCCGCATCGGCAGTTGACCGCCGCCGCGCACCAGCACGGCGCGAAGATCTGCCTGCAGCTGCTGCACGCCGGGCGCTACGCCTATCACCCGCTGTCGGTAGCGCCGTCGAAGCTGAAGGCGCCGATCAATCCGTTCACCCCGCGCGCCTTGTCGGCGAGCGGCGTCGAGCGGCACATCGCCGACTACGCGCGCAGCGCGAAGCTGGCCCGCGAGGCGGGCTACGACGGCGTGGAAGTGATGGGCTCGGAGGGCTACCTCATCAACGAGTTCATCGCCCCGCGCACCAACAAGCGCGATGACCGCTGGGGCGGTGATGCCGCACAACGCATGCGTTTCGCGGTGGAGATCGTGCGTCGCATCCGCGAAGCCTGCGGCCCGGATTTCATCATCATCTACCGCCTGTCGCTGGTCGACCTGGTCGAAGACGGCAGCAACTGGGAAGAGATCGTGCAGCAGGCCCAGGCCATCGAGGCCGCAGGTGCGACGATCCTCAATTCCGGCATCGGCTGGCATGAAGCGCGCATTCCGACCATTGCCACGTCGGTACCGCGTGGCGCGTTCGCCGCGGTCACCGCCAAGCTCAAGCCACACGTGACGTTGCCACTGGTGGCGACCAACCGCATCAACATGCCCGAAGTGGCCGAACGCATCCTCGCCGATGGCGGGGCCGACATGGTGTCGCTGGCACGCCCGCTGCTGGCCGATCCGCAGTGGCCGAACAAGGCCCGCGCCGGCCGTGCCGAGGCCATCAATACCTGCATCGCGTGCAACCAGGCCTGCCTGGACCACGTGTTCGAGAACAAGCTGGCCAGTTGCCTGGTCAATCCACGCGCTGCCCACGAAACCGAGCTGGTCTATACCCCGACCACCGCACCGAAGCGGGTGGCCGTGGTCGGCGCCGGTCCGGCCGGTCTGGCCTGCGCTACGGTCGCTGCCGAACGCGGCCACCAGGTCACCCTGTTCGACGCCAGCGAGGAGATCGGTGGCCAGTTCAACGTGGCCAAGCGCATTCCCGGCAAGGAAGAGTTCCACGAGACCCTGCGCTACTTCCGCCACAAGCTGGCCGAGACCGGCGTGCAGCTGCGCCTGGGCACCCGTGCCGACGCTGCCAGCCTGGCCGGTTTCGACGAGGTCGTACTGGCCACCGGCATCCTGCCGCGCAAGGTCGACTTCCCCGGTGCCGACCACGCCAAGGTGGTCAACTACCTGGACGTGCTGCTGAGCCGGGTCGAGGTCGGTGGCAGCGCCGCCATCATCGGCGCCGGTGGCATCGGCTTCGATGTCGGCGAGTTCCTTGCCCATGACGGCCCGTCGCCATCGCTGGACCCGCAACGCTGGATGGCCGAATGGGGCGTGGATGCCACCTTCGAGGCCCGCGGTGCACTGGCCCGCCCGGCCGTGGAGGCGTCGCCGCGCAGGCTGTGGCTGCTGCAGCGCAGTGCCGGCAAGCCCGGTGCCCGCCTGGGCAAGACCACCGGCTGGATCCACCGCGCCACGCTGAAGGCCAAGGGCGTGCGCATGCTGGGCGGTGTCGAGTACCTGGGCGTGGACGATGCGGGCTTGCGCATCCGCGTGGACGGCACCGAACAGCTGCTGCCGGTTGACCACGTGGTGATCTGTGCCGGGCAGGAACCGCAGCGCGCGCTGCAGGCCGAACTGCAGGCCGCGGGCATCACCGCACACCTGATCGGTGGTGCAGACGTGGCCGCCGAACTCGATGCAAAACGTGCGATCGATCAGGGCAGCCGGCTCGCCGCCGCGCTCTGATGAACACCTGAATGGGGGCCGGAATGTGATTTCCGTCACCGGCCCCCAAGCTGAATGTCAAGCCGGACGATTCAGGATGCGTTCGGCAATGCCCCCCTACCTTGCGCCAACTTTCTGCTCACCAGCCAGTTTCCGGTGAGCCGGTGCGGACCCCGCCGATCGATCCACGATCGTGTTCTTGGGGCCGCCCACGGGGCAGCCCCGATGGCCGCCTCCCCATGACGCCAAGTCGTACCCCGCCTCCAGCAGCCTGCGCTGCCGGAACCGCCAGGTGCGTCCCACACGGAGCAAGGAGTTATATGAAACTGGCCTGGATTCTCTGGCTGTCGCAGTTGCTGCCGCAGCCGGCCGCTGATTCATTGTGTTTGAGCACCACCGTTTACCTGGAAGCCCGCGACCAGACCCTGCGTGGCCAGCAGGCCGTGGCCGAGGTCGCCCTGCGTCGCCTCGACAGTGGCCTGTGGGGCGACTCGATGTGCCAGGTGGTGACCGCGCGCAAGCAGTTCGCCCCCACCATCGTCTCCCCCGGCACCCAGCTGGGCAACGATGCGGCGTGGAGTGAGGCGATGGACGTGGCCTTCGACGCCGAGCGCAACTGGGCGCTGCCAGCCGGCGAGCGCCGCGAGATCGTGCCTGGCGCCAGCCACTTCGCTGCGCTGGCCATCGCCAGCCCGAACTGGCGCAACGCCTATCAGGTGGCCACCATCGGCGATCACACCTTCTACAAAGTGCAGAACCTCAAGCCCCGGCAGTCGTAACGATCCGTTGCCGGTGGCAGCGTTGCCGCGTGCGGCTGGGCTCTGGGATAGTGGTGGTTTCCCGCCACACCCCGCCTGGAGTTCCCATGAAGCTGTACAGCAAGCCCGGTGCCTGTTCCACCGCCGACCACATCGCCCTGCAGTGGACCGGCCAGCCGTTCGAGGTCGAACTGCTGAACAAGGACACCCTGAAGGGTCCGGAATTCCTCAAGATCAATCCGGCCGGCGCGGTACCGGCGATCGTCGATGGCGACTTCGTGCTGGTGCAGAACGCGGCGATCATGGGCTACATCGCCGACAGCTACCCGCAGGCCGGTCTCGGTGGCGATGGCAGCCCGCGCCAGCGCGCTGAAGCCACCCGCTGGCTGGCCTTCGTCAACTCCGACGTGCACCCGGCGTTCTCGCCGCTGTTCGCGCCGGGCAAGTTCATCGCCGATGAAGGCCAGTACGACGCGATCCGCGCCGCCGCGCACAAGCGCCTGCGCGCCCTGTTCGAGACCGCCGACAGGCAGCTGGCCGACAAGCCGTGGCTGGCCGGCTTCCGCAGCTTCGCCGATCCCTACTTCTACATCACCCTGCGCTGGGCGGCCGGCACCAAGGTCGACCTGTCGGGCCTGGACAACCTGGCCGCCTACAAGGCGCGCATGGACGCCGATCCGGGCGTGCAGGCCGTGCTGAAGGCCGAAGGCTTGGCCTGATGGAACCGGGGTCGGATACGTCTGCGCAGCAGGCGGCTCCGACCCCATCGGTGCCATCGGCGCGGTCAGCCGATTTCGCGGATCACTTCGCCCTTCGCATCTCGCAGGAACGTCGGCACCACTTCAACCTGCAACGTACTCGACACCGGGTAGGTCCCGCGTTGCGGCCGCACGTCATGCCAGGCCTGCAACGCCGCGTCGTCCAGTACCCAGCGCACGTTGTCGTCCTCGACCGCGACCGCGCCATCGGTGGCCGGCATGAACTCCCATTGCCGTTCGCGGCTGACCAGCGTCAGTGCCTTGCCGTGGCGCAGGCGCAGTGGCAGCAGCTCACCCACACTGCCGACCTGCCCGGCCCCCAGTACCAGCGTGGTGATACCCGCCGTCTGCCGCCAGTCCAGCGTCTCGATGAACAACATGCCGGTACTGGACCCCTCACGCTCGCTGCCGGCCTGCACCCGCGCGGCCAACACCGGATCGTCCAGCAGATTGCCGCGATGCAGATCGGTGATCCACAGCGGCATCGCTTCCTCAAGCACCTGCAGGACACCGCGCGTGGACCAGCGCTTGATCGCGTCCATTTCCTCGTCGGTCAGTCCCACCACCTGCAGGAACTGCAAATGCCCATTGGCGGTGTCGCGCGGTGGCAACTGCGGATCGGCAACGAACGCCAGATGGCAAAGACGGGTGTCGGTCTCCAGCGCGATCGGGCCATTGGCGTTGAGGTGGTGGCCATCCTCGAACACATTGCCGCTGCTGAACACATAGCGCGCCAGATTCTGCAGCAGGTTCATCGGCCACGCAGGTGGCGTGCTGCCTGCATCCTCCCCCTTGTCCGCAGCCAGGCGGAACGTCAGCTCGAAACCATAGCCACTGGTGGCCGCATCACTGCTCTCTTTTGCATACAGTTCTGACAGGCCGTAGGTGACGTAGTGCCAATGCGGAACCGGTGATTCCGCCCAGTACACGCTGATGCCGTCGAGCGGATCCTGGCCACCCAGCGTGTAGGGCAGCGCGGTACCGAAGTGACGCGGCTCCTGGCCGGCGTACAGCGGTGCCAGCGCGGCATTGATCGCATCCCAACCGGGGGTATCGGTGTCGTCCTGCATGCGGGGGCTCCTGGGCGGAAAAAGAGCGGACCACTTTACCCCGCGCGTCAGCCTGGCACGACCTCGGCAGTGACCGGCGCCAGCGACACCTGGATCTCCTGCCACCAGCGCTGGGCCAGCGCCGGGCTGCGTGCCTTGCCGATCGCGGCGATCATTTCCGGGCACAGCTTTTCCAGGGTGACCGCGTCGGTACAGCGCTCGATCTTCAACTGCATGAAGTAGCCTTTCAGGCCGAGATGGCGGCGCACGGCATCGCTCATCGCGTCGTACAACTGCTGGTACAGCGCCGGATCGTGCTCGCGGCCGCTGCACAGCCCGCGCTGTGCCGCAGGTTCGGCCCTGCCGCCGACCACTTCGATCAGGCCGAGTGCGGCCAATTGCTCCAACGCATCCTGCGGTGCGCGCAGTCCTTCGAACAAGCCGCGCAGTTCGCTTTCATCGCGCTGGCCGTCAACCATCAACAGGATCGAACGCAGCGCCGCCGGCAGGCGCCGGGCACGATCTTCGATCTCCTGGCGGCCAGCGGCCGTCTTGGCATGCAGCAGTGCCATAGCTCCCCCTTCCCACGATGCGATACGCATGCGCGCCCTTGCGGGCACGCTCCCCTGTTCGCCATCCCCGGATGGCACGCGCGTTCCCCGGCGCGTACCGCGTGTTGCAGGTCGATGACAGCCGGAGCTTAGCGCATGTCCTTCGCCCGAGGGGTAGTGCCGGCCGCTGGCCGGCAGCCCGCCAATCCCGAGGTTGCCGGCCAGCGGCCGGTACCACCTCTGGTCAGCGTCCCAGCGCGCGGCGGATCTCTTCCAGCGCCCCCGGGTCGTCCAGCGTCGACAGGTCGCCGGGGTCGCGCTGCTCGGCCAATGCCTGCAGCGAGCGACGCAGCAGCTTGCCCGAACGGGTCTTGGGCAGCGCGTTGACCACATGGATGTGCGCCGGTCGCGCCACCGCACCCAGCGAGGCGGTCACCGTGGCCATCATCTCGGCCACCACTGCGGCCGGGTCTTCGCCATCGAGCCCCTGCTTGAGGGTGACGAACACCAGCGGCACCTGCCCCTTCAATTCGTCCTTCACCCCGATCACCGCTGCCTCGGCCACGCGCGGGTGACTGGAGATGGCCTCTTCGATCTCACGCGTGCCCAGGCGGTGCCCGGCCACGTTGATCACATCGTCGGTGCGGCCGAGGATGAAGGTATAGCCATCGTCATCGCGGATGGCCCAGTCCAGCGAGCTGTACAGCAGTTCCTTGAAGTGGCTGAAGTAGCTCTGCAGGAAGCGGCTGTCGTCATTCCAGACCGTGCTCATGCAGCCCGGCGGCAACGGCGGCGTCATCACCAGCACGCCCTTCTGCCCCGCAGCCACTTCTTCCCCGGTGTTCTCGTCGATCACCTTCATCCGGTAGCCGAGATTGGGGAACCCAGGTGAGCCGAACCGCACCGGCTTCATGTCCAGCCCAGGCAGCAGGGTCAATGCCGGCCAACCGGTTTCGGTCTGCCAGTAGTTGTCGATGATCGGCTTGCCCAGCGCGTCGCTGATCCAGTGTGCGGTCGGTTCGTCCAGCGGCTCGCCGGCCAGGAACAGATACTTCAGCGCATCCAGGTCGTGGCGGTGGATGAAATCGGCGTCGTGCTTTTTCAGCACGCGGATCGCCGTCGGCGAAGAGAACATCGTGCGCACGTTGTACTGCTCGCACAGCGCCCACCAGATGCCCGGATCGGGGTTGGTCGGCAGCCCTTCGTACAGCAGCGAGGTGCAGCCGCCGATCAACGGGCCATACACGTTGTAGGAATGGCCCACGGCCCAGCCGACATCGGAGGTGGAGAACATCACCTGTCCCGGCTTGCAGTCGAACACGGTCTGCATCGACTGCGCCATCGCCACCGCATAGCCACCGACATCACGCTGCACGCCCTTCGGCTTGCCGGTGGTGCCGGAGGTATACAGCAGGTAGCTGGGCTCGCTCGATTCCAGCCATTGCACCGGCACATCGGTCTGCCCGATCTGCGCACGCAGGGTGGCGTACTCGACGTCGCGCCCTTCGATGCGTGGCTCGGCCGGGTCCAGCCCGCGCGAAACGATCAGCACGTGCGGCGGCGGACTGCTGGCTTCGGTGCAGGCGGCATCGACCATCGCCTTGTACGGAATGAGCTTGCCGCCACGCATGCCGGCATCGGCAGCGATCAGCAGCTTCGGCCTGGCATCGTCGATGCGCAGCGCGAGGTTGTGCGCAGCGAAGCCACCGAACACCACCGAGTGCACCGCACCGATACGTGCACAGGCAAGCATGGCGAACACGGCCTCGGCCATGTTCGGCATGTAGATCACCACGCGGTCGCCGTGGCCGACGCCAAGGTGCTTCAGCACGGCGGCGAAGTCGTTCACTTCGCGATACAGCTGGCGATAGGTGATTTCGCGGGTGCTGTTGGTTTCGGTGGAGATGGCGACCAGTGCGAGCTGGTCCGCGCGGTCGGCCAGATGCCGGTCGACGGCGTTGTAGCAGAGGTTGGTTTCACCACCCACGAACCAGCGCCGGAACGGCGGGTTGCTGTAGTCGAGCACCTGTTGCGGCGGCGTGTGCCAATGGATGCGCTTGGCTTCCTCGCCCCAGAATGCCTCCGGCTCGTCGATCGAGCGGCGGTAGGTTTCCTCGTAGTTCATGACGCAGCCCTCCCAGACAAAGTCATGGTTCGAGCATAGTCCGGCACTGGCGCGTGGGCCGCCCTACCTTGGTAGGGGGTGTGTTGCCGGCAGGGCTGCGCCCTGCACCCGCAGAGGCGGAAGCAACGGCAACAGCAACAGCCGAAGCAACAGCAATGGCAGATTCCGGGGTTGGCGGGGAAGGGACAGATGGCGGGGGACGCTGCAAGTACGTCCCTGTAAGCTCGGTCGCGCCATCCCTGGCGCTCACGCCCCCGCCATCTGCCCCCTCCCCGCCTCCGACAATTTCCCTCCGCTGTTGGTGGGTGTCGACTCCCGCTGCTGTTGGTGGGTGTCGACCTTGGTCGACACGTAGATCCACGCCATGCGTGGATGCTCTTCGTTCACTTGTCGAAATATTCGATTCCGATGGATTTGATCCACGCAAAGCGCGGACAGACCTCCGTCACCGGAGATCTGTCGAAGGCGGGGTGGGTCCGGTTGCGGGGGTGTCCGCGGCATGGATGCCGCGGCCAAGCCCCCAGGGATGGGTTTACGGCGTCCCCCGCAACCGGACCCGCCCCGCCATCCCACGGAACCCCGCTGTTGCCGTTGCTGTTGCTGCTGAGGTTGCCGGCCAGCGGCCGGCACTACCGCGGGTGCAGGGTGCAGGGCGCAGCCCTGCCGAACACCCTGCCCTTCTAGAACGGAGTCGCAGACTCGAACGCGAGCGCCTCGCCTGTCACCGGATGAGTGAACTGCAGCTTCCGCGCATGCAGGCACACGCGCTGCGCTGCCTCTGCGCCATACAGCACGTCGCCGACAATCGGATGACCGAGGCTGGCCATGTGCAGGCGCAACTGATGGCTGCGGCCGGTGATCGGTTCCAGTTCAACGCGCGTGCGGTGCGCCTCGATGTCACGCGACAGCACGCGCCACCGGGTCAGTGCCGGCTTGCCGCGTTCGTGGTCGACCATCTGCTTGGGCCGGTTCGGCCAGTCGACGATCAGCGGCAGGTCCACTTCACCGGCACCATCTTCCAGCAACCCCTGCACGATGGCCTCATAACGCTTGCCCACCTGGCGCTTCTCGAACTGCATCGACAGCGCCACCTGCATGTCCTTGCCGCGCGCGTGCAGCAGCAGGCCAGAGGTGACCTGGTCCAGGCGATGCACGGTCAGCGCATCGGCATACACCGCCTGCAACCGTGCGACCACGCAGTCCTGGTTATCCGCCGAGCGGCCGGGCACGGACAGCAGGCCGGCCGGCTTCTCGGCCACCAGCAGCGCGTCGTCGATGTAATGCAGAGGGATCATGTCGTTGCCAGGTGCTCCATACGAAAACGGGGAAGCCGAAGCCTCCCCGTTTCATTTCAGGCAGTGCCGGCAAGCTGCCGGCACAGACCGCATCAACCCAGCAGGTGGGCGACGCCGGCGCGCTCTTCTTCCAGCTCGGCCAGGGTCTTGTCGATGTACTTCTGGCTGAAGTCGTCGACCGGCAGATCCTTGACCAGGGTGTACTCGCCGTTCTCGGTGGTGACCGCGAAGCCGAAGATCACGCCTTCCGGAATGCCGTAGGAACCGTCGGACGGCACGCCCATGGTGACCCACTTGCCGTTGCTGCCCAACACCCAGTCACGCACGTGGTCGATCGCTGCGTTGGCCGCCGAAGCTGCCGAGGACGAGCCGCGGGCTTCGATGATCGCCGCACCGCGCTTGCCGACGGTCGGGATGAAGGTGTTGGCGTTCCACTCCTGGTCGTTGATCGCATCGGCGATCGACGCACCGTCGGCGGTGGCGAAACGGTAATCCGGGTACATGGTCGGGCTGTGGTTGCCCCACACCACCAGCTTCTCCATGCCGGCGACCGGCTTGCCGAGCTTGGTCGACAGCTGGCTCAGCGCACGGTTGTGGTCCAGGCGCAGCATGGCGGTGAAGTTGCGCGGGTTCAGGTCCGGCGCCGACTTCATGGCGATGTAGGCGTTGGTGTTGGCCGGGTTGCCGACCACCAGCACCTTCACGTCACGCTTGGCGACCTTGTTCAGTGCGGCGCCCTGGGCGGTGAAGATCTTCGCGTTTTCCAGCAGCAGATCCTTGCGCTCCATGCCCGGGCCGCGCGGACGCGCGCCGACCAGCAGGGCGATGTCGGCGTCCTTGAAGGCGACTTCAGCGTCGTCGGTACCGACCATGCCGGCCAGCAGCGGGAACGCGCAGTCTTCCAGTTCCATCATCACGCCCTTCAGGGCGGCCTGGGCCTTGTCGACCGGCAGCTCCAGCAGCTGCAGGATGACCGGCTGGTCCTTGCCCAGCATTTCACCGGAGGCGATACGGAACAGCAGGGCGTAGCCGATCTGGCCGGCGGCGCCGGTCACGGCAACACGAACAGGTGCTTTCATGGGGATTTCCTCTGCTAAGAAGCTAAGTAGCGATGTGGGAGATGGCCGCACGGGCGGGGATGGGCCTGGCGGGGCGGCCGGAACGCAGAAACGGCCCCCTTCGCAGGGGGCCGTCCGGGTATTGGATCAGGCGGGAATGAGCTTGTTCCACTCACCCACGCGCTCAGCCTGGGCGGCGAGCAGAGCGTCGGTGTCGCCTTCCAGGGTGATCGAATGGATCACGTCGCCCTGCTTGACCGAATCGACGATCGCCTGGCCTTCCAGCACCTGGCCGAACACGGTGTGCTTGCCGTCCAGCCAATCGGTCTTGATGTGGGTGATGAAGAACTGGCTGCCATTGGTGTTCGGGCCGGCGTTGGCCATCGACAGCGAGCCGATCTGGTGCTTCACACCGTTCTTCTCGTCTTCGAACTTGTAGCCCGGGCCACCGGTGCCACGACCCTGCGGGCAACCGCCCTGGATCATGAAATCGGGGATCACGCGGTGGAAGATCAGGCCATCATAGAAGCCGCGCTTGACCAGGTTCACGAAGTTGGCGACCGTCAGCGGCGCCTTGTCGGCGAACAGCTCGACCTTGATCGGGCCCTGGGTGGTGTCGAAAGTGGCGATGAGGGACATGCAGATCCTTGGGATGCGGGGTGTGTAATCAGCCCCATAAGGATACACCTCCCCCGTGGCCCGGGCAGCTTCGACCATGGGCGCAGGCAGGCTCTTCAGCCCGCGGACGGGCAGCGCCGGGAGTCAGGCTGAATGGGGACTTCAGCAGTCCTGAAATCCAGGTTTTCGCCAATCGTCAAGTTCGACGTATAATGTTGGACTTCTTTTTCCAAATCCGGCGCCGACTGGCCCCCTTTCGTATGTCCATCGAAAATCTTCGCAACATCGCCATCGTCGCCCACGTCGACCATGGCAAGACCACCCTGGTCGACCAGCTGCTGAAGCAGTCCGGCACCCTGTCCGAGCGTACCGTCCTCGCCGAGCGCGTGATGGACAGCAACGACCAGGAAAAGGAACGCGGCATCACCATCCTGGCCAAGAACACCGCCATCACCTGGGAAGACAAGAAGACCGGTATCAAGAACCGGATCAACATCGTCGACACCCCCGGACACGCCGACTTCGGCGGCGAGGTCGAGCGCGTGCTGTCGATGGTCGACACCGTGCTGATCCTGGTCGACGCAATGGACGGCCCGATGCCGCAGACCCGCTTCGTCACCCAGAAGGCCTTCGCGATGGGCTTCAAGCCGATCGTCGTGGTCAACAAGGTCGACCGTCCGGGCTCGCGTCCGGAGTGGGTGATCGACCAGGTCTTCGACCTGTTCGACAAGCTCGGCGCCACCAATGAGCAGCTGGACTTCCCGATCGTCTACGCCTCGGCCCTGAACGGCTACGCCGGCCTGGAAGACAGCGTGCGCGACGGCGACATGACCCCGCTGTACGAAGCGATCATGCAGCACGCGCCGAGGCCGGAAGTGGACCCGGAAGGTCCGTTCCAGATGCGTATCAGCCAGCTGGACTACAACAACTTCGTGGGCGTGATCGGCATCGGCCGCATCCAGCGCGGCACCCTGAAGAAGGGCATGCAGGTCGCGGTGATCGACCGTGAAGGCAAGAAGCGCAACGGCAAGGTCGCGCAGGTGCTGGGCTTCCTGGGCCTGGAGCGCATCGAGCAGGACACCGCCGAGGCCGGCGACATCGTCGCCATCTCCGGCATTGCCGAGCTGACCATTTCCGACACTCTGTGCCACCCGGACACCCCGGAAGCACTGCCGGCGCTGACCGTCGATGAACCGACGATCTCGATGACCTTCCAGGTCAACAACTCGCCGTTCGCCGGCAACAAGGACCTGTCCGGTGGCAAGTTCCTGACCAGCCGCCAGATCAAGGACCGTCTGGACCGCGAGCAGGTCCACAACGTGGCCCTGAAGGTCGAACAGCTGGAAGACGCCGACAAGTTCCTGGTCTCCGGCCGTGGCGAACTGCACCTGTCGGTGCTGATCGAGAACATGCGTCGTGAAGGCTACGAGCTGGCCGTGTCGCGCCCGGAAGTGATCATCAAGCAGATCGACGGCCAGGCCATGGAGCCGATCGAGCAGCTGGTGGTGGACATTGAAGAAGTGCACCAGGGCGGCGTGATGGAAAAGCTGGGCACCCGCAAGGGCCAGCTGAAGAACATGGAATCGGACGGCAAGGGCCGTGTGCGTCTGGAATACCAGATCCCCGCCCGTGGCCTGATCGGCTTCCAGAACGAGTTCAAGACCCTCACCCAGGGTTCGGGCCTGCTGTTCCACGTGTTCGACCATTACGGCCCGAAGGAACAGGGCGCCATCGCCAAGCGCCAGAACGGCGTGATGATCGCCAATGCCCCGGGTACCACCCCCGCGTACTCGCTCGGCCCGCTGCAGGAACGCGGCAAGCTGTTCGCTGCTGAAGGCGACAACGTGTATGAAGGTCAGCTGGTCGGCATCCACTCCAAGGACAACGACCTGACCGTCAACGCGATCAAGACCAAGCCGCTGACCAACATGCGCGCTTCGGGCAAGGACGATGCGATCCAGCTGACCCCGGCGATCAAGTACTCGCTGGAGCAGGCCCTGGACTTCATCGAAGACGACGAGCTGGTCGAGATCACCCCGAAGGAGATCCGTCTGCGCAAGAAGTTCCTGACCGAAAGCGACCGCAAGAAGAACTCGCGCGGCGGCTGATCCAGCGAATCGTGAGCCAGAACGGCTACAACCCGGATCCGCATCGGCATCCGGGCCTCCATGTCATCGCCTTGCTCGAAGCGAGCAAGGCGATGCTGGCGTTGCTGGCGGCCACCGGGCTGGAAATCCTCGGCCCGCAACCGCTTCGCGACGGCGTCAATGCCCTGATCCGGCGTTTCAGTCTGGACCCGGATCACGGCACCCTGCCCTCGCTGTTGAATGCGATCAATCCCGACGCAGTGCACCTGGCCGCCGCAGCGATGATCGGCTACGGCCTGCTGCACCTGGTCGAAGCCTGGGGGTTGTGGAAAGCCAAGGCATGGGCCTCCTGGCTGGGCTGCCTGACCGCCTCCATCTACCTGCCCTTCGATATCTACGCGATCGTCCGCCATCCCGGCTGGGCCTCGTGGACGGTGCTGGCGATCAACCTGATCGTCGTCTACGTGCTGGCGCGCGACCTGCGCAAGCGCCGCCGCTGAGCAGCCGCTACACTGGGGATCGGAGCCGTCGAAGCTGCCCCATGCGCCTGTCCTTGCCGCCCCTCCTGACCTGTCTGATCGCCGCGCTGCCTGCGGTGTTTGCTGTTGGCTGCAGCCCGGCCACGCCCAGCGCCCACGCTGCCGAACCGGGTAGCAGCAACGTGCCCTTCGCCTACGCCGAGACCGAAGTCTCCGACCTGCAGGCACGCATGGTCGCCGGCGAACTGGACAGCACCACCCTCACCCACGCCTACCTCAAGCGCATCGCCACGCTGGACCGCGCCGGTCCGCGCCTGCGCGCAGTGATCGAGCTCAACCCCGATGCCCTGAAGGAAGCCGCCGAGCGTGATCGCGAGCGCCGTGCCGGGCGCCTGCGCGGACCGCTGCATGGCATCCCGATCCTGCTGAAGGACAACATCAACGCCGCGCCCATGGCTACCAGTGCCGGTTCGCTCGCCCTGCAGGGCTTCCGCCCCGGCGATGCCTACCTGGTCCGCCGCCTGCGCGAAGCGGGCGCAGTGGTGCTGGGCAAGACCAACCTCAGCGAGTGGGCCAACTTCCGCGGCAACGACTCGATCTCCGGCTGGAGCGCGCGCGGCGGCCAGACCCGCAATCCCTACCGCCTCAGTCATTCACCCTGCGGCTCCAGCAGCGGCAGCGCGGTGGCCGTGGCCGCCAACCTGGCCAGCGTGGCCATCGGCACTGAAACCGATGGCAGCATCGTCTGCCCCGCGGCGATCAACGGTGTGGTCGGCCTGAAACCGACCGTCGGCCTGGTCAGCCGCGAAGGCATCATCCCGATCTCCTTCAGCCAGGACACCGCGGGCCCGATGACCCGCAGCGTCGCCGACGCCGCCGCCGTGCTGACCGCCATCGCTGGCCGCGATGATGCCGACCCCGCCACCGCGACCATGCCCGGCCGGGCGGTCTACGACTACACCGCACGACTGGATCCGCAGGGCCTGCGCGGCAAGCGCATCGGCCTGCTGCAGACACCATTGCTGAAGTATCGAGGGATGCCACCGCTGGTTGAGCAGGCGGTCGCTGAGCTGCGCCGCGCCGGCGCCGTGGTGGTGCCGGTGGAACTGCCCAACCAGGGCGCCTGGGCCGATGCCGAACGCATCGTCCTGCTGTACGAATTCAAGGCGGGTCTGGAGCGTTATCTCAACACGTACCAGGCGCCACTGCGCAGTCTGGCCGGGCTGATCGCCTTCAACGAGGCACACAAGGGCCAGGAACTGGGCCTGTTCGGCCAGGAGCTGCTGCTGGAAGCCCAGGCGACCCCCGGCCTGGCCGATCCCGTCTACATCCGCGCGCGCAGCGATGCGCGGCGACTGGCGGGCCCGGAAGGCATCGACGCAGTGCTGGCATCGCAGAAGCTGGATGCGCTGGTCGCACCGACAACCGGTCTGGCCTGGCCCCTTCGCAGCACCGGCGATGACTTCCCCGGCGAGAGCTACAGTGTCGCCGCCGTCGCCGGCTACCCCAGCCTGAGCGTGCCGATGGGCCAGATCGATGGCCTGCCTGCGGGGCTGTTGTTCATGGGCACGGCCTGGAGCGAACCGAAGCTGATCGAGATGGCCTACGCGTACGAGCAGCGCACGCGCGCCCGACGCCCACCGCACTTCGATACCGATGCCTTGATCGAATCCGGCGACCCCTGACATCCGGAACTGCCGGCCAGCGGCCGGCACTACCGATCCGACGGCTCCACTGGCGCGATGGCCGCCTCACCATCCTCCGCACCCGGCGATCGCACATCGGCGCTGCCTGCACGCCGCATCCGCGGCATATCCAGCTCATCGTCGCGCTGCAGGCGCGCGCGTACCTGCGGCAGCGATTGCGGATGCTCGCGCGCGAGGAAATCCAGCATGCGTTCGCGCACCAGGCAGCGCAGGTCGAACGCATCACCGGAACTGCGCGCACTGACCAGCAACCGCACCTGGATCGCGCGCTCGCTGGTCTCGGTCACCTGGGTCACGCACACCCGTCCATCCCACAGCGGCTGGCCCTGGCAGATGCGTTCCAGCTCGGCACGTATCGCCGCGATCGGTGCACGGTAGTCCAACCAAAGGAACGCCGTGCCGAGCAGATCGGCACTGCGCCGCGTCCAGTTCTGGAACGGGTGCTCGATGAACCAGGTCAGCGGCACCACCATCCGCCGCTCATCCCAGATACGCACCACCACGTAGCTGCTGCCGATCTCTTCGATGCGTCCCCATTCGCCCTCGACGATCACCACGTCATCGAGCCGGATCGGCTGGGTCACCGCAATCTGCAGGCCCGCGATCAGATTGCCGAACACCGGTTTGGCGGCGATACCCGCCACCAGGCCGATCAAACCCGCCGACGCCAGCAGCGCGGTGCCGATCTTCTGCACCATCGGGAAGGTCAGCAGCACCAGCGAAGCACCGAGCACGATGATGCCGCCCATCAGCACGCGGCTGAGCACTCGCGTCTGGGTCTGGATGCGGCGCGCTTCGAGGTTGTCGGAGACATCGATAGGATGGCTGCGCAGGATCGCCCGCTCCCCCGCCGCCACCGCACGCACCAGCAACCAGATGAAGCAGGCGGTCAGGGCGATGTGCAGCACGCGCAGCAGTTGATCGAGCGTGTGTTCCGGCAATGGCGTGGCCTGCAGCGCCGGCACCAGCAACAGCAGGGGCAGTGCAAGAGCCAGCGGCGGTCCGATCACCCGGCCAATGCGCGCACGGCGCCGGTCACGCCCGCGCAGGCGACGGTACAGTGCCAGTACGACCCAAGCGCCCAGGCCACCGACCACCAAAGCGGTTCCGATCGGCCACAGATACTGCTGCAGGTGTTGCCATATCACTGCGCATTCTCGCTGTCTGCATCAAGGAGCCAGCGTGGCGCATGCACCATGAGCGCGATGTCAGCCGTTCGTAAGCAGAATGTAGGCGGGGGTGTTCGGCAGGGCTGCGCCCTGCACCCGCGGTAGTGCCGGCCGCTGGCCGGCAACCTCAACAACAACAGCAACGGTAACAGCAAAAGCCTGCACTCCTTGGGATGGCGGGGAGGGGACAGATGGAGGGGGACGCTGCAAGTACGTCCATGTAAGCTCGGTCGCGCCATCCATGGCGCTCACGCCCCCGCCATCTGTCCCCTCCCCGCCTCCGACAATTTCCCGCGATCTGTCGGAATGTCATGGCCCGCTCTTGGTGGGTGTCGACCTTGGTCGACACGTAGATCCACGCCATGCGTGGATGCTCTTCAAATTCAATTCGAAATATTCGATTCCGATGGAGATTCATCCACGCATGGCGTGAATCCAACAGACACCGGAAAACTGTCGAAGGCGGGGCGGTGTCGGAGTGCGGGGTGTCAGCCGCATGGGCCCGAGGCATGCCTCGGGCGGGTTGGGCAGGACGCCCAACCCCGGCCTTGCCGTGTGCGCAGGACAGCGCACACGAGCAAGCGGCTGCCAAGCCTACAGGGACGTACTTGCGGCGTCCCCGCAATCCGACACCGCCCCGCCAGACCACGGATAGCCCGCTTTTGACGTTGACGTTGCTCTGGCCTCGGCAGGTGCAGGGCGCAGCCCTGCCGAAACACCCTTACCGCACCTGCTCCTGCTTGCGCACGATCGCCATAGCAATCTCAAGCGACTGCTCGTAGTTCAATCGCGGATCGACGGTCGAACGATAGGCACGTTCCAGATCACGCTCGGTCAGCTCGCGCGCACCGCCGGTGCATTCGGTCACATCCTCACCGGTCAGTTCCAGGTGCACGCCCCCCAGGCGGGTGCCTGCGGCCGCGTGCAGGTCGAACGACATCTCGACCTCACCACGTACATTGTCGAAGCGCCGCGTCTTGAAGCCGTTGGCAGTGCTCTCGGTATTGCCATGCATCGCATCGCACACCCACAGCACGCGGCGACCATCGCGCTTGACCGCATCCAGCAGCGGCGGCAGCTTCTGCGCGATCTGCGCCGCGCCCATGCGATGGATGAAGCTCAGGCGGCCCGGTTCGTCATCTGGATTGAGCACGTCGATCAGGCGCAGCAACTGGTCGGGCGTTACCGACGGTCCGACCTTGATCGCGATCGGATTGCGCACGCCACGCAGGTACTCCACGTGTGCGCCATCCAGCGCGGCGGTACGCATGCCGATCCACGGATAGTGCGTGCTCAGGTTCAACCAGCCCTGCTGGCGCGGCACCTGCCGGGTCAGCGCCTGCTCGTAGGGCAGCAGCAGCGCTTCATGCGAGGTGTAGAAATCGATGCGGTTGAGGTTGTGCACGCGGGCCCCGGCCAGGGTCTCCATGAAGTGCACGGCATCGCCGATCGAGGCGACCATCTTCTGGTACTCAGCGGCCAACGGCGAGTGGCTTACCCATTCCAGATTCCAGTATTCGGGATGGTGCAGGTCGGCGAAGCCGCCATCGATCAGCGCACGCACGAAGTTCATCGTCATCGCCGAATGCGCGTGGGCCTGCAGCATCCGCTTCGGATCGGGCAGCCGCGCCGCCTCGGTGAAGGCCGGCGCATTGATGACATCGCCGCGGTAGCTGGGCAGGGTCACGCCGTCGCGGGTCTCGGTATCGGCCGAGCGCGGCTTGGCGTACTGGCCGGCGAAACGGCCGACGCGGATCACCGGCTGGCGCAGGCCGTGCACGAGCACCAGGCTCATCTGCAGCAGCACCTTCAACCGGTTGGAGATCGTGCCCGATTCGCAGTCGCTGAAATTCTCCGCGCAGTCGCCGCCCTGCAACAGGAAACGCTTGCCTTCCTGGGCGTCGGCCAGCTGCTGCTTCAGCGCCAGGATCTCCCACGAGGTCACCAGCGGCGGCAGCCGCTTCAGCTCGTGCAACGCGGCATCCAGTGCCACCGGATCGGGATAGGTCGGCATCTGCAGCGCGGTCTTGCCCCGCCAGCTCTCCGGTGACCAGGCGGCGCCAGCAGCGATGGCGGCAGGATCGGGGGCGGGCGGAACGGCGGACAGGCTCATTACGGACATCCGGGGTGGGGGGCGGTCATGGTCGCAGAGCCAGCCGCTGGCGCAAAGGGCCGGGCCCGGTCATGACTGCCTGAACGGTGTGGAAAGGGGCCGTGTGATCGGCCAGAAACGGCATGGTCGCCATCGCCGGACAGGCGCATGATCGGCACGCAGTTGTTACGGAGTAACACTCCCTCATGGACCGGCCCCCTCCCCTTCCCTGCCCATTTCCCATGAAGCCCTCCCTGCTCACCACCGCCATCACATTCGCCCTGATCCTCACCAGCCAACCCGTGCTTGCCGCCGACACTGATGCCAGCGCGGCTGCGGTCAAGGACCTCGACGTAGTCACCGTCAGTGCTCAGCTCGACCAGGCCCGCAACGCCCTGTCACCGGACATCGGCAGCAGCCAGTACCAGATCACCGCCGAGGACATCCAGAAGCAGCCGCTGGGCGCCTCCGCCCCGCTCAGCCAGGTGCTGCTGCAGGCCCCGGGCGTGGTCCAGGACTCCTACGGCGGCGTGCACGTGCGCGGCGACCACGCCAACCTGCAGTACCGCATCAACGGCGTACTGCTGCCCGAATCGATCTCCGGCTTCGGCCAGACCCTGGATGCGCGCACCATCAAGAGCATCCGCCTGATGGATGGTGCGCTGCCGGCGCAGTTCGGTGAACGCACCGCCGCGGTGGTCGATATCACCACCCGCAGTGGCGCCGAGCTGGGCAACGGCGGCAGCGCTGGCATCACCGCCGGTTCGTTCGGCAAGGTCAACCCGAACGCCTCCTGGTGGGGCAATCAGGGCCGCTGGAGCTGGTTCCTGACCGGCAACTACGACCAGAACGAGGTCGGGCTGGAGAACCCCACCAGCGCACGCAGGCCGCTGCATGACGACACCCACCAGGGGAAGGCCTTTGCCGACCTGACCTATCTGGTCAACGACAGCACCCGCCTGAGCGTGTTCGCCGGCTTTGCCAACAACCGCTTCCAGATCCCGGTCAACCCGGGGCAGACCCCGCAGTTCGGCTACCTGGACACCACCACCTTCGATTCCAGCCAGCTGGACGAAACCCAGCGCGAGACCACCCGCTTCGGCATGCTGGTGCTGCAGGGCACGCTCGGCCAGACCGCGTACCAGCTCTCGGCCGGCCAGCGCTACAGCGATGTGGCCTTCAATCCGGACGTCGTGGGCGACCTGGTGTTCAGCGGCGTCGCCTCGCAGGTCCGGCGCAGCAACCGCGCCAACACCCTGCAGGCCGATTTCTCCACCCCCCTGGGCGATAACCACACCCTGCGTTATGGCCTGTATGGCAACTACGAACACGCCACCGCCAACAACAGCAGCTGGGTGTTCCCGGTCGACGCCGACGGCCAGCAGACGAGCACCACGCCACGGCTGATCCCGGACCGCAATGCCTTCCACGCCAGCACCGCAGCCCTGTACGTGCAGGACGAGTGGCGGATCGGTGATGACTGGACCGTCAACTACGGCCTGCGCGGCGACCGCTTCAAGGCATTCGGTCACACCGAGGGCCAGCTCAGCCCACGCCTGGGCGTGGTCTGGAACGCCAGCGACAGCACCACCGTGCACGCCGGCTATTCGCGCTACTTCACCCCGCCTGCCAGTGAGTTGGTTGCCGGCAGCGATCTGGCCCTGTTCGATGGCACCAGCAACCAGCAACCGGCCGGTGGCAGCACCACGCCGTTGTCCGAGCGCAGCGACTATTACGACATCGGCGTGTCACAGCAGGTCGGCGACCACCTCACCCTCGGCCTGGATGCCTACGACCGACGCGTGCACCGCCTGCAGGACGAAGGCCAGTTCGGCGCCGCCTACATCTATTCCACCTTCAATTATCGTCGCGGGCACATCCACGGCCTGGAGTTCAGCGCCGACTACAGCAACGGGCCGATCAGCGCGTACTTCAACGCGGCCTACAACAAGGCCATGGGCACCCAGGTCATCACCAGCCAGTACAACCTCGATCCGGATGCACTGGCCTACGTACAGCAGAACTGGATCCATCTGGACCACGACCAGAAGCTGACGTCTTCCGGCGGCGTCAGCTATGCATTCGCTGGCCACAATCGGGTCGGTGCGAACTACGTGTACGGCAGCGGCCTGCGTTCGGACATGGAGGGTGTGCCCAATGGCGGCGAACTACCGTCGTACCTGCAGGTCAATCTCAGCGCCGCGCATGACTTCAACGCCGACAGCGGTCATCCGCTGCATGTGCAACTGGCGGTGATCAACGCGCTGGATCGCAGCTACCAGCTGCGCGATGGCGGCGGCATCGGCGTGTTCGCACCGCAGTGGGGGCCGCGTCGCGGCGCCTATCTGAGCCTGCAGCAGGACTTCTGAGGTAGTGCCGGCCGCTGGCCGGCATTGCACGGGACTGCATCGCCCCCAGGGGGTTGCCGGCCAGCGGCCGGCACTACCGGAACTCAACCGCCCCTGGGGTTGCCGGCCMGCGGCCGGCACTACCGGAACTCAACCGCCCCTGGGATTGCTGGCCAGCGGCCGGCACTACCGGAACTCAACCGCCCCTGGGATTGCCGGCCAGCGGCCGGCACTACCGGAACGCAGTAGAGCCACGCCATGCGTGGCTCCGGACTGGCTCAGTGCTTGACCTTGCGCAGCGACACCACCAGCGCCCACAGGGCCAGCAGCACGAACCACACGCCCGACCACATCGGCATGGTCAGGCCAAGGAACGTCCAGTCGATGTTGCCGCAGTTGCCGGTGCCGGTCAGCACGGTGCGGAACACTTCCAGCGGCCCCATGGTCTCGCGCAGGAAGGCCAGCGGCGGGCCACAGGTCGCCCCCATTTCCGGCGGCAGCATCTGCACGTAGACATGGCGTGCGGCGATGCCCACGCCCACGGCTGCAGCGATGAAAGCGAGGATGCCGTAGGTCGCCCGCCCCGGACGGTTGGACGGCCCATGCAGGGCGCCGATCAGGAACAGCAGGCCCAGGGCCGCGAACGCCAGGCGCTGGAAGATGCACAGCGGACACGGCTCCAGCCCCATCTTCAGCTGCAGGAAAATGGCGTAACCCAGCAGGCCCGCGCAGATCAGGAAGCCCAACAGGAACTGGGCACGGAAAGGCCAGCGCAGAGGATTCATCGGCAACGCTCGTGTAGTACGGACCGCAAGCGTAACCGAGAGTGCGCGCCGTTCGAACCGCCACAACGTCGCGCCCGTCGGAACACGCCGGCGCGCGCGCCGCAACATGCGGGATCAACCACGCCCGGCGTGGATCTCCATCCGTCGCCCAGAAACGGAAAAACCCGGCACGAGGCCGGGTTCTTCACCGAATGACGGGTGTCGCGCGTCGATTACTCTTCGACGGCTTCAGCCACGACCGGACGGTCAACCAGTTCGACGTAGGCCATCGGCGCGTTGTCGCCGGCGCGGAAGCCGCACTTCAGCAGGCGCAGGTAGCCGCCCGGACGGTTCGCGTAGCGCGGGCCCAGGATGGTGAACAGGTTGCCGACGGCTTCGTTGTCGCGCAGGCGGGCGAAGGCCAGACGACGGTTGGCGACGGAGTCGACCTTGGCCAGGGTGATCAGCGGCTCGGCGACGCGGCGCAGTTCCTTGGCCTTCGGCAGGGTGGTCTTGATCAGCTCGTGCTTGAACAGCGAGGCGGCCATGTTCTTGAACATCGCTTCGCGGTGGGCGCTGGTACGGCTGAACTTACGGCCGGATTTCTGGTGACGCATGGTGATATTCCTTGGTTAATGATGTGGCTTTGCGGATCGTTGTCGCCTTCCTGGCGCTGCTGCTCGGACTGCGGTTGGTCCTGGCCATCCGTCCTGGACGACCTGCCCGCGAACCTTCGTTCGTCGTGGCGGTATTGCCTTGATGCAATGACCCCGTCGTTGCCGACGGGGCCATGCAGTCTTGCAGAAAGGCTATATCAGCCCAGCATGCCGTGGCTGGCGACGCCGGCCGGCGGCCAGTTCTCCAGCTTCATGCCGAGCGACAGGCCACGCTGGGCCAGCACTTCCTTGATCTCGGTGAGCGACTTCTTACCCAGGTTCGGGGTCTTCAGCAGCTCGACTTCGGTCTTCTGGATCAGATCGCCGATGTAGTAGATGCTCTCGGCCTTGAGGCAGTTGGCCGAACGCACGGTCAGCTCCAGATCGTCGATCGGGCGCAGCAGCACCGGATCCACGCCGTTGTTGGCCGGCTTCGCCGCACCGCGGTCGCGGTGGGTGAAGTCACCGAACACCGACAGCTGATCGCTGAGGATGTCGGCAGCGGTACGCACTGCTTCTTCGGCGTCGATGGTGCCGTTGGTCTCGATATCGATGACCAGCTTGTCCAGGTCGGTGCGCTGTTCGACACGAGCCGCTTCCACGGCATAGGCGACACGGCGGACCGGCGAGAACGAGGCATCCAGGACCAGACGGCCGATGGCACGGGTTTCTTCGTCCGGACGACGACGCGCAGCTGCCGGCTGATAGCCGAAACCACGCTCGATCTTCAGACGCATGTTCACTGCCGTGTCCTTGGTCAGGTGGCAGATCACGTGGTCGCCGTTCAAGATCTCCACATTGTGGTCGACCTTGATGTCGGCAGCAGTGACAACGCCCGGACCCTGCTTGGACAGGGACAGAGTCGCGTTGTCGCCAGAGTGCATACGGATGGCCACGTCCTTCAGGTTCAGCAGGACTTCCAGCACGTCCTCCTGCAGACCTTCGACCGTGGTGTACTCGTGCAACACGCCGTCGATCTCGACTTCCGTGATGGCGAAGCCCGGGATGGACGACAGCAGCACGCGACGCAGGGCATTACCCAGCGTATGCCCGTAACCCCGCTCCAAAGGTTCGATAACGACCTTTGCACGGGTGTCGGTAATGCGTTCGATCTGCGGACCGCGAGGACGCAGAACCTGGTTGGCGGTAACCGTCATGTTGCGGGTTCTCCTAGTGAACCCCCGGCCGTCGCCGGGGGCTCTCCAATGTGAATTACTTCGAATACAGCTCGACGATCAGCGCTTCGTTGATGTCCGCAGGCAGATCCGAACGATCCGGAACAGCCTTGAAGATGCCGGAGAACTTGCCGGAATCCACTTCAACCCACGACGGGCTCAGGTCATGCTGGGCGGCGACGGTCAGGGCTTCCTGGACGCGCAGCTGCTTGGCAGCCTTTTCAGACAGGGCGATGGCGTCGCCAGCCTTGACCTGGTACGAGGCCAGGTTGACCGACTTGCCATTCACGGTGACGCCGCGGTGCGACACCAGCTGACGGGCAGCCGGACGGGTCACGGCGAAGCCCATGCGGTAGACAACGTTGTCCAGGCGGGTTTCCAGCAGCTGCAGGAGGTTCTCGCCGGTGTTGCCCTTCTTGGTCGAGGCCTTCTTGTAGTAGTTGCGGAACTGACGCTCCAGCAGACCGTAGATACGCTTGACCTTCTGCTTTTCACGCAGCTGGGTAGCGTAGTCGGACAGCTTGCCCTTGCGGGCAGTGGCGCCATGCTGGCCGGGCTTCTGCTCCAACTTGCACTTGGAGTCCAGCGCACGCGCTGGGCTCTTCAGGGACAGGTCGGCGCCTTCGCGACGGGCGAGCTTACAGGTAGGACCGATATAACGAGCCATTTCTTATCGCTCCCTTTAGACGCGACGCTTCTTCGGCGGACGGCACCCGTTGTGCGGGATAGGCGTCACGTCGATGATGTTGGTGATCTTGTAGCCGACGTTGTTCAACGAACGCACGGCCGACTCACGGCCCGGACCCGGACCCTTGATGCGGACTTCCAGCGACTTCACGCCGTAGTCCAGCGCAGCACGACCGGCCTTTTCGGCAGCCACCTGGGCTGCGAACGGGGTCGACTTGCGCGAACCGCGGAAGCCAGCGCCACCGGAGGTCGCCCACGACAGAGCATTGCCCTGACGGTCGGTGATGGTCACGATGGTGTTGTTGAACGAAGCGTGGACGTGGGCAACGCCGTCGGTGACGACGCGCTTGATCTTCTTCTTGGTCTTAGCAGCAGGCTTAGCCATTTATATGTCCCTTACTTCCTGATCGCCTTGCGCGGGCCCTTGCGGGTGCGGGCGTTGGTACGGGTGCGCTGGCCACGCAGCGGCAGACCGCGACGGTGACGCAGGCCGCGGTAGCAGCCCAGGTCCATCAGGCGCTTGATCGCGATACCGATTTCACGGCGCAGATCGCCTTCCACGATGTACTTGCCGACTTCGGCGCGCAGGCGCTCGATTTCCGGCTCCGACAGATCGCGGATCTTGGTGGTCGAAGTGACGCCTGCGACTTCGCAGACCTTCTTCGAACGGGTACGGCCGATGCCGTAAATGCTTTGCAACCCGACCCAGACATGCTTCTGGGCTGGCAGGTTGACGCCTGCAATACGCGCCATGACGCGGTTCTCCAGCTGAGTGATGGCCGACAGCGCGCTCAAGGCACGCCGATCCGGCAGGATGGATCAAAAAAGTGAACCAGTGATACTAACAAGGTTCCGGTTTACTTGGAAGCCCGTGAAACCAGAGGTTTCATGAACCCGGCCCGGGGAGTGTGCCCAGGCTCCGGCGCCGGATGGGGTTGGACCTGGAGTTGCCTCCCGGGCCGCCCGCGCTACTCCAGCGCGGGACCACCTCATCACACCCCCACCCGGAACCGCTGCGGGGGCCGCCCTTCGTTTGTGTGGCCAGAGTCCGCGAAGCGGAGGACCATCACGTCAGGAAGACGAAAGTATAACAGGCTAATCAGCCGCGAGCAAAACCACCGCGGTTGCCGCCCTTCAGGTTGGCCTTCTTCAGCAGGCTCTCGTACTGGTGGGACATCAGGTGCGCCTGCACCTGGGCGATGAAGTCCATCACCACCACCACCACGATCAACAGCGAAGTACCGCCGAAATAGAACGAGGCGTTCAGCTGCGTGCGCATCAGTTCCGGCAGCAGGCAGACGATCACCAGGTAAGCCGAACCGGCAGCAGTCAGTCGGGTCAACACGCCGTCGATGTAGTCGGCGGTGGCCTTGCCCGGACGGATACCCGGAATCAGCGCGCCCGACTTCTTCAGGTTGTCGGCGGTTTCCTGCGAGTTGAACACCAGCGCGGTGTAGAAGAACGCGAAACCGGTGATCAGCGCGGCGAAGACGATCATGTGCAGCGGCTCGCCCGGACCCAGGGCATTGGCGACCTTCTGCAGGGTCTGGCCAAAGGTGCTCTGGTTGGCAGCCTGACCCGACCACATGGCCAGGGTGGCCGGGAAGGCCAGCAGGCTCGAGGCGAAGATCGCCGGGATGACGCCGGCCATGTTCAGCTTCAGCGGCAGGAACGAGGTCTGGTTCATGTACGCGTTGCGACCGCCCTGGCGGCGCGCGTAGTTCACCGTGATCCGGCGCTGGCCGCGTTCGACGAACACCACGAAGAAGGTGAAGGCGAGCACGACGATGGCGATCAGCAGCAGCTGGATGAACTGGATGTTGCCGTCGCGGTAGGCGTCGAAGGTGTGGATGACCGCACCCGGCAGGCCCGCCACGATACCGGCGAAGATGATCAGCGAAACGCCGTTGCCGATGCCGCGCTCGGTCACCTGCTCACCAACCCACATCAGGAACATGGTGCCGGCGGTCAGTGCGACCACGGCAGTGAGCACGAAGCCCATGCCCGGCATGTACACGACCGGTGCGCCGGTCGGCGACACCTGGCCCTGCAGCGCCAGCGCGATCGAACCACCCTGCACCACTGCGAGCAGCACAGCGCCGATGCGCGAATACTGGGTGATCTTGCGGCGGCCGGACTCACCTTCCTTCTGCATCGCCTTCAAGGCGGGGAAGATGTGCACAGCCAGCTGCATCACGATCGATGCCGAGATGTACGGCATCACGTTCAGCGCGAAAATGCTGAAACGGTGCAGGGCGCCGCCCGAGAACATGTTGAACATGTCCACGATGCCGCCGCCCTGCTGTTGCATCATGGCAAGCATGGCATCGGGATTGACGCCCGGCACCGGCACGTAGCAGCCAATGCGATAGACGATCAAAGCCCCGACGACGAACAGCAAACGTTGGCGAAGTTCAGTGAACTTGCCCATTCCGCCCGCGAGGTTACCGATGCCAGCTTGCGCCATGATTCTCTTACTCCGTTACGCTGCCGCCGGCAGCTTCGATCGCAGCCTTGGCACCGGCCGTGGCAGCAACACCCTTCAGGGTGAACGCCTTGGTCACTTCGCCCTTGACGACGACCTTGGCCTTCTTGGCAGTGCTCGGGACCAGCTTGGCAGCACGCAGGACAGCGAAGTCGATCTCGCCGGCCGGCAGCTTGTCCAGCTGGTACAGCAGCACTTCAGCGGTGTCCTTGGCGATCGGCGAACGGAAGCCGATCTTCGGCAGACGACGCTGCATGGGGGTCTGGCCGCCTTCGAAGCCAGCCTTGATCTTGCCGCCACCCTTACGGGCGAACGAACCCTTGTGGCCGCGGCCGCAGGTCTTGCCCAGGCCGGAGCCGATACCGCGACCGACGCGGGTACGCTCTTTACGAGCGCCCGGTGCCGGGCTCAATTCATTCAGATGCATGGTCATTGGATTATTCCTCAACCTTGACGAGGTAGTGGACCTTGTTGATCAGACCGCGAACCTGCGGGCTGTCCTTCAGTTCACGCACATCGTTGAGCTTGCCCAGACCCAGCGCACGCACCGACAGGCGATGACGCGCCTGGGCACCACGCAGGCCGCGAACCAGACGGACCTTGACGGTCTTGTTGGTTTCATTAGCCATGGTTGAGATCCTCCACCTTCTTGCCGCGCTTGGCCGCGATGCGAGCCGGCGACTGCGCTGCAGTCAGGCCCTTCACGGTGGCACGCACCAGGTTGATCGGGTTGCGCGAACCGGTGGCCTTGGCCAGCACGTTCTTCACGCCCACTGCTTCCAGCACGGCGCGCATGGCACCACCGGCAATGACGCCGGTACCTTCGGAAGCCGGCTGCATGAACACGCGCGCTGCGCCGTGACCATCCTTGATGGTGTGCCACAGGGTGCCGTTGTTCAGATCGACGGTGACCTGGTTCTTGCGAGCCTGCTCCATCGACTTCTGGATGGCGACCGGCACTTCGCGCGCCTTGCCATAACCGAAACCGACCTTGCCTTCGCCGTCGCCGACAACAGTCAGGGCGGTGAAGGTGAACTGACGGCCACCCTTGACGGTCTTGCTGACGCGATTGACCGCGACCAGCTTTTCGATCATGCCGTCGTCGACTTTCTCTTCGCGGTTACGGTCGCGATCGCGACCCCGCTGCTGACGTTCTTCTGCCATGTTTATTCCTTGGTTGTTGGGTTATGTACGGCTCGAGGCCGCTTATGGTTGTGGAGTGGTGCGTTGTTGCGGTGGGCCGCTACAGAAGAGCGGCGCCGCCCAGCCTCACTCAGGCTGGCGAGCAGGCGGGCATGAGGGCCGGAGCCCCTTGCCCTGATCCCTTAGAACTGCAGGCCGGCTTCGCGGGCTGCGTCAGCCAGGGCCTTGATGCGGCCGTGGTAACGGTAACCCGAACGATCGAAGGCAACCTTCTCGACGCCGGCGGCCTTGGCGCGCTCAGCGACGATGCGGCCAACCTTGGCGGCGGCATCAGCGTTCTTGCCGTTCTTCAGGCCTTCCTTGATGTCGGCCTGGGTGGTGTTGGCAGCAGCCAGCACCTTCGAGCCGTCAGCGGTGAAGACCTGCGCGTACAGGTGCTGGCCGGTGCGCAGCACCGACAGGCGGGCAACACCGAGCACACGGATGTGGGCACGGGTCGACTTGGCGCGACGCAGGCGGGCGATGTTCTTGTTCATGATCTTTTTCCCTGGAAAGCGGAAGGTCCTAATTAGGCCTTCTTGGCTTCCTTGCGAATGATGACTTCGTCGGAGTACTTCACGCCCTTGCCCTTGTACGGCTCCGGCTTGCGGAACGCACGGATCTTGGCGGCAGCTTCACCGACGGCCTGCTTGTCAGCGCCCTGCACCAGGATTTCAGTCTGGGTCGGGGTGGTGATGGTGATGCCTTCCGGCGCCACGAACACGATCGGGTGCGAGTAGCCCAGCGACAGGCTGAGGTCCTTGCCCTGCATCGCAGCACGGTAACCCACGCCGACCAGCTCAAGCTTGCGCTCGAAGCCTTCGGAAACACCCTTGACCATGTTGGACAGGATGGCGCGGACGGTACCGGTCAGCGGGATCAGTTCCACGTTGTCGGTGCTCAGGGTGGCAACGCCGTTTTCGACATTGATGTTGATACCAGCCGGCTTGGCCAGCGACAGGGTGCCCTTCGGGCCCTTGGCGATGACGTTGTCGTTCTGGACGTTCAGTTCAACCTTACCCAGGTCGATCGGCTTCTTGGCTACACGGGACATGGTCTACTCCTTTCGCCTTAGGCCACGAAGCACAGGACTTCGCCGCCGACGCCCAACTGGCGCGCCTGCGCATCAGTCATGATGCCCTTGGAAGTGGAAATGATGGAAATGCCCAGGCCGTTCATGACCTTCGGCAGTTCGCTCTTGCCGCGGTACTGGCGCAGGCCCGAACGCGAGAAGCGCTTCAGGGTCGCGATGACCGGCTTGCCTTCGAAATACTTCAGCACGATTTCCAGCTCGGACTTGTTGTTCTCGAGCGCGGTCACGCGCAGGTCGGCGATGTAACCCTCGTCCTTCAGGACCTGGGCGATCGCAACCTTGATCTTGGACGACGGGGCTTTCACCGTCTGCTTGCCAACCGCTGCCGCATTCTTGATGCGGACCAGCAGGTCGGCGATGGGATCAGTCATGCTCATATGAGTACCTTTGAGTGCACCGATATCCGCTTTCGCGAAAATCTGTTGTCTCCTGGAAACGGGCCAGGCCCCTCCCCCTACGCGTTGCGCAGAGCAAGACGCGGGAGTATACGCCAAAAGAGCCCGACTTGCGTCGGGCTCTTCGGTTTTTTGCAGAGGGAAAACTGAACGCCTCCCCTCCCCGGCTGCGAAGCTCCCCGGGGGGAGCCCTCGCTGGCAGGACCGGCTGGGGTTACCAGCTGGCCTTGCGCAGGCCCGGAACGTCGCCACGCATGGTGGCTTCACGCAGCTTGTTGCGACCCAGGCCGAACTTGCTGTACACGCCACGCGGGCGGCCAGACAGTTCGCAACGGTTGCGGTGGCGGCTCGGCGACGAATCGCGCGGCAGCTTCGACAACTTGGTGGCGGCCTCGATCTTCTCTTCGTAGCTCGCGTCCGGGGAGGACACGATCTTCTTCAGAGCAGCACGCTTGACAGCGAACTTTTCAGCCAGCTTCTTCCGCTTGATGTCGCGGTTGACCATGGAGGTCTTTGCCATTTCGGTTTCCTCGACGAATCAGTTACGGAACGGGAACTTGAACGCTGCCAGCAGCGCCTTCGCTTCCGCGTCGGTCTTCGCAGTGGTGGTGATGGCGATATCCATACCGCGGATCGCGTCGACAGCGTCGAAGTCGATTTCCGGGAAGATGATCTGTTCCTTCACACCCATGTTGAAGTTGCCGCGACCGTCGAAGGAACGACCGGAAACACCACGGAAGTCGCGCACGCGCGGCAGCGAGATGTTGATCAGGCGGTCCAGGAACTCGTACATCTTGTGGCGACGCAGCGTGGTCTTGCAGCCGATCGGCCAACCATCACGGATCTTGAACGATGCCACCGAGATACGCGACTTGGTGACGATCGGCTTCTGGCCCGAGATCTTGGTCATGTCGCCAACGGCGTTTTCCAGGATCTTCTTGTTGGTGGCCGCTTCGCCGACACCCATGTTCAGGGTGACTTTGACCAGCTTCGGCACCTGCATGGAATTGGTGTAACCGAACTGCTTCATCAGCGCCGGCACCACTTCTTCCTTGTAAAACTTTTCGAGACGGGAAGTCATCTTCTCATTCCTCAGGCGTCGAGCGCCTCACCGCTGGAGCGGAACACACGCAGTTTGCGTCCATCCTCCAGCACCTTGAAGCCAACGCGCTCGCCCTTGCCCGAAGCCGGGTTCAGCACATTCACGTTGGAGATATGGATCGACGCTTCACGCTCGACCACGCCGCCGGCAACACCTGCCTGCGGGTTCGGCTTGGTGTGGCGCTTGACGATGTTCACGTTGGCGACGACCAGACGGTCGCCATCGACGCGGACGACTTCGCCCTGCTTACCCTTGTCCTTGCCAGCGTTGACGACAACCTGGTCGCCCTTCTTGATACGGTTAGCCATGATTATCTCCTGTCGCTCACAGCACTTCGGGAGCGAGCGAGACGATCTTCATGAACTTCTCCGAACGAAGTTCACGAGTCACCGGCCCGAAGATACGGGTCCCGATCGGCTCCTGCTTGTTGTTAAGCAGAACGGCAGCGTTGCCGTCGAAGCGGATCAGCGAGCCGTCGGCGCGACGCACACCCTTGCGGGTACGCACCACGACGGCGTCATACACTTCACCCTTCTTGACCTTGCCGCGCGGAATCGCATCCTTCACGGTGACCTTGATGATGTCGCCGATACCGGCGTAACGGCGCTTGGAACCACCCAGCACCTTGAAGCACATCACTCGCTTGGCACCAGAATTGTCGGCGACGTCAAGGTAGCTCTGCATCTGGATCATGATTCAGACTCCTTATTCAGCCGCACGCGTGATGACTTCCACCACGCGCCAGTTCTTGGTCTTGGACATCGGAGCAATCTCGGTCACGCGGACGACATCGCCTTCCTTGCAGGCGTTGTCGGCATCGTGGGCGTGCAGCTTCGTCGAGCGCTTGATGTACTTGCCGTACAGTGCGTGCTTGACCTGACGCTCGACCAGGACGGTAACCGTCTTGTCCATCTTGTTGCTGACGACACGGCCTTCGACCGTGCGCAGCGCTTTGTTTTCAGTATTGTCGCTCATAGCGGCCATCCTTACTTCGTGCTGCCGAGCAGGGTCTTGACGCGAGCAATTTCGCGACGCACCCGGCGGATGTCGTGTGTCTTCGGCAGCTGGCCGGTGACCTGCTGCATACGGACAGAGAACTGTTCCTTACGCAGGTCGATCAGGTGGGCCTTGAGGTCGTCAGCCGACTTTTCACGGAGAGTTTTGATATCCATCAGCGCACCGTCCGGGTCACGAAAGTGGTGGTGACCGAGAGCTTGGCAGCGGCCAGGCGGAACGCCTCGCGTGCCACTTCCTCGGTAACACCCTCGATTTCATAGATCATGCGGCCGGGCTGGATCTGGGCCACCCAGTATTCCACGTTGCCCTTACCCGAACCCATTCGAACTTCGATGGGCTTCTTGGTGATGGGCTTGTCGGGGAACACTCGGATCCACATCTTGCCGCCGCGCTTCACGTAGCGGCTGATCGAACGGCGAGCCGCTTCGATCTGACGCGCGGTCAGCTGACCGTGGGCGGTTGCCTTCAGGCCGTACTCGCCAAAGCTGACAGCGTTTGCGCTCCAGCTGAGGCCTTCGTTACGGCCCTTGTGCACCTTGCGGTACTTGGTTCGCTTGGGTTGCAACATTGTCGTTACCTCGCTTCACGAGCCGGGCGCTGACGGTCACCGCGGTCGCCGCGATCATGACGATCGTTGCGCGACGGGGTGTCGTCCTGCTTTTCCTGGCCAACCTGGGAGAAATCGAAGACCTCGCCCTTGTAGATCCAGACCTTGATGCCGATGATGCCGTAGGTCGTCTTGGCCTCAGCGAAGCCATAGTCGATGTCGGCACGCAGCGTGTGCAGCGGCACGCGGCCTTCGCGGTACCACTCCGAACGGGCGATTTCTGCACCGTTGAGGCGGCCACCGACGTTGACCTTGATGCCCAGGGCACCCAGGCGCATCGCGTTGCCGACCGAGCGCTTCATTGCACGGCGGAACATGATGCGACGCTCCAGCTGCTGCGCGATCGATTCGGCAACCAGCTGTGCGTCCAGCTCGGGCTTGCGCACTTCGGTGACGTTGATGTGCGCCGGGACGCCCATCATCTCGCTCACTTCCTTGCGCAGCTTCTCGATGTCCTCACCGCGCTTGCCGATCACCACGCCCGGACGGGCGGTGTGGATCGTCACGCGAGCGGTCTTTGCCGGACGCTCGATCAGGATCTTGCTGATGCCGGCCTGAGCCAGCTTCTTGCGCAGCATTTCGCGCACTTTCAGGTCGGCTGCCAGGTAACCAGCGAACTCGGCCTTGTTGGCGTACCACTTGGAGTTCCAGTCCTTGGAAATGCCGAGGCGGATACCAATCGGATGAACTTTATGACCCATGGTCTTTTCCTTATCCGCTTACTTGGCGGCGCCAACAACCACAGTGATGTGGCTGGTGCGCTTGAGGATGCGGGTACCGCGGCCTTTCGCCCGCGCCATGAAACGCTTCAGGGTCGGACCTTCATCTACCATGATGGTCTGAACCTTCAGCTCGTCGACGTCGGCGCCCTGGTTGTTCTCGGCATTTGCAATAGCCGACTCCACCACCTTCTTGATCAGGTGGGCAGCCTTCTTGTCCGAGAACTTCAGCAGGTTGACGGCACGCTCGGCCGGCAGACCGCGCACCTGGTCAGCGACCAGACGTGCCTTCTGCGGGGAGATGCGCGCGGTGCGCAGGATGGCTTTCGCTTCCATTGTCATCTCTCCTTACTTGCCCGACTTCTTGTCACCACCGTGACCCTTGAAGGTCCGGGTGATGGCAAATTCGCCGAGCTTGTGGCCGACCATGTTCTCGTTGACGAGAACCGGGATGTGGTTCTTGCCGTTATGCACGGCAATGGTGACGCCTACCATGTCAGGCAGGATCATCGAACGACGCGACCAGGTCTTGATCGGACGCTTGCTACCCGCAGCGGCAGCCACCTTAGCAACCAGGTGGTGATCGACAAACGGGCCCTTCTTGAGTGAACGTGCCATGGTCGATTAGCCCCTACGATCGCGGACGATGAACTGCTGAGTGCGCTTGTTATGGCGCGTCTTGTAACCCTTGGTCGGAACACCCCACGGGGTGACCGGATGCGGGTTACCCTGGCCGGCCTTCGCCTCACCACCACCGTGCGGGTGGTCAACCGGGTTCATGGCAGCACCACGAACGGTCGGGCGGACGCCGCGCCAGCGCTTGGCACCGGCCTTGCCCAGCTTTTCCAAGCTGTGCTCGTCGTTGCCGACTTCGCCGATGGTCGCGCAGCACTCAACCGGAACCTTGCGCATTTCACCCGAGCGCAGGCGCAGGGTGGCGTAGATGCCTTCACGAGCGACCAGCTGCACGGCAGCACCCGCAGCGCGGGCGATCTGAGCGCCCTTGCCCGGCTTCAGCTCGATGCAGTGGATGGTGGTACCGACCGGGATGTTGCGCAGCGGCAGGGTGTTGCCCGCCTTGATCGGAGCATCCGAACCAGCGATCACCTGATCACCAGCCTTCAGACCCTTCGGGGCGATGATGTAGCGACGCTCGCCGTCGACGTAGCACAGCAGGGCGATGTGCGCGGTGCGGTTCGGATCGTATTCGATGCGTTCCACGCGCGCCGGGATGCCCAGCTTGTTGCGCTTGAAGTCAATCAGGCGGTAGTGCTGCTTGTGGCCACCACCGACGTGACGCACGGTGATGCGGCCGTGGTGGTTGCGACCACCCGAACGGCTCTGCGACTCGACCAGCGGAGCGTGCGGAGCGCCCTTGTGCAGGTCGGGAGTAACCACGCGCACGGCCGAACGGCGACCGGGAGAAGTGGGCTTGAATTTCATCAATGGCATGGGATGTACCTCAGGCCTTGGCCGTTACATCGATCGACTGGCCGTCGGCCAGGCGAACGTACGCCTTGCGCCAATCGCCGCGGCGGCCAGCACGGTTACGGAAGGACTTGTTCTTGCCCTTGACGTTGACCACGTTGACTGCTTCGACCTTGACGTCGAACAGCTGCTCAACCGCGGCCTTTACATCGGCCTTGGTGGCTTCGTTCGAAATTTCGAAGACGTACTGATTGGAGAGTTCCTGCAGGCGCGCGGTCTTTTCGGAGACACGCGGGGCGAGCAGCACGCTGAAGATTTTTTCGTTGCTGTTCATGCCAGCCACTCCTCGACCTTCTTGACCGCGTCAGCGGTGATGACGACCGTGTCGGCACCGACCAGCGACACCGGATCCAGGCCCTGGACGTCACGCACTTCCACGTAGGGAATGTTGCGCGCCGACAGGTACAGGTGCTCGGAGGCTTCTTCAGTGACGATCAGCGGGCGCTTGCCCACTTCCAGGCCGGCCAGCTTGGCGATCAGAGCCTTCGTGTTGGTCGCTTCGACATCGAAGGACTCCACGATGGTCAGACGGCCCTGACGGTTCAGCTCGGACAGGATCGCGCACATGGCGGCACGGTACTGCTTACGATTGACCTTCTGCTCGAAGCTGCGCGGCTTTGCCGCGAAGGTGACACCGCCGCCGACGAAGATCGGAGCCGTCAGTGCGCCATGACGCGCGCCGCCGCCCTTCTGCTTCTTCGACTTCTTGGTGGTACCTGCCACTTCGGAGCGAGTCTTCTGCGCCTTGGTGCCGGCGCGACCGGCGTTGCGGTAAGCAACGACAACCTGGTGAACCAGATCTTCGCTGAAATCGCGACCGAACACGGCGTCGGAGACCGAGACCTTGTTATTGCTACCCGTGATAACGAGTTCCATCGTCATCTCTCCTTATGCCTTGCTCGCCGGACGGACGATCACGTCGCCACCCGCCGCGCCCGGAACGGCGCCGCGAACTGCGATCAGACCGCGCTCGACGTCGACCTTGACAACTTCCAGGTTCTGGGTGCTCTGCTGCACGGCGCCCATGTGACCGGACATCTTCTTACCCGGGAACACGCGGCCGGGCGTCTGGCGCTGACCCAGCGAACCCGGCGCGCGATGCGACAGCGAGTTGCCGTGGGTAGCGTCACCCATACGGAAGTTGTAGCGCTTGATGGTGCCCTGGAAGCCCTTACCCTTGGTGACACCCTGGACGTCGACGATCTGGCCGACTTCAAAGATGTCCGCCTTGACTTCGCCACCCACGGCGAAATCGCCGAGCTGGGCGTCTTCAACGCGGAATTCCCACAGGCCACGGCCCGCTTCCACTTTCGCCTTGGCGAAGTGGCCGGCTTCCGGCTTGTTGACCAGGGCAGCGCGACGCGCACCGACGGTCACCTGCACGGCGCTGTAGCCGTCAGTTTCGACGGTCTTGATCTGCGCGATGCGGTTGGGGGTTGCTTCGATCAGGGTCACCGGGATGGAACGGCCATCTTCGGTGAACACGCGGCTCATGCCAGCCTTGCGGCCCACGAAGCCCAACGAATACTTCTTCGTCATGGTCGTAGTCCTCAGGTCAGCTTGATCTGAACGTCGACGCCGGCAGCCAGTTCGAGCTTCATCAGCGCGTCCACGGTCTTGTCATTCGGGTCAACGATATCGAGCACGCGCTTGTGCGTGCGGGTCTCGTACTGGTCACGCGCGTCCTTGTCGACGTGCGGGGAGACGAGGATGGTGTAACGCTCGATCTTGGTCGGCAGCGGGATCGGGCCACGCACTTGCGCGCCGGTCCGCTTCGCCGTCTCAACGATCTCGCTGGCCGAACGGTCGATCAGACGATGATCGAACGCTTTCAGCCGGATCCGGATCTTTTGGTCCGCCATGGCGGTAGGTTCCTTCGATAAAAGAGCGACAGACAAAGCCTCTGGGTTGCTTTGCCCCATGAAATCCCTGAATACAGACGGCCCGCATTCCCGCAGGCCGACAAGGTCAATCCGTAGACCCCAAATGCATAGGCAGACCCGTGAAACCGGCCTGCCCAGACGGAGAAGCATAATGGCACGCAAGGCAGCTGTCAACAGTCTCCTGTTGACGCCGCCTGAATGGCATTGACCCTTCCTGGTCTGGGGAACACAAAGCACATCCTGTGCCTACTTTCCCGTTTGATACGCCCCGATGCCCTACCCAGGCAACATCGGGGCGCAGATTCTAACAGATTACTCGAGGATGGTGGCAACCACGCCAGCACCGACGGTACGGCCACCTTCGCGGATTGCGAAGCGCAGGCCGGCATCCATGGCGACCGGGTTGATCAGGGTGACAACCATCTTGATGTTGTCGCCCGGCATCACCATCTCGACGCCTTCCGGCAGCTCGACCGCACCGGTGATGTCGGTGGTACGGAAGTAGAACTGCGGACGGTAGCCCTTGAAGAACGGGGT